>JABJPE010000068.1 GCA_018664045.1 Legionellales bacterium | reverse complement strand
GTAAAAACCAAGGTCATGGATTAAAGATAAACCTGCCAATAACATGGATAATGGCACAATAGTAGGAGAACCTAAATGCAGAGCAATCAATACGGTAACCAAGATCATAATAATACAAGAGGAACATTGGCAGGGAGTGTAACGTTCAGTAGTGCTGTAGATGATATATCTGAAGTAAATACTAGCGAAAATGAAACAACACAAAACTCACAGATAAAACCTGATTTTGCAAAGCTCATAGAAATTTACAAAAGCGCCCCCTTCCAAGTTATAAGCAAGGGTGATGTAGAGAAAGTAAAAGCAGCCAGAAGTTTTTACGCTGACATTGGCTGGGGGAATTGGGTAGCAGCTCTAGGTATAGCCGCTGGCTCGATTACGCCACTAATGGCAATTGGCATTCCTGGATGGGCTATAGGGGCAGTTTTGGTAATAGGAACTATCTTCTGGCGTGAAACAAATTTTGAAGGCGTAAGAGGCAGAATATCTACACAGTTCGCATTCAAAAATCCAGGTGAAGAAACCGAAAAAGTTAGAGACAAAAAGCTACATAAATTTCATGCTCTTGCCGTAGATGCGCTAAATGATGCTAGCAATAAAGGCAAATCTGAAGACGAGCAAATTGAATTGCTTGGAAAAATAATCAATAGTGAAGCTGGCTATCATATACAAAAACAGGAGATGAAAAAACACCCAGGTAAGAAAGACAACGAGTTGCAAGACTCAGTTGTTGAAAACATCCGGAAAACACTTGAAAACTCTGACATAACAACAAATGACAATCTTGATATAAACGTATTATTACAAGAGTTCCGTGAACTTTTAAGTAGCAACACAGGTAAATTACATACTGATGATTTTAAGATAAAAGTATTAAAAGATCGTCGTCAAAAGCAACAACGAAGTTTGGATCACAATTCTGCACACCCTAATGGCATTAGGAACGTCAAACTGATTAGTGGGCAAATTGCAGAGATTGCAGCATCTTTTGGAAATGGATTTGGTTGTTTTGTTGCAGGACTAACTACAACTGGATTTCTGTTGGGGCTAGTTAATGTGGCATTTATTTCACCAATAGTTCCACTTGCCATGGGTGCGCTAATGGCATATGCAGGTTACTGGGCATATAAATCAAATACAGTGCCAGCGATAACAGGCATATGCAAGTCATTTTACTATGATTATTTAGACGTTACGCGCCCTACAGGAACGCCTGCAGAAAAGTCTAAAAAAGCAGCCTGGTGGCGCAAACCTGCAAGGTCCCTACTTATGGTTACTGGCGTAATTTCATCTATATGTATGGGATGCGCAATTGGCACATTTAATTACCAGTTTGGAATATTCCTAGTAGCTGTATATCTTAACCCAGCTCTACTTACAAGTACGGCAGCACTTGCAACATTAGCGGGACCAACCACTCTTGCAGGAATGGTTATAGGTGCTACCAGTGGTATTTTGGTTGCTATTGGCACAACATGCTTGTTTCTGCGTTATATAACTGAAGGGCTTACTAATCTAGTAGCAGCAGAGGATCCAGGAGCAGATGGTAACCAAAGCAAGTGGACCAGTAAAGATATTTTTGATATGTGTTTTTCACTTTCAGTTGTAGCTTTAGTAACTTTGTTCTCTGTTTACTCAGTAAAATATTATGTAGTGTCGTCACTACCAGCTGCATTGCAACAATTAGGGTCTATAGCAGTATGGTTGACTGGATCTATAGTTTACGTGTGCCAAGCGCAGAGTGTAGTTAGTAATTTCTTGGTAAATTACGGTGATTGGTTCGGTGGTAAGGATGTTAAAAATGTTCGTAATTGCGAGCATGGCTTCGCAGCACATACTTTTAAACAAGAAAAAAGCGATGGTTTTAATACTGCAGAATCTAGTGTAGAAAATGCCAAAAATGGGGCGGAAATCCAAAAGAATCCATAATAACAACCAGTTAAAAAGGGAAATAACCACATGAAGCAAAAACCAGCAATTAATACAGACATACCGGAATCTTTAGAGCCACCTAAATACTCTTTTAAAAAGTACTCTAATAGCCCTATTGGTTATTTCCTTACTGCTGCCCCTATTTTATGTGGATTAGCATTAGCTGGATCTATAATACCATTTTTTATAACCACATCTATTCCATGGTTAATGTGGTTATCGAGCCTTACTGTATTAATACCTCTAGTTGCAGTGTCAGCTGTTGTATGGGCGGCTATTTATGCCACTGAAATAAAAAACATCACCGCAGGCATGTACTGGGATGATAAAATAACAACGCATCAATTTCATGATCTATACAAAGCTATTGCTAGTTATAAAGGCCACTTTAAGGATGCTACAAATGACCAAGTAGCAAAACTTGTAGTAAAAAGCTTTATGGTAAAAAGTTTTGAGTTAGGTGATATAAAGGCAAAGAGTGAAAATTTAACTCAATACCTAAACAATCTTGATGAAACACAAGATGTTCTTAATGATATAAAGCAGATTGCAGATCTTATATCAAAGGAAGATGGTGCACAACCCTCAGATGATGCACAACTCCAAGGTGATATTAAAAATGAATATAACAAGCTAAAGCTGAATGACAAGTATCCCATTCAGGTAACAAAAAATGTTTTTGATATTATTGGCTGGATTAATGCTATTTTAGTCAACTCAGTTGGGGTTGCAATCTCTGGTCTTAATGTCGCTGCCTTTGCCTGTGACTTACTATTTAAGATAGGCATTATTGCTTCACCAATTATACCACTTGCAATTGCTGTAACTACAACTGTTGCTTGCTTTATAGCTGGAGCAACAGCTGCAGCTGTTTTAACAAGGCTGAAAACTAGGGATGTTGGTGAAAACTTGGCATATTCTTTTTGGGGCTGGTATGAAAGCAGCATCAATATTGGTATTTTCTCAACTAAACATTTTGATATTTTTTCAACTAAAAACCTTGTTGTCTTCGTAGCAATGTTAATATCTCTGGCTGTAGGCATTGGCTTTGCTGGCTTTAACTACTATACAGGATTTTATTTTGGCTCTATGCTAGTTGAAATTTTATCTGGCAACATGACTAACTTAATAGACCCTAAATATATTCTAGATACCCGCAATACTAATACATTATTAGGCCTTAGTTTTGCATTAGTTGGCTTTGCATTAACTATAATTTCAACAAGCTCATTTCTTTATGGCGATGTGTATAAATTTATAAATCATGATAAAAAAAATCAGGAGTCATTTCCAGAAACACTGTTAAAATTGGCAAAACATTTTGGCGCAATTTTGTTGTTTACAATCAACATGGCCACCATTTTTGTAATACTTTTTATTAACCTAGCTTTACTGCCTATGCCTCTTATAACAGTTATTGCTTTAGCCACAATAACTACTATCGGATTATTTATAAACGACACAGGGATTTTATCAGCAAAAAATTTCAAGGAATACAGCCGGGAAACTATAAAATTAGTGACAATAGCAGTTATGGCCTTTGCAACAGCAGCTATGGGAGCTATAGGAACTTCTAAAGTAGGCTCATTCTGGTATACCTTTTTACCAGCTGCATTAGCTACTACAAGCATGCTGAATATATACGGTGGTATTGTTTTTGGAGCTGCTATTATTGCATTTCCAGCCGTGTTTTCAGGAGCATTTAAAAACATAGAAAAGTCTTTTAATGGAAGCGGCGACTCCAAAGACGCAATGAGCTTTTCAAAACAACTGAAATGTACTGATGTTGGAATACAAAACATAATTAATGAAGAAATATCTCTAACACCACAAAAAACATGATTAATAAAGTTTCCTAGTTCATTAAAAACTTGTCTTAAAACACTTAATTTAAGATCACCTATAAGCTATAACAGCAACAATTACTATTATCTGCTATAATAAGTAAACATTATAGTCATATGGTGATTTATGCATTCTAGAGAAAAACAAAAAGAACATTCAACTGAAGCAGCCATAGCTGCTAGTCTTGTTAATGATATTATAACAGAAATCAGTCATCGCCAGATTATAGATAATGAAAATGAAAAAAAATACACCCTAATTGAAGAAGAAATCTTAAAAGAAATATCAGACCATACAATACCTGAAGACTTGCAGAGAGAAATTACAAGAAAACCAATAAAGCTGGCATTGTTTAGTGTAAGAGTTATAAATGCTATCGCTAATTCATTTATGGGAGTGCCAGCAGCAGCTATAATAATATCTGTTGATCAACTATTAACTGGTACAGCCATACTCACAATGACTACGCCAGATAAAATATTTATACTAGCTTTAGCTATCGGCATACTTATTACTTTTCTTATCTTAGCTTATAAAACAGAAGCAAAATCAAGTTCGCATAAGGAAATTTCAGAGTCTGTAGAAATGCTCTTGGAATTATCCACTATTATTTCTATTTCAGATGATCTGTATACACATGAAAAGCAAGAAGCAAAGTTAGAGAAGATAATAATACAAATAAGAGAAGGGAAATTAACAGATTACAGAATATTAACATACTTCGATGAAAATAGCAGCTATCAAAAAGTTGTTAATGCTGAAATAAGATTTAATGTTAATGTTAAGAGCCCTGAAGAATATAAAGAACTATATAGAGCAATGCATAAATTAAGAACAATGATAGCTACAGGGAAAGATGACAGTGATATTGATAATTATATTAATACAATTATTGATGGACACAGAAAAAAATATTTATACTCATATTTCCAAACATATAAAGATGCAAAAGATGACCATAAAAAAAGAAAAGAATGGTGCTTGTTAAATAAAAAACTAGAAATAAATGAAGAAAAATATGTGGTGGGCACAAAATACCAAAAGCGCCTAGGTTCAATAGGAAGCTACATTGGCAATGTAAACGCAGTAGTAAACGGCATTTTAACATGCACATTTGGCATTGGAGGTTTAACTGCATTTTTAATAATATTTTTCCCGGGCATTCAAATACCAGTTATAGCTGCAGCTTGCGTAGCTGTTCTCCTATTTGCTGCTGGAACTGTACACTCAGCAACAATTACCAAAGAATTTATGGAACATAGCTTTAAAAGTTTCGGTAAAATAATAGACAAGGAAACTACTTTAAAACCACATAAATCTTATTATGAATGGTTTAGTTTTATATTAGGAAAAGCCTCTGAAAACAAGAAGAATCTAATATTAAGCCTACTCGCTACCATTGCAATTACAGCTTTAGCAGCCATATCTGTAGTTATATTCGCAGCCTCAGCGGCATTGCCATTTACATTGCCTGCAGCTATGGTTTTAACAATTGTAATAATAGTTGCCGCTTTAACATTTATTGCTGCATTTTCATCATATAGCAGCACCTTTCTCCAAGAGGCAAAAGAAAAGGAAACAAAAGAATTGATGAAAGATGTTTTTTTCACAGAAGAAGATAAGGCTAAATATGAAAATGCAAAAACAACCAAAGATAAACATGCTAGAATAGCTGCTGCAGTTTTTGTAATTTGCTTAGGAATTACTATTTTTGCATTACCACTAGGATTATTAACACCAATAATGATAAGTGCAGCTATTGCTTTTAGTGTATTTCTCCTATGCGCCGTATTTAACAATAAAGATATAATAAATGCAAACAATCCACACGAATCATCCATAAAAAGCATAATCAATTATAGGCTTAGGCTGGCTGTGGCTACAGTATTAGGCGCTTCTTTTGCAATAACAGCAGGCCCAGCTATAGCTCAATTAATTATAGCCGCCTTAGCAGTCTCATCCCCTGTTTTTGGCATAGTAATCGCAATTATTTTAGGAGGATTAGTAGCATGCTCTCTATACTACTTAATACCTTTAGTATATTGGGACATATCCCTAAAACCTGCATATACATTTGTTCTGCCCAAGAAACAAGATGGGGTTACACCAAATACAAATCAAACACATGTTAAAATCGGCTCTGCACAGGTAATGACAGCAAATACAACAACTGCAAGTGTAATACAAGATGGAAATGACCCTGTAAAAAAAACAGATGTAAATCCAGGTGTGAGTCTGAAATTAAAGCAAGGTAAGTAAACAAAAACAATAAAATCAACTTAAAAATAAAAAAATCTTTAATCATTTAATATTTCCTTAATATTTAATAAGTACAATAAATATATAAGTATTTAAATATGAGGTTATATTATGACAAATATAATTCAAGGTGCCATAAAAGATCGAGAAATACCAATCGCCGATTTAAATGCAGCTATAAAAAAGGACATTGAAACTAGTAAAAAAACAAAATCTTTTTGGTATATATCAATTATTATTGCAGTTGCAAATGGTTTTACAACTGGCCTGCTGGGTTTTCCTGATATAGGTGCCATAGCTAGTGTAGATGGTATCAGCCACAATATATATGCTTTTAAAATTAGCGAAAGAATTTTCATGATGGTTTCAACATCTTTAATTATGCTGCCTTTCTTTCAGCAGTTATTTCAACCTCTAGTCTATGATAAGGTAAATCTAGGTATAGATGAACGTAATAAAGAAATACGTGATAATAGCGCCCTGAACGCAAAAATAGAAAAAAGCAAAAAAAATGGCGCCCTATTCTATGTTAAATTAATTGGCTATATAATATCCAGTGCGGCTCTATCTATTACAATATTCGCAACTATAAATTATGGATTAGCTCTATTACCATTTATGTTATTTGCACTAGCGACTACATTAACCCTATGGGTGCTAGCGACTAACATAACTACTAATCGAGTAAAACTACAAGCTGGAAAAGATGCGCTTGAAGAGAAGGCTAAAGAAACAAGTAATGAAAGTAATAGCATAATTAAAAATAAAACTATTCATGGCTTTATAATAAGAACTAAAGCTATAGATAGCTTTAAAAGCAGAACTAAAACTAAAGCTCTGATTAGGAGCGCTATCTCTGAGCTAACTAAAATAAAACATCAAAGCCCTAGCCAAGAGCAAGTGAACGATGCATTATTTAGCATAATATACCAAGCGCAATTACAACGCCTAAGAAAAGCTATAAAACTAGGTAACGGCGATATTGAAAAGATGACAATCACACATATGTGTAGCTATATAAAAGGAGATATATCTCCAATAAGCAATCTTTACAAACAGCTACAAACAATTGACGCTCTTGTTGAGGACTCTCCATTATATAAATTTGAACTAGAAATGGAAAAGGAAAGCCAAGATATACAGAAGCAAGTACTAAAAGATGTTGCCCTGTTCAGACGCTATATAATAGCTACAGGTAGTCTTATTGGTGATACAAACGATGATAAAATTGAAGAAGATAGACTTCTAAATGGGTTTTTAAGTGGTTTTGATGAAATAGAAAGTGAGAGATTAAAAGATAACGGTGGAAAAAGTCTTCATGCTATAAAAGCTGAAATAGCAGAAGAAAGAAGACTATATAAAGATAATCTTGATAGAGAGTTTTCGATACAACTCATGCAAAAGAGATTAAATAATAGAATTGATGCTGAAGTCTATAACCACTTAGATAAAGTAAATAACTCAAGTAATTTTTTTGCAAATACAGGTAATGTTCTTGGCTGCCTAAATGCCTTGGTTAATGCAGCAATTACTGCAGCTGTAAGTAGCAAAATAGTACTGAGTATACTCCCTATAATCTTTGGGATAAGCGTTACTAACCCTATTGCAATAGCTGCTATAGTAGGAGCTACATGTATAGCAGGATTTGCTTCTTCATATAATATGACAAGACCATCTATAATACGTGTATTTGCAAAAGCAGATAGAAGCCAAGCAACAAACAAAATATTAGGGCCTGATAAAAATCAAAAAACAGAATATTTCTTAAATATTGCAGTTGCAATTGGGGCTTTAGGACTTGGAGTATTATCAGGCATGCAAGTATACTCTATACTACTTGTGTACTTACCTCCATTTGCTCTAGCTGCAGCATTAGTTGTAGGCATAACTTCATTTATCGCAGTTTATTCCCTGCTTAGTGACTATAGCCGCGCTACTTTAGAAAAGTTTCAGAAGAAAGCAGCATTTTTACAAGAATATTTTCCAGAAGAAAAGGAAAAGTCCTCTGCAATGGATGCAATATATAGAAATGAGTTTATGCTAAGCTTAGTGCTTGGAATAGCTACAGCTATGATTGTGTGGCCATTAATTCATCAAATAGTTACAGCTATAGTTATAGGCACTTGTGTCATGCTATTTTCAGGAGTGTTACTAGGCAAAACATCTGAAGATCAATATAATAAACCAGACGTAAGCAGATTAAATCTAATATACCAATCTGGCCTAACTGTTACATTATTGCACTCTGTCTGTCTACTTATTTCAGTTGCGTTAGGAATATACTCTATTCCGATGCTAAGCGGAACATCCATCGGATCGATACTAGCGGTAGCCATTGGGAGCACTGTAGCCGTCTTATATTTCCCTTCTGTATGGAATACAGCTACTTCGCCAGATATAAACTTTAAAACCTCTATAATTGATGTTAAAGAAGCAATAAATAATCGAAGTGATGATGATAACTCTACCTTAGAAAAAAACCATATGCTAGTTGTAGGGGCATCCTCACTTATACTATTTACAGCAGTTTGCTATATTACAATATTCATGTTGCCAGGAATACTCGGATACTATGCTGCAGCATTGGTCGCAACATTTGTAACATATAAATTTATCGATAGCTATAACAATAGCATTAACCAATTGTCTAAAAAAGTACCAGAACTTAATTCACATATTAAAGGTGATAGTAATCATCCTGTAATTATTAATCAAGCAACTAATCTTTCTCGTCCTAATAGCAGTGAATTCAAAGAAGGACCAGATCCTACAGGTGGCAATGTTACTCCTCCGAGGAAAGAAAATAAAGGTCGAAATGACAGCCCAACAAGTGTTACGCAAACGCTTGACTAAAGCCCCGATACGAAAACAAATAGTATTTTTATTTATGCATAAAAACAGGTGTGACCAGTCTATTTCCACCAGAAAGTGCTGCATCTTGATCTTTATCAGTATGCTCTCTGGGAATTGTTTTTTTAATTGTATCTATATCTTTTATCTTATTAGCCTCTATAGCATCTTCTATTGCTGAAATCTTATAATTGCAATTTGAAAAATGCTGTAGAATCTGGCCATATATTATACCAACTCCAATAGCACAACCTATGAATATACCAACACCACGAGCATAATAAAAATCTGAAACAACATTACCAAGCACCGCCATAAATGCAACTTTACCTAAAAATATGACGCCCATAGTTGCTGACAAAGTCATAAAGCCAACCCAAACGGCACTCCAATAACCACTCTTATGCCCCAAAAAAACATAACTAAGTGAAGTGGTTGTTAAACCAGTAAGTAAACATAGCGAAATGCTGTACGGATTTACAATACTAAAACTGCCAGATAAATAAAATTGGAAGCCCACAAAAAGTAAAAGACTAATAGCTATGTACTTTAATGATAGTAATAGGCGGTTATTAAATTCAGGTTTATCCTGACAAAAAATATTATCATCAAGTTTGGCTCTATCTATAATAGCAAATATTTTGTTCTGCCTTGTGATCCTTCCTGACAACTCATTATATTTTATAGATAGCAACAATATAGAAAGCCAGGCTGCACCTAAGAATATTAGTAGTTGATATGAAGACAAAAAAGCAATTGCGTGACTTTGGGTATAATATGTTAAAATAAACTGGCGGGAGAATCCAAACATCCAACTAATATCAAATAAATATTCAGTGGCTAAATAGAATTTCAATGAAAGACTAGACGTGGCTTCATTATCTGAATTAATCTTTAAGTCATCATCTAGATTCAGCCTGCTTAAAAGATATTCAGACTTATCATCATTCTCATTGCCTACAATAAAATATATAATTACAACAGTTAGACCAATACCAAACACCAAAAGCACCGCTGGTGAAAAGGAACTAATCCCCATGATCTCTAGTAAAGCACTTAGCAAATAAATAAAAACAAATCGTATATAGAAAAACACATAGTTCATGTAAGTTATAAACTTAGACCAACTTGATACTGTTTTATTGACACTTTCAGAACTATTATTGGAATTATTACTTTGCAAAATAACTTCCTATCATAATGATATTAAATAGCTTATATATTATATAAGAGAAAAACTTATAGCTATTTTAACATTGGTAGTTAATTAAGCTATAAGTTTTTTAGCCTCATCACAGTTACTTATTGTGATGATGACTCTTCGTCTTTATTCTGCTCATTAAGTAGTTCTTTCTTACTTACTCTAATGCGGCCCTGACGATCTATCTCTACAACCTTAACCTTAACCATTTCACCTTCTTTAAGTGCATCATGAATATCATAAACGCGCTCATTACTTATTTGTGAAATATGTAAGAAACCATCTTTACCAGGTATTAATGAAACAAAAGCACCGAAGTCCATTATTTTAATAATCTTGCCTTCAAAAATATTGCCAACCTCAACATCAGCAACCAAATTTAAGATGTGCTCCTTTGCAAGATTTGCAGATTCTGACTCTACTGAACTTACCTTAATTATGCCAGTGTCATCAATGTCAATTGTAACTCCAAATTTTTCAGTAATTTCTTTTATAGTAGAACCACCACGACCAATAACTTCACGAATCTTAGCTGGATTTATTTTAAAAGTTAAAAAGCTTGGTGCATACTTCGACACTGTCTCTCTTGGCTTGGAAAGAACTTCATTCATACAGCCAAGAATATGCTCACGGCCTTCTTTAGCTTGTGCTAAAGCTTTTTGCATAATGTCTTTATCAATACCTTCAATCTTAATATCCATTTGCAAGGCTGTTATACCAGCTGCAGTACCTGCAACTTTAAAATCCATATCGCCAAGATGATCTTCATCACCAAGGATATCAGTTAAAACTGCGTGCTTATCACCTTCTTTTATTAGACCCATGGCAATACCAGCTACTGGGGCTTTCAGTGGTACACCAGCATCCATCATTGCAAGACTAGTTCCACAAACTGTAGCCATAGAACTAGAACCATTAGATTCAGTTATCTCTGAAACAGCTCTAAGAACGTATGGGAATTCTTCTTCTGTTGGCAGTACTGGACAAATAGCTCTTTTAGCTAAACGGCCATGGCCAATTTCTCTACGTTTAGGAGATCCCATAAAACCAACCTCACCGACAGAATAAGGAGGGAAATTGTAGTGCAACATAAAGTTTTCTTTTACAACTGACGCACCGACTTCTATTTCTTGAGCATCTCTTCCACTTCCTAGTGTTGTAGCGACTAAAGCCTGTGTTTCACCACGAGTAAATAATACTGAGCCATGTGTTCTTGGCAAATATGATACGTCAATGTTAATTGGTCTTACTGTAGTTAAATTTCTACCATCTATTCGAGATTCACCAGCTAAAATAGTTCCTCTAACTGTATTCTTCTCAAAAGAAGACATAACTGCATTTATATCCTTGTTAACTAATACATTATCTTCTACATGAAACTTTTCGCGCATAGCTGATTTTGTTTCAGCAAGTTTAGCAGTACGCTCAACCTTATCAGTACATTTATATGCAGCTTTTACATCTTCTTGAATGAAATCTATAATTTGTTTTTCTAAAGCTTCATCAATATGCTTATCATTAGCTATCTCAATTTTTGCTTTGCCATGCTCTTTAGCAAACTCTTCTATCGCTGTAATTGTTTCCTGCATTGCATTATGACCAAAAAATACAGCTTCTAACATTAAATCTTCAGATAATTGATGAGCCTCAGATTCCACCATTAATACTGCTTTTTTAGTTCCAGAAACAAACAAGTCTAATTTGGACTCACCAGCTTTTGGCTCATTAGCTAACAGAACACACTTACCATCTACAACACCAACACGAGCTGCACCAACAGGACCATTAAACGGCAATCCTGATAAAGTCGCTGCTGCAGAAGCTCCTATCAAAGCAGGAACATCAGGAGCAATGTTAGGATCACTAGATATCAAAGTAGCAACAATCTGAATTTCATTAGTAACTTCTTTAGCAAATAGAGGTCTAAGTGGCCTATCAATAAGTCTTGAAATCAATGTGTCTCTTTCAGTAGGACGGCCTTCGCGGCGAAAGTAACCACCTGGTATTTTACCATAAGCATATGACTTTTCTTGGTACTGAACCGTTAAAGGTAAAAAGTTTTTTGTAGGGTCGCCTTCTTTGCTTGCTACTAGAGCTACTAAGACTACAGTTTCACCCATAGTAACCTTTACAGATGCTGTTGCCTGTCTTGCGATTTTATTTGTCTCTAATATAACTTCGTGTTCGCCATACTTAAAACTTTTTGTTGCTGCGATTAAATTGCTCACGCGCGCCTCCTGATGTTTGTGTATAAATGATATAAACTAGCGTCTTATGCCAAGAGCTGTAATGACTTTTTTGTACATATCAAAGTCTTTTGAACGTAAATAATCAAGTAGTTTTCTTCTTGAATTTACCATTTGCAATAACCCATAACGTGAGTGGTTATCTTTTTTATTTATTTTTAAATGTTCTGTTAGTCTAGCTATCTTTGCAGATAGAATACTAATTTGTACACCAGGGGAACCTGTATCGTTATCACCTGTTACTTTAAAATCTTTCATTATTTTTTGCTTATCTAATCCCACTTATAAACTCCAGTTCTCGATAAAAATTAATTCAATATAAAATGGTCAATCATCTATACTACATTGCAAATGATTAACTAACAAGTTTTTTATGATAAAAACATAAAAAATATTGTTTTTTTTCAATTGCGCGCGCACAACTTGTCCACTATAGACTGGCGCAGCCTCCGCACCTTTAAACAGCCTGATGTCGAAATATTAGCTAGCCCTATAAAGTCACCCTCCAAAAACAATGCAACCTCACCATTTACATCGTTATACGAGCCTACAGTAACTACCTTACCAAAACCTAAATCCCTAGCCTCAATATAACTCAAGTCAACTCTATTATATTTAGCAAATAACTTCTCTAATGGTAGATATGCGCCAGAACTTAATAATTTATTCTTTGTAAACGAATAATCTAGCTCCTCTAGCGTCAACATGTTTGATTCAAAAAAAGGCGCAACCCAGTCACGCTGCAAGTATGTCAAAGCAGCCCCTCCAACACCCAGTTTATTTCCAAGCATATCTAGTAACGTTCTAATATAAGTGCCTTTACTGCAATGAACTTCACAACGCAAATAAGGAGCTTGCCAAGAAATAATTTTAAACTTTTTAATTTCAACAGCCCTACTCTTTCTTTTCACATCCAAGCCTTGCCTAGCATACTCATACAAAGGTTTGCCATTGTGTTTCAATGCTGAATACATTGGTGGTATTTGCTCTATAAAACCAGACAAATTATTTGCTGCCAATTCTATATCTGAAAGATTAAGACTATTACACCCAGCCTCAGAAACAATATCTCCCTCCAAATCACCTGTAGTTGTAACTAGGCCTAACTTAGCTGTAACGGTATAGTGCTTATCTGCGTCTAATAAATGACTGCAAAACTTACGTGACTCGCCCAAACAAATAGGCAGCATGCCAACCGCCAATGGATCTAAAGTGCCACCGTGGCCTAACTTGCGTACAGACAAAATATTTCTTACATATGATAGAGTTTTAAATGAACTATAGAAATAAGGCTTATTTATTAAAATTATACCATTCATATGTGCAAGGTATTATTCGGCACAAACACTGGCATCTATTGAGTCTAAAATATTATTTACTCGTCTAGATTGAATATACTCCTTGTCCTCTATGAATGAAATAGAAGGAACATATTTCATATTTAAATTTTTTGCCAAGTATTTTCTCAGTATAACCAAATCCTGACGCAATTCTTTAGCTATCTGATCACGGCTAATACCATCCATTAAATCAGCGAACGACGTGTAGTAAATCCTTACGTTTTTCAAGTCCTTAGACACATCAGCTTTATTAATACTAACTGAGCTATACTTAGGAGAAAACTTGATACCATATAAAATATCAGTCATTTCTTTTTTTATCTGCTTTGCAACTCGATCACTTCTACTAACTTTTTCTATATACATATAATTCGCTCTAACTAAACTTCTACTTCTACTAATTCTTTTATATAAAACTCTAACTGGTCTTTTTCCTTTACATCACGATAATCTTTTATACTAATACCGCACTCAGTCCCGTGCTTAACTTCTGCCACATCATCTTTATAACGGCGCAAGGAGCTAATCTCACTATCAAAAATCACTACATTATCGCGCAGAATTCTAACCAATGACCCCCTTTTAACGCTTCCTTCTAGCACCATACAACCTGAAATAACGCCATATTTAGAAGAGCGGAAAACACTTCTAACCTCACATAATCCAAGAATTTTATCACGATACTGAGGAGCAGCCAAACCACGCATAGCAGACTTCACCTCTGCCAATAGATCATAAATTATACTATAGTAATATAACTTAACCCCTTCTTTATCAATAACATTTCGTGCCTGCGCATCAGCCCTAACATTAAAACCAACAACAATTGCATTTGAAGCCAATGCCAGATTAGCATCTGACTCACTAATAGCACCAACTCCCATACTAACGATAACAACTTTTACTTTTTCAGTACTTAGCTTTTTAAGAGACTCATTTATTGCCTCCATAGAACCATCAACATCTGCTTTTAGCACAATATTTAAAATAGCTTGTTCATCTGATTTAACATTATCAAATAGTGACTCTAACCCTGCCGGTCTATTTTTTGCTAGCTTAATATCTCTGTATTTACCCTTTCTGTACAAGGCAACTTCTCTAGCTTTCTTTTCATTAGGAACAACTATAACTCTCTCACCAGAACGCGGCAAACCTGACAAACCTAAAACTTCAACAGGCATAGATGGACCAGACTGCTTTATGTATTTACCACAATCATCTATTATTGCCCTAACACGACCAAACTCATGGCCAACTAAAATAATGTCGCCTTTTTGCAAGCTACCAGTTTGAACAAGCACTGTAATAACCGGACCTCTACCCTTATCAAGCTTCGACTCGATAATTATCCCTTGAGCTGGGCCTGTGGCAGCAGTTTTAAGCTCCATCATCTCTGATTGTAGCGCTATGTCATCGAGCAACTCATTAACGCCTTCACCTGTTTTTGCAGATATGTTCTTAAACAATACATCTCCACCCCATGACTCAGGAACAACTTCGTGCTTTGATAACTCAGTCATAACTCTATCTGGATCAGCTGCAGGCTTATCTATTTTATTAACAGCAACTACCAAAGGAACTCCAGCAGCCTTTGCATGAGCAATTGCTTCTAATGTCTGTGGCATAACACCATCATCAGCAGCAACAACTAGTATAACAATATCTGTAATCTTAGACCCCCGTGCACGCATTGCCGTAAAAGCCTCATGCCCAGGAGTATCTAAAAACGTAACTGCTCCATTATTAGTATCAACATGGTAAGCACCGATATGCTGAGTAATTCCACCAGCTTCCTTTGCAGTAACTCG
>JABJPE010000067.1 GCA_018664045.1 Legionellales bacterium | reverse complement strand
AGTGCTCTACCGCTGAGCTATGCGGGCTAAAATCGCATATCTGGAGCGGGCGATGGGAATCGAACCCACACCATCAGCTTGGAAGGCTGAGGTTCTACCGTTGAACTACGCCCGCAAATAACAGCTCACAGCTATATTCAAGTAGCTTCATATAATTTGGAGGGGGTAGGATTCGAACCTACGAAGGCGTAGCCGTCAGATTTACAGTCTGATCCCTTTGACCGCTCGGGAACCCCTCCACGAAACTAACGACTGATTTTCCTATAAATAAAACAATATGTCAAATAAAATATTCCTAAAAAAACACAAGCCCATAATTATATTTTGTTTTTTTAAGATCCAGGTAGCTATCATAAAAACACAAACAGAATATAATTTAGCTTAAACAAGAGCAAGATCTTCGCGCCTATTATATCCAGATTTAAAATCAAAACAGCTATAAATAACAGATTCTATTGCAGCAGTATAAGCCATGCTAATAAAACCATTATCTATCTCACGAACCAAAATATTCATCGCCAATCTTTGGTTTTTATATTTAAATTCAGGAGAACTCAAATCATAAAAACTTGAATTTTCATACATGCCATGGCCAGAACATTTAACCGCAGCTTCCTTCATCGTCCAAAGCCTAATAAACTCTTTAGAATCATACTTACAAGCTGCTAACATAAGCTGTTCATTGTATGAAAAAAGCCTAGCTGCAATTTTCTGCCTGTACTTAATTTCACGTACAAACTCCAAATCAACACCAGTATTTCCACTACAAGCTATAACAACAGCAAGGTTATTGCCGCTATGTGATATATTGAAATCAGTAACAATGCTAGATTTTACTTTAGGTTTTGCACTACCATGATCAAACTCCACTAAGCCAGGTTCAACCCTCATATAATTACCTAGAGCAAGGCGCAGTAACACCTTGTTATTTCTATACATAGCCGCATAATGTCCAATCTTAGATTCAAACACCCCTAACTCGCCCTTCGATAATATTTCTCTAAAATTACATGAGCAATCAAATAAACCAGTGTTTTTAAAATAATAACATACGAGCTGATTAGCTTTAAGATCAGCTGAACTGCAAAAATGAGGCTTCATAACTGCTATGAATCCTCTGATATACTTTCAATATAAGCATTATGCTCTGTTATCTGCGCCTGAGATAAATTCACTTTTGATAAAACATCTCCTGCGCCACGCACTACTTTTGCCGGAACACTAAACCCCGAGCCAATGTCACCCAAAGAATCATGCTTAGCAATAAACAAACTATTTTGCCCACCTGTCATTCTTAGATAAACATCAGCCAGCAAATAAGAATCAAGCAACGCACCATGAAAACTACGGCCGCTATTATCAACCTCATAACGCTTACACAAAGCATCCAAGGAATTACGCTGCCCAGGGTGCTTCTTACGCGCCATTGGCAAGGTATCTAAAACTTGGCAAAAACCTTTCAGGCTTGTTATCTTATGCTGCATACGCAGCAATTCAGCTTCAATAAAGCCAACATCGAAAACTGCGTTATGAATAATCAACTCAGAGCCTGCAATAAAATCCATAAACTTATCAACAACATCAGCAAATAACGGCTTATCTTGTAAAAATTGATTTGTCAAACCATGAACCGCCAATGCGCCCTTCTCAACTTCCTGTTCTGGATTTATGTATATATGATAATGGTTTCCCGTTTGCTCGCGATCTATAAGCTCAACGGCGCCAATTTCTATTATTCTATTTAAATCTTTAGATCTACCTGTAGTCTCTGTATCTAATACAACTTGCCTTGCCATACCATCTACACCTTGCTACCACTATCTAAAAGAGTTTGCGCAGCATCATTTGCGAGCTTATCTACTATTTCATTCTCTCTATGGCCTGCATGGCCCTTAACCCAAAGCCATTCTATATTATGCATATCCAATTGCGGATCCAACCGCTCCCAAAGATCTTTATTTTTCACTGGCTTTCTTGCGGCAGTACGCCAGTTATTTTTTTTCCAACCCTGCAGCCACTCAGTAACACCACGCTGAACATATTTTGAATCAGTAGTAATCGCAACTTCTGAAGGTCTTTTTAACTGCTCTAAAGCGTAAATAGCTGCGAATAACTCCATCCTATTATTGGTAGTATCATTACATGATCCAGAAAAGTTTTTTTCTACACCATCGTAACGCATTAAAACACCCCAGCCACCTGGACCTGGGTTGCCAAGACAAGAACCATCTGTAAACACTTCTACTTTTTTAGTCATAATTCAACACACAATAAAATAGATACCTTAACATCTATATAAACAGAACACAAAAGAAGCTACGCAGTATCTTGCGTAGCTTTAAAAGAAAAGTTTCTTTCAGTATTCAGTGTCATAGTAGATGTTCTTTTTTTAAACACCAACATGTACGCCGCACCAAAAGCACTACACCCTAACTTATCGAACACATTTAATTTATTATAAATAATAGCCCTCTGACTATAAAAACTTGTAAATATGTTTTTGCGTCCCAAAAAGGAAAAATCAGCATCCTCAAATCTTTTTATAACAGCATTAGCATTATAAAACTTATCGCACCAAGGCACGACATCACCAATACCTAGCACCCTCTGAGAGCCCCAAATACTGTAAGGGTTAAAACCAAATACAACAACTGAACCTTCATTATTTAGTACTCGGTGTATCTCAGGTATAGTTGTAACAAAATCAGGAAGCAATTCATGCAAATGCGGCACCACAACTAGATCAACACACTCACCTAAAATTCCAATTTTATCAAATTGACCACAAACATTATGCCCAACACAAGGAAAGTTTAGATCCTGGTCATAGTGTATATAGTGAAATTTTGAAAAAGATTTAATTAATGGCGGGCCTGATAATTGCAAAACTCGCCCTTCACTAAAACGCTCTAGCATAACGCTTAGCTCTGAGGTTTCCCTTGCGTATAATTCCGCCCCTATACCTGATAAGAACCAGTTAAAAGGATGTTTTTTTTCAAAATTAAACTCTAACATAAAAACAAACCAGCCATCACCTTCAAACTAAACAACAATTACTTGACAATCATTTCATTTACATTCTAGCCTTAGTAGCATAGTCTTGCAATTTTATTTTATCTGGATATAAGCATGCTTACAAACAATAATATTAAGGTAACGCCAATAAAAGCACTAACTGATAATTATATATGGGCTATAGAAAGTAATAATTACTTGGTGGTAGTAGATCCAGGAGAAGCTAAGCCAGTGATTGAATACATAAAAAAACACAACCTAAACTTAGCGGCAATACTAGTAACACACCACCATTATGATCATACGGGTGGTATTGCAGAAATTTTAGCATTTAAAGAAACTAAAGTTTGGGGGCCAGTTAATGAGAGCATCCCTAACATTTCTAATCCTGTAGAAAACAATGATATTATAGAGATCCCCCTATTAGATCTCAAGTTTCAAGTTTTAGCAATCCCAGGACACACCATCGATCACATAGCATATTATGGCTCAAGTAATCTCTTTTGTGGAGATACTCTATTCACAGCTGGGATGGGAAGAATATTTGAAGGTACAGCAGAACAAATGTATAACTCTATGCAAATAATAAAGTCCCTTCCAAACACAACAAATATATACTGCGGCCATGAATACACTTTAGCAAATTTAAAATTCGCTATGTTAGTAGAACCACATAACTTGGAAATACAAAAAAGATATGAAGAAGCAAAACTATTACGCAAGCAAAACTTACCTACCGTTCCTGCAATATTATCAACAGAGCTAGCTACCAACCCATTTCTACGAACTGACAATAATACAGTTATAGAATCTTTAGTAAAAAACCGCAAAATCATACCACAAGATAAAATAGCAATATTCCGTGAATTAAGAGCCTGGAAAGACACAACAGGCTAAACAGACTTACAGTAAAACTATAAAAACAACTTCACTTAAGAAAACCTTAAGATTTAATCGATATTATTAATATATTAATATTATTTATGAGTGTATTAATATGGATAAAAAATCTATAGAAATAGTCCTTTCTTTTACTTTAGGGTTGCTGCTACCAATAGCTTTAGCTACGATAATAAATATAAATTTAACTCTACCTATAGTTGTAGTTATATATTTTTTAATCGAAATTACAAATATATTAATCTTATGTGACTTAATAAGTTACTCTAGTGCCCTAATACCATTATCTTTATTTACAGAATGCATGAAATCTTCAAGAAACAACTTAAATACAAGTATTTTTATTGCAGGCATAGCAGTTGTTCTGGTTGCATTTGTTAATGCATTAATATCAAATTTTATAGCAAAATCAATTGTAAACTTATCTTACTATTCTTACTTTAATTACGCAGTAGGCCCTAGCGCTATTAACTCACCTATTTTGCCAGTGTCACCTAGCTCACCTCAAGACCAACACTCTTGCTGCGTCTGTTTTGAAGATGAAGGCCATGTATATTTCCCAAATAGCAGTATTAAAGAGAACGTAGTGGTGCATACAACTCATGCAGTTTGTTCAAGATGCTTCTCAGAGATGAAGCAGCACGGCATAGCAAATACAAATCCTTCAACAAATTTGCCAGAAACAACATGGCATTGTTTTAAAAATTCCAGCTATGATCACAGCACAAGAGACAATATAAATTTTAACGTAAACCCTATACTCACAGTAAAACCTACTCAAACCACGACTGCTATACAAGAAGAAAATATCTCGATCAATGAACCTAAACCATAAATTAAAGGCTAGTCTTCCCTTTAAAAAAACCTAACAAGTAAAAGCCTTTGTTTTCAACGTCATAGTTGCAAAATGTTTTTTTATGCTATAAGATACACTCAACATATTTAAAGAGACAATAATGAAAATCATATTTATTTTATTTACCGCCGGTATAATTGCAATGTTAACAATGCCAACGGCTTTAACGTGGCCCATTATAATTGGCATGAATTTAACACTACATACAAGATTCACTATTATAGCTGCTGTTTTATTAGCAGAAATCATATCTGGCGTTATATTAAATACATTAAAATCCACCATTTCATTAGTAGGGCTTATATTTTTTACAGCAGCATTTATAGCAAATTCACTTTATAAAGCATTAAATATTTTTGTTTATGACTTTTACTTTAATTATATTTCAAGGCCTGAACTGCCTAATTTAGCGGTTTTGCCTAAAGGTGAGTACTCTTGCTGCGTCTGCCTTGAAGACAAAGACCATATTTATTTCCCAAGCACAAGTATTAAAGAGCTAGTCGTAAAACATGAAAATCACGCAGTTTGCTCGAGCTGCTTCCCGAGCATAAATCAGCATGGTTCTGTTAAAAACCCTTTAACAAATTTAGTAGAAGCAACATGGCATTGTTTTAATAACTCCAGGCACGATCACAGTATAATAGAAAATAGGCGCTTTAAGGCGCACCCTGCAGACCAGCCTACTCAAGCCGCCTCTTTTAGACAAGAGCCCCATATAGCCACACATAATCTTACATCTGATGCAGCGCCTCAAACACCACCTAATGCAGCGCCTCAAACACCACCT
>JABJPE010000066.1 GCA_018664045.1 Legionellales bacterium | reverse complement strand
TCGGTTAGAGCATCGCTTTTAGTATTAAAGTTTTGGCACCTAATCATAGTGAATGCTTTGCCCTTGGGGCTTGCTAAATAAAGTTGTAATTGGCTGTGTTGGTCTCTTGTGCCTGAGAATGCCACTGGAATACTGCCGAGGTCATTTTTGCCGAGTGATTCTGCCCATAATTGCTGAAACCAGACTTGGAATGGCAGCAGGTCATCATGATAGGTTAAAATTATATTTGCATGTAGTTTATCTTCTAGCATCAATTTAGCTAAGTTATAGCAATAGTTGTTTCTTTGGCTGCTATTTTGCAGGTAGTTAGTTAGTGCGGTTTGCGCGCCTTGCGTTATTTGATCTGTATCAAGGCCGGCGAGTGTTGCGATCAAAAGTCCAACAACAGATAGGTAAGAGAATCTGCCGCCGATATTTGGATCATGAGGAATTACTCTATGCCCATTTTTAAGTGCCATTTGTTCAAGTTTATTTTGGTTTTGCTGTGTGATGACAAGAAAATTATCTGATGAATTATTATGTTCTCTAAATTTAGCGCACAATATTTTATATAGTAAGAGCACTTCTTCTGATTTCCCTGATTTGCTTATGCATATTACTAAAGTTTCACTTGGTTTTTTTATTTGTGCTAGTTTTTGGTAGGTTGTTTTTGGCTCGATATTATCGATGAATGTAATGTTATGAGATTTTAGCTGAGCGAAGGTTAGGCCAGCATTTATAGAGCCGCCTAGGCCTACGACAATAAAGTTTTTGTATTTTTTAGTAAGCTCTGCACCAAGGCTTTTTATGCTATTATTTTCATGCATACAATTAAAGAGGCTATAGCTACCTTTGTTTATTTTTGTAGCAACGCTAGCTTCTGCAATATTAAACTTTTCTATATTATGTGTTTTTTCAACAAGCATAGTTTGTGTCCCTTGGAAATTTATTTAGCTTAAATACAAGATGCTTGTTTGGCAATACAAATCATATAAAAATTAAAAAAAGTTGACTGTAGCTATTATTTTTATAAGTATAAGTATAAGTTATGGGCTAAATTTTTTTAGTAACTAGAACAAGGAGATCGTAATGCCAAATACTAAAGCGTATGCTGCGTATGATAACAATAGTGAGCTTAAGCCTTATGAATTTGATAGGCGTAATGTTGGTGCGAATGATATTAAAATAGATATAGAATTTTGTGGTGTCTGTCATAGTGATATTCATAATGCGCATAATGATTGGGGAAGATCTTCTTACCCAACGGTCTCTGGGCATGAGATTATTGGGCGTGTTCAAGAAATAGGCGCAAATGTAGATAATTTTGCGGTAGGGGATTTAGTTGGTGTTGGCTGTATGGTTGATTCTTGTCGCAGTTGCGCTTCTTGTGATGATAACATGGAGCAATTTTGTAAAAATGGGGCGACTATGACCTATGGTAGTGAAGATAAGCATCTGCCGGGCAAAATTACCCAAGGAGGTTACTCAACACAAGTAGTAGTAGATAAATATTTTGTGCTAAAAGTTGCAGAAACTTTAGATATAAAAGCTGTTGCGCCGCTGTTGTGTGCGGGCATTACCACTTATTCGCCACTTAAACATTGGCAGGTAGGCCCTGGCCAGCGAGTTGGGATAATTGGTCTTGGTGGTTTAGGCCATATGGGCGTGAAGCTTGCTAAAGCTATGGGCGCGAACGTGGTTATGATAACTACCTCTCCTGCTAAAGGTGAAGATGCAAAAATGCTAGGGGCGGATGAGGTATTGTTATCATCAGATAAGGCGCAAATGACAGCAAGCACGGGCAGTTTTGACTTTTTGTTAAACACCATCCCAGTTGCGCATGATTTAAATCCATATATGGGATTATTAAAAAATGAAAAAACCATGGTTTTAGTTGGCGCTACGCCAGTTGATATCCATAGTATGAATTTGATAGTTGGACGTAAAAATATTGCAGGCTCTTTGATCGGCGGCATAAAAGAAACTCAGGAAATGTTAGATTTTTGTGCGGAGCATAATATAGTACCTAATGTTGAGATGATTAATATGCAAGATATTAATGAGGCTTATACCAGGATTATGTCTGGTGACGTAAAATATCGTTTTGTTATTGATATAAAGTCGCTAAAACAGTAGTTTTGAGAGGGCGAAGTGAGTTTTCCTTTTAATAAAACAAGTCATATGCAAGATGAAATTGCGCCATTAACATCATTTCGTTTTATTACGGCATTTATGGTATTTATTTCGCATTGTGGTGATTTTATTGGTTTAAAATTTGGCGTGCCACTTTTAGATGCTTTGGTGAGTAATAGTTCAGCATTTATAACTGGTTTTTTTGTGTTGTCGGGTTATATTTTAACTTATGTTTACAGTGGGCGTGATTTTAGTTCTAAAGAGCAGCTATTTAAATTTTATTTAAAGCGCTTTGCACGTATTTATCCGGTGTATATATTCGCCACCTTTGTGTTTTTCTTTATTTTTAAACCTAGTAATTTTACATCTTTTGATTGGTTAAGGGTGATAGTAAATGATGTTTTTTTAACGCAGAGTTTTTTCCTTAATATGGATGATATGGGTTTAAATTGTATTACTTGGAGTATTAGTGTTGAGGCATTTTTTTACTTGGTCTTTCCACTGATAATGTTGTTTTTTGTGCGGCGTCCCAAAATATTATTAGTTATTTCGTTATTATTATCTTTTATAGTTACGGTAAATTTAATAGGGGACCTGCATACAGCAGAAGAGAATGTTAGGCGTTTATCATTATACTATGCCCACCCATTATTTCGTTTAAATGAGTTTATGCTGGGTATATCTTTTTATCTTATGCATAAGAATGGGTCTTTGCAGCAAATGCCTAGGTTGTTAAAGTCTAATTTACTTGTTTTTGCTTTATTGATTGGGTTGACTGTATCTGATTTTTCTAATCAGGACCACTCCCATATGGGGGCTCATTTTTTTATAACGCCTTTATTTGGTTTGTTGATTTGGAATTTTCATTGTATGAAAACAGGAGTGTTTAAAAATAGTTTTATTTTAAATTATCTTGGTAGAATATCTTATTCTTTTTATGTTTGGCAATTTATCGCGGTCATTATAGGCGTTGTTATAAAGCG
>JABJPE010000007.1 GCA_018664045.1 Legionellales bacterium | reverse complement strand
GACCTTTATCTACAGCACAAGTTAATGCTGTATTTCCATTATTAGTGGCGGCATTTACTTTTATTTCTTCCTTAGCTAGCAAAGCCTTCACGATATCTGTGTGACCTTTATCTGTAGCACAAATTAATGCTGTATTTCCATACATATTAGCAGTATTTACATTTATTCCTGTCACATATAGCAAAGCATTCACTATATCTGTATGACCATTAGCTGCAGCATCAATTAATGCTGTATTTCCATACTGATTAGCAGTATTTACATTTATTCCTGTCACATCTAGCAAAGCATTTACTATTTCTATGTGGCCTTTAGCTGCAGCCAAAATTAATGCTGTATCTCCATGTTCATCAATAACTGCATTTAGTTGTAATGAATATAGGCTTATTAAGTTTTTAAATCCTGCTAGTGTTGTGTTGCCTGCAGTTAATGCTTTTTTAAAATTAAAAGTTCCTGTTTTAATGTGGTTTTGTAACTCTTTCTTTGCAAAAAAATGGTTAAAATCAGTCCTATCTGTTAACTTTATAACTTCACTCTGCAATTCTTGTGATAAATCCTTTAGGTATAGCGCTTTATATTCTCCTGTAGCTTGAGTTATTACGCATTTATCTAGACCAAAAAACTTATATTGTACTGAAGTGTGGATAAAGTAATAAGCGCCTTTGTCTTGTGCTGCAATGACTTTTACTAAAATAAAATCATTGGCATTATCTGCTGTTAGATCTTTAAGGGTTATTAAACATCTATTTACAGTTTGTTCTTCTTGTATATTTGCGCCGCTTTCATTTGACGTACTACCTGTGTTTTTCATATATAACTCTCTGGTCAACTATTATTATTTAAATAATAACACACTAACCTTAAGGAAATCTTAACAAAAACAACAGATTAAACAGAAAAGGTATTTTAAAACAAAAACAGCCAGTTGCCCAGCTGTTTTTTAAAGTATTGCAAGAATAGCAATACAAATTTAGTCTATACCCAGATCGGGATAATCCGAACCTTCATTCAACTGGCCATGGTTATCTTTAGGCTCTTCAGTAGCACCATCATCTGAATTAACACTGTCTTTGCGAGCTTCAGCATCCGCTGAATTAGTTCCAACCTTAGTAGCTGTGTATATACTACCTGCCTGAAGAGGGTTTACACTTGGACTAACCACATATGAGGCAGTAATTTTTGGGAAAACAAGCTGTGACAAATAGATAGTAGACACTACAAAGAATAAACCAGCCCCTACCACAGATGATAAAGGTGCCGCTATAAAGATATTTGCAATAAAAATCCAAAGAGTTAGAAAAAAACAACCTGCAGGAACTAAAAACTCACTCCAATGTCTTTTAGCGCCATTAGATATCAACAAATTAACCATTTCATCATCAATAAGCCTTGATGATCTATATGTATATCCAGACGCATAATCGACATATTCAACGTGAGCATAATCTTCAATAAGCTTTAATGCTGTATATCCAGCCTGAATAACGGCATTTACATCAGCACC
This sequence comes from Legionellales bacterium, assembly GCA_018664045.1. GTDB lineage: Bacteria > Pseudomonadota > Gammaproteobacteria > Comchoanobacterales > Comchoanobacteraceae > JABJPE01. Next base: position 6,641 of record JABJPE010000007.1, on the reverse strand, counting down.
TTTAGCCAGTAAATTACTAACTATTCTTCTGAAACCTCCCCATTCAATGCGACTTGCTCGACAACCTTGACTTACAGCACAAATTAATGCTGTATATCCAGAATCATTAGCTACATCTACGTCTATTCCTTCCTTACCTAGTAAAGCTTTCACTATATCTATATGACCTTTCGCTGCAGCACATATTAATGCTGTATCTCCATGCTGATTAACGGCATTTACTTTTATTTCTTCCTTATCTAGTAAAGCATTCACTATATCTATATGACCATTCTCTGCAGCCACACTTAATGCTGTATTTCCATGTTCATCAATAACTGTATTTAGTTGTAATGGATATCTGCTTATTAAATTTTTAAAATCTATTAGTGTTGTTTCTGGATTTGTTGCAACTGTTTTAAAAGTAAAAGATCCATTTTTAATGTAGCATTGCAATTCTGCCTTTGCAAAAAAAGGGTTAAAATCAGTCCTATCTGTTAACTTTATAACTTCACGCTGCAATTCATCTGATAAATCCTTTAGGTATAGCGCTTTATATTCTTCTGTAGCATTAGTCTTTGGGCATTTATCTAAACCAAAAAACTTATGTTGGATTGAAGTGCTAATAAAATAATAGTTGTTAATATTCTGCCCTGCAATTATGTTGTTAGATTGTACTAAAATAAATTCATTTGCATTCTTTGCTGTTAGACCTTGAAGGGTTATTAAACATGTATTTTCAGTTTGTTCTTCTTGGCTGTTTGCGCCGCTTTCATTTGGTGCACTACCTGTGTTTTTCATATATAACTCTCTGGTTAACTATTGTTATTTAAATAATACCACACTAATCTTAACAAAAACAACAGATTAAACAGCATAACATGTTTTAAAACAAAAACAGCCAGTTGCCCAGCTGTTTTTTTAAATATTGCAAGAATAGCAATACAAATTTAGCCTAATTATTTAGTTGGAGTATGACCGGGTTTATGATTAGATTGGTCAGAGCTCTCTTTGGACTCTCCAGCAGCAGCATCTGAATTAGCACTGTCTTTGCCCGCCCCAGCAGCCGCAGTAGGCTTTCCACCCAATGCTCCAGCAGCCGCGTTAGCTTCATTAGCTGACACTGGGTTTGGTAGAGTAATAATCCCTTCTTGATCAGACTTTCCACTTGAACCAAAAACATATGAGATGCATGAGGCTGTAGCTTCTGGATTAATCCCCATAATTAAAAAAGCAGCAGGTATTATATTCATAAAAACAAGTCCTAGAGGTAGAGCTATTGGGTTCGCAGTACATGCTAAACAAACGTTTATGTAAAGTAAGAAAATGAAAAAAAATATAGGAAGCATTAAATTGGTGAAACATATTTCAGCACCGCGCTCTCTCAATAGCCTCACTATGTCTGCGCGTCCGCTCCATACAGCTGCAGTTAATGCAGTCCTCTTACCGGACCTAGGGTCACCCCCCTTCTGGCACTCTTTGTTTACATCGGCCCCTTTATCTAGCAATAGTTTCACTAAATCCTTATCACCATTCTCTGCAGCACAAATTAATGCTGTTTTAGAATGTTTCCTGGCATCAATTACACCCGGTATTTTAGTTAGCAAAGCATTTACTACTTTTATGTGGCCGTTCTTTACAGCAGTAAAAAACGCTGAATTAACAGCTCTTGCAGAAAATGGTCCTCGATTAACCTGTAGTTCTCTTTCTAGCAAAACATTTACCACTTCTGTGTGGCCGTTTTCTGCAGCAACTGATAATATTGTGTATTCAAAGTCGCCACAATAAATTGTAGAATCTCCATCTCTATAAGCACCTTTATCTAGTAAAGCTTCCACTATTTCTGCATGACCTTTCGCTGCAGCAGACATTAATGCTGCATTTATATAGTGATCGGCAAAATTTACTTCTTCAACACCTTCACCGAACCAAGTTCTCACTTTTACTACCACCGGTACTTTATCTCCATTCAAAGGGAAATTTACATTTATTTCTTCCTTAGCTAGAAACTCTTTAACTTTTTCAGTGTCGCCGTTCATTGACGCTAAAATTAATTCTTGTTTTATGTCTGGCATAATTTTTTCTCAATTATTATAAAAGATGGAACATAGTATATCATCTTAACCTTAAGTAAATCTTAACAAAATAAAAAAACATTACTTTTATTATTTTAATTAAGGTAAAATTAAGTTTTAAATACAAAAACAGGTAAGCTCATGATAACTCCATGGACAATCGCAAGCTGGAATGTAAACTCAATAAAAGTAAGACATGAGCAGTTAACTACTTGGTTACAAAGCGCCGCACCAGATATAGTGGCTATCCAAGAAACAAAAACTCCTGATGATTCATTCCCCCAAGATGCATGGCAACAACTTGGCTACCATGCTTATTATCATGGCCAAAAAAGCTATAACGGCGTCGCAATTCTAAGTAAAACTAAACTTGAAAAAGTAACTACCCATATCCTCGATTATGCAGATACCCAAGCTCGCACCATGAGCGCAGTTTTTAATAATACTCTTGTTGTTAATTTATACGTGCCAAATGGCTCTAGTACCGATTCAGATAAATTTATCTATAAACTCGAATTTCTAACCGCACTCGAACAGTACCTAGCACAACAACTTAAAACATATGAGCAGATAGTAGTGCTTGGTGACTTTAATATTGCCCCAGCAGATATCGATGTCCACGACCCAGAAACTTGGCATAACTCAGTGCTAACCTGCCCTGAAATAAGAGCTAAGCTCGATGCTATTTTAAAACTTGGTTTTATCGATAGCTTTAGGGCTATACAACCAGATGAAACTGCATTTAGCTGGTGGGACTACCGCCAGGCAGCATTTCGGCGTAATATGGGACTCAGAATCGACTTAGTACTCGCAAGTACCGCACTATTTACAAAATGCACGCAAGCTTTTATCGATAAAGCCCCGCGCAAAAATGAGCGGCCCTCAGACCATACCCCAGTTTTAGCTGAATTTAGCGAAAGTTAAACCTTTTCAAGCTCCAACTCTAGTTGCATCTCTTCAATATCGTATGCAATGCCTGCGGCTAAATTGTCTTGCTGCTTAACTGTAAGCGCTAAAGTTTCTTTTGCAATATAAGGCGCATGCTGCTCTATGATATCCGCGAGTTTACCTGATGCGCTATAGAGTATATTAATTCTATCATCAACCTCTAGGCCAATGTCTTTTCTGGTTTTTTGAATTCTATTTACCACCTCGCGCGCCAAGCCTTCTGCCAGCAACGCATCATCTAATGTCATATCCAGCACAATCGCAATCTTATCACCAGAGACAACATCTAAACCCTGCTTTGCCTTGCGGAACAATAGAATTTCCTCGCGCGTAAAATCTTCATTATCAATTCTGATAACGCCGTCTTGCTCTAACTGCCGAACCTGCGCTAAAGTAAGCGCCGCTATTTGCTGCCTGAAATGACCAAAACGCTTACCAAAACGTTTACCCAATATCGGCGAGCAAGGCTTAATATCATAATCGATCCAATCAGTCTCTGCATCAGAGTAATTTACCACCTTTACATTGAGCTCAGTCTTTAAATAAGACTCTAATTTTTCAATTTCAGCTAAAACCGCACTATCTCTGTGAATCACCAATAACGAAGACAGTGGAATCTTAATTTTAACTTTGTCATCATTGCGCTTTTGCCTACCTAGCAACATAATCTGCTGCATTAACTCAACACCTAGCTCAAGACCCGCATCAACTTCAGAGCCAACAGCCTTAGGATAATCACATAAATGCACTGAAGCTGGTGCTTTAGCATCATTAAACTTAGCTAGCTCTTGATACATATGCTCAGTTATAAATGGTGCAAATGGCGCCAAACACAAAGTCAGCTCATGCAAAGCGTCATATAAAGTTGTGTAAGCGGCCCTCTTATCATGCTCCATGCCTTCTTGCCAAAAACGCTGCCTGTTCAAACGAATATAGATATTTGTCAACTCATCAATAAAACCTACTATTTCCGGCACAACCACATACAACTTATAGGCGTCCATATGCTTATTAATCATCACGCATAAACTCTGACAACGTGACTTTAACCATATATCTACAATATTATCACTCTCAGCGCTGTCTTTAGCCCTGTTCCAACCATCTACCTTGGCATAAGTTGAAAAAAACTTAAAAGCATTATAGTAAGGTAATAAAGTTTGGCGGACTACTTCCAGTACGCCATCATCACGAAAACGCTGCTCCTGACCTTTAACTAAACCAGAATTAATCATGTATAAACGTAGGGCATCAGCGCCATATTTTTCAAATAATTCATCCGGTGGCGTGTAGTTTTTCAGCCTTTTCGACATTTTCTTACCATCTTCAGCTGCAATAATGCCATTTACAATCACATTTTTAAATGCCATTTTATCAAACAAAGCAACAGACAATACATTTAACGTGTAAAACCAACCCCTAGTTTGATCTAAACCCTCTGCAATAAACTCAGCTGGGAATGACGCCTCAAACTCATCTTTGTTTTTAAATGGGTAATGCTGCTGCGCATAAGGCATGGAGCCAGACTCAAACCAACAGTCTAAAACTTCAGCTATTCTTTTATATGTGCCAGCTTCTCCTGTAATAGCAAAAGTAATATTATCGACAACATCTCGGTGTAAATCGTCTATATTAGTCAAACCTGAATATCGCTCCAGCTCAGCTATAGAACCTATGCAAATATAGTTGTCACTTTCATCATTCTGCCAAATAGGTAATGGCGTACCCCAAACCCTGTTTCTTGATATAGCCCAATCTCTCGAACCTTCGAGCCATTTGCCAAAACGACCTTCTTTAATATGCCCAGGCACCCAATTAATGCCTTTATTCGCCTCTACCAGCCTATCTTTTATTTTCTCAACACTAACATACCAACTAGGAACTGCCCTGTATATAAGTGGCGTATCAGATCTAGGACACATTGGATAACTATGAACACAAGTATCATGCTCATAAATTAAACCTGCCGCTTTTAAATCACGCAAAATATTTTTATCAGCTTCTTTTATATATTGACCTGCATACTCTGGCGCTATTTTTTTAAATAAACCCGCGTTATCTATAGGGTCTGCAAGCTCAGTCATCCCCGCAGCTCTGAGCGTATTATAATCATCTTCACCAAAAGCCGGTGCTGCGTGCACAAGACCAGTACCATTGCCAGTCGAGACAAAGTCTGCCGCAAAAACTTTAAACGCACCATTGGCTGTAAAATCTTTGAAATAAGGGAAAAGTGGCTCATAAGAAAGCCCAATTAAGTCTTGCGCTGCGATGGACTCTACAATACTAATATTATGGCGTTTTGCAATCATTTCAAAGCGCTCTGCAGCAATAATAAAATCTATTTTTTTATCATTGTCTCTAACTTTTACATATTCAATTTCAGGACCAACGCACAAACCTAAATTAGCAGGTAATGTCCAAGGGGTTGTAGTCCAAGCAGCCAAATAATAATCTCGCTCCTTAGCCTTAAATAAAACTATAACAGATGGGTCTTGCACATCTTGATAATTAGATGATGCCTCGAAATTTGATAATACAGTGCCAAGCGTAGTGGAAAATGGCACAACCTTCGTGCCATGATAAATAAAATCACGCTGCCACAATTGTTGGAACACCCACCAAACTGACTCCATAAACTCAGGGTCCATGGTTTTATAATCATTGTCAAAATCTACCCAGCGCCCCAAACGCTCAATTGTAGTTTGCCACTTCGAACTATAACGCATAACAATATCACGACATGCGCTGTTATAGCCATCTATACCAATTTCTGCCACCACATCAGTAGTTGACTTTTGAAACTGCTTGTCTATCTCATGCTCAATTGGCAAGCCATGACAATCCCAACCAAAACGTCGTGCAACATGAAAACCCTGCATGGTTTTATAACGTGGAATTATATCTTTTATGGTCGAAGCTAATAAATGCCCATGATGCGGCAGCCCTGTAGCAAATGGTGGCCCATCATAAAACACATATTTAGGTGCCTGTGCCCGCAGAGCAAGAGACTGCCCAAAGGTGCCCTGCTGGCGCCAAAATTCTAAAATTTCTACTTCATTTTTCGGAAAGGAAAATGTCATGTTAACAGCCCTTAAACTTGTGATTAAATTAAACATATACAAAAAACCAGGCTAATATAATATCATGTCTATCTGAAGAAAAAAAGCTAATTTTTTCCCAGGAAAACATTTACTTTCTAGCGAAACTCTGTATAATCCAAGTAATGTTTATTAAACAGACTTAATTAGCATTAATAATTCCAACTTTAAACAAGAGGCCTGGAGTAAAAACCAAGGTCATGGATTAAAGATAAACCTGCCAATAACATGGATAATGGCACAATAGTAGGAGAACCTAAATGCGAAATCGAAACTCAAGCTCTAAAAATACAAATGGCACCACTGGACCTATAGAAGGCGCTGCATCGTTCATTCAACATGAACCAATAAATGAGGCTTTTGATAAAGTAACGGGAGAAGAAGTATCACAGCAAAAAGCGATAAAAGGAATAGAAATGGCACCTGAGCAAATAAAATCACTCCTTGATATTTATAAAAGCGCCCCCTTCCAAGTTATAAGCAAGGGTGATGTAGAGAAAGTAAAAGCAGCCAGAAGTTTTTACGCTGACATTGGCTGGGG
>JABJPE010000006.1 GCA_018664045.1 Legionellales bacterium | reverse complement strand
CAATAATCCTACCATCGACCTTAACTTTAACAAAATCATTCAACATTAACACTATAGGGTGCTCAGAAGCAGCACTAGTATTTCTCCATAACTCAACTTCTTTTGAACGGAGCGGGTCATCTATAGCTATAATTAAACGTCCCATTCTTGTTGTATCATCTAATGCCATAACTGTTTTCAACACGTAACCTGCCATCACTTCATTGCTATGATTTGGATAAACTGTGGCATCTATTTTTTTATTCCTTGGTGCGAGCCATGGCAAAATATTTCCTGGAACTGATAATTCCACCCAATACTGATCCGTACCTACTAATTTACCAAGCAATGTTTTTTCATCAATGACACTAGAGTTGTGAACATAGGCATCTAGAACCATAGCATTAAATGGGCTTTTTATAGAAATACTAGCAAGATCATTTTTTGCTATATCTAACTCTGACTTGGCTTTCTTAAGCTCTGATTCTGCATGTTGTAACTGCGGAACTCTCATCATTAGTGCTTGGTTTTTAGGTTTAGAACCTGTAACTTCATAAACAGCTGCCACACCCTCTTTAGCTATACTTTGCTTGCCTATTTCCACATCATAAGCAGCCTTAGCTTGCTCATATAATGCCTCGTACTGTTTTACTTTATTGGCATAAAAACTATCAGCCAATGTAATTAATAAATCGCCCTTACTTACCAAGTAACCAGGAATAAATGTGCCTGAAACCGCAGCAATTGTACCTGAAATTGAGCTATGCAAATCCAAGTGTTTAGATGACCTTATCTTTCCGGTAGAAGTAAAAGTAGCAGGGTATGAACCTCTTTTAAATGATTCAGTTTTAACTTTATGAATTAGTTTATCAGGCGGGTATACCTTTGGTTCTGGCTTTGTTGCTATTAAAAAGAAAACAAATAAAGAAGATAAAGATAAAACAGCTACTGACCCAAATATTTTTTTCATATCTAAACTATCCTTTGTCATGATCCCAAACACTACCGCCTAATGAATTATAAAGATCAACTCTTATTAAATTAATATTTTTATTTTCAGTCATCAATGAAAGCTCATCATCATATACATCTATTAATTTAAATAGAACTGAGATCGGACTTGCAGTACCATTTTCAACATTTACTTTAGTTTCATTATACTCAGAGTTAGCTAATTTTAGCTGGTTTTCAAACCATGATATTTGCATTAACTGGTGCTCATTCCTGATCAATTCGTTTCTAACTTCTACAATAGCTTTATAAATTGTATCTATGTAAGATACCTCCTGTTGTTCAGCAATAGCTTCGCCCTGAGCAACACTAGCTCGTGAACGACCCCAATCAGCAACATTAGAGTTTATAGTGCTAGTTATAGCGCTCCATGAGTTTAGCATTGAGCTTATTGCCGCATCTGAAAATTCTAAAGAAATTTTGAAGGTTGGCAGCATTGCTAGCTTGCTATTTTTTTCTGACCAACCTGCTGCAATCATTGTATACCATGCAGATTGGATATCTGGCCTGTCTTTTAATAAGTCAGATGAAAGCCCTTTTTTAGGCAGTGAAACTAGATTAGGTAAACTGCCATTTTTTATATTTAAATCTTTTGCAGGACTTCTCCCAAGCAAATATGCCAACTCATACTTTAGACCATTTACTTTAATAATGTTCTGATATGCTTTTATCTTGTACTGGTGAATTTTATTTTTATTTTCAAGTATACCCTGGTCAGCAGAGTTTCCTGATGTATAGTTGTTAGTCTGATATTCAACAATTTTTTCATAAGCATTTAGCTGTTCATTAAGAATGTCATATTCTTTCTGCCCAAACCTTATTTTTAACCAAGTAGAAACAACTTCAGATATTATAGTCATAGCCGCGGCTTTGGCTTCAAATTGCTGAGCTATATACTTGTTTTCATATGATTTGTATAATGCATAATTTGCCCCCCATAAATCAAGAGTGTACGTTGGATTCAAACTATATATAGAATCATCACTAACAACACCATTGGTTTTTTCTTTATCAAAATCGTAACTCAAGCCAACATTTGGGTATCTGTCAGCATTATACTTTTTAGCAATAGCACGCGCCTCCTTAACTTCAGCTTTTGCTATTTTTAATGTTAAATTTTTAGACAAAGACTCCTTAACAAAAGCATTTAACTCATCACTATTGTACTCTTCCCACCATTTATCATCGAATTTGACCTGAGATTCATTACTGCCTAGATATAATTTAGGAAGCTTAATGCTCTCATTATGATCAATAAAATAATCAGAACAAGAGTTTAAAATAAAAACGATCAGCAATAGCAATGTACTTTTTTTAAACAAGTACGGCATAGGTAAATCCATTTAAAAATATAACAATTAACATTCTATTATTAGCAATAAAATTAAGCAACTTATTTAAAAAAAACTCAACGCTATTTAGCCATCATAAAACATTATCTATTGAGAACAGAGCTTTACCAAGAACACAAGGCGAAAAGAGAGGTACACCCAGTAATATTTTATAATTAATTTCTTCGACACTCGCATCATCAATTAATTTTTTTATGCATTCAAGTTATTTGTCGCTATCTTTATAATTTAGTATAGCAACATACAGCTCATCACTTTTATTTAATTTTTTCATAAAAAACACCTATACTGTTGATTTTATCAACAATATAGCAAAGCATTCATGCAAAAAAACAAAGCGCTATTTAAAACACACCCAGGGTTAATTTAGCCTCATCAGACATCATCTCTTGCGACCAAGGTGGATCAAAAACTAACTCCACCACAACATCAGCTACCTCATCAATAACTACTAACTTTTGCTTAATCTCTTCAAGTAAAATTGGCCCCATTCCACAAGCTGGTGCAGTTAACGTCATAACAACATGTGCCCTTATCTTATCAGCACCCTCACCCATCTCTAATAAATTCACAGAATAAATCAAACCTAAATCGACTATACTCACAGGTATCTCAGGGTCATAACAAGTCTTTAATAACTGCCAAACTTGCTCTTTTGGCGATCCCTCTAGCTCAGGCAAGGCGCTCTTTAATGCCTCAGCAAAGTCCTCCCCCAAAGCATCAGCGTCATCACCAGATAGGCGCATCATCTTGCCATCTGCAATCACAGTATAACTGGTGCCCAGAGCCTGACTTATATAAACATCAGTGCCTGCGACTAAATTAACTGGGTAAGCATCTGGAATTAGCAAAACATCAACGTCTCGCGCTAAAGTAACAGTTAAACCCTTAAGCTCACTCATGTTTGCCATAATAAACTACCCCTCTTGTTGCTCTTGGATGTCTATTTTAAAACTTTTACCACAACCACAGTAATCTGATGCTTGCGGCAACTTGTACAACAACTTAAAACCAAAATTGCTCTGTTTTTCTATATCTATATTTAGCCCTGATATTGCAGGATAAAACTTCTCAGCGACATATAAAATATCAATAATCTTGATCATGCCTGCGTCAATTTTAACCACCGGCTTTAATTCAAACTGATAACCAGAACAACCATCAGACTTTAAATACAAAACAAAGGCAATAGCATCAGGGCTATGCGCTAAATTCTTCAACAAATGCTGAGCAGCTGCACTACTAACTTTTACATGTTTTTCAATCATAAATACCTACTCAGTTGAAATATTCTCTAGCGTTTTATTTTCTTGTAATACCGCCATTAATGTTTGCCAAACTAAAGTCGCACACTTTACCCTAGCTGGATATTCAGCAACACCTAAAAACACTGCAAGACGCTCATGAGCTTCTGAAGAACTCGAAAACTGTTTACCATCAACTAAAGCCGCATGAAAATCATTAAATAGATCACAAGCAAATTCAACTTTTTGACCCAAAACAACCTCAGTCAGCAATGATGCTGATGCCATGGAAATTGCGCAGCCACTACCATCGAACTTACATGCAGCAACCACACCCGCATCCACTCTAACATACAAATTTAAAATGTCACCGCAAAGTCTATTATGACCTGTGCGGCTACAACAAGGATGATCCAAAACCCCAAAATTTCTTGGGTTTCTGCCATGATCAACAATTATCTGTTGATATATTTCTCGCGCCATACTCATATCTTAAACACCTTAAGTACACCTCTCAAAGAATTGACAAACCTATCAATATCAGCAAAATCATTATAAATGCCAAACGACATTCTAGTTAAAGATGAAAGTCCTAAAGACTTTATCAGTGGCATCGCACAATGATGCCCTCCCCTAACAGCAACTCCATCATCATTCAATAAACTTGTGATATCATGCGCATGAATATCAGCTAGAGTAAATGAAATAACACCAACTTTTTGCGGGGAATTGCCATAAATTTTAACTTCCGGCAGTTCTGCCAGTAGATTATTAGCGTAATCTAATAATTGTCTCTCATGCAAAGCAACATGCTCCATGCCTATACTTTTCACATAATCTATCGCTGCACTTAAACCAACCGCGCCTGCTACATTAGGCGTTCCTGGCTCAAACTTTTCTGGCTGACCAGGCAAAAAAACACTTTCATTAAAGCTTACCTGCTCAATCATGCCGCCACCATATGAATATGGCGTGAAATCATCAAGGTGCTGCTCTTTAATATAAAGAGCCCCTATGCCTAAAGGGCCATATATTTTATGACCTGAAAAAGCATAAAAATCGCAATCTAAATCCTTAACATCAACAGGTATATGAGATATTGATTGCGCCCCATCTAGTAATACAGGAACACCATATTGCTTAGCTTTAGCAATCATGTCTTTCACTGGATTTATTGTGCCCAGAACGTTTGAAGCATGAATTAACGATATAAATGATGTCTTTTCAGAGAGCATGGAACAATAAGCTTGAAAATCAATAGATCCATCTTCCAATAAAGGCACAACTTTTAAACTCAAAGACTTCTCTTTAGCTAAGACCTGCCAAGGAATTAAATTAGCATGGTGCTCCATCGTAGTTATAACGATTTCACTGTTTGGCCTTACAATATTGCGCAGATAACCAAAAGCCACCATGTTTATTGCAGCTGTCGTCCCCGAACAAAAAACCAGCTCATTCAATTTAGCACCTATAAACGAAGCCACATTCTTGCGTGCATCAACATATTTTTTTAGCGCCTTCTCACCTAGACTATGAGAGCTGCTGTGTGGATTAGAATGGCTACTGGTATAATACGACACCACTTCATCTATAGCACTTTGTGGGCTATGGGTGGTCGCAGCACTATCTAGGTATGTAAAAGGCTTGCTAGAGGCCGAGAAAACCGGGAAGTCAGGTTTTATATTGTTTTTTTCCAAGCAGATAGCCTCTGTCATACACCATCCTCTATAAAAATAAGACTACTTAATTTTTTTACTTTTTCAGCTGCTTTCAATCTTAAAAAGTCACTCTGACAATCTTTAATTAGCTCACTAGCAAATGAACTCAATAAAATAGAGTATGCTTCTGACTCAGTCATACCTCGAGCACGCAAATAAAACAAAGCACCTTTATCAAGCTGGCCTACAGAAGCGCTATGGGTACATACAACATCGTCAGCAAATATCTCCAGGTATGGCTTTACATTTGAACGTGACAAAGGACCAAGGAGCAAACTTTTACTATCTTGATACGCCAATGTAGCAGCAATAGTTTTAGGAACAAAAATATGCCCAAGAAAAGAGCTCTCCCCCCTATCAGATACTAAAGAGTGAAACTTTTGATCACTATGACAGTTACTCGAGTTATGCAAAATTTTAACATGAGATGAGTGCCATGAGCATGAGGCTGCAAAACTTAACCCAGAAAAGGAATTTTTAGCTCCGTCTCCAATAAAGTTAACCAAAGTTTCATCACGAGCAACTTTAGCACCAAAACCATACTGTCTTTGCACATACTCACTGCTATTTTTCTGCGTAATTATTCTATAATCTTGAACTACAGCAAATGGCGATGAATTCTGTAGCTTCTCATTAGTTAAAACAGCACCCGCCTCTAAATTTATAGAAGTAGTAAAATTATGCGCGTAACTTATATCTTCATTACCTGTAAAATACTCAACTATAGTCGCTTTTGCACCCACACCTAAATTAAAAATATTGTATGAGTTTAAAAATACTTCACTAGTAAAAACATGAACTATTTTCAGTGGCTTGACCAAAGTATATCCGGGCGGAACATCAATAAAAACACCAGAGGACCAGGCAGCGGCAGCTAAATCTGCAAAAGGATTGCCAGTATTGTTATAATTATAACTTTTTGTCAAATGACTCATGACTTTTTCTGGGTACGTCTGCAGCGCTTGCTTTAAATCCATAACAACAACATCAATATCGGTATTGACAATGTTAACAACACCGTCACAAACCAAAATATCAACTTCATTCATAAAACTTTCGTCGTGAAAATCAGATAAACCTCTTTCAACACTAGGGCAAGCATAAGAGTTTTCAAACCAACTATTAATCTTAGCATAGCGCCAAGATTCTGATTTTCTATTTGGTAATCCATGAGCTAAAAATCTATCGTAGAATTTAGCCCTAATTTGCTTTAGATCACCAACAGATTTTTCTGCAGCAAACTCATAATATTTTTTAAAATAATCCATACTTAAAGACATACTTAAACCTTTATTTTAAGACTCACCCAAACCAACATAGCCACTACTTTCAACATGCAATGCGAGTTCAGGGCCACCTGATTTTATAATTTTCCCATCAGATAAAATATGCACATGATCTGGCTTTATATAATCTAATAAACGCTGGTAATGCGTTATTATCAAAAAAGATCTATCTGCTGATCTCATTTTATTAACTACGCCCGCAACTGTTTTTAAAGCATCAACATCCAAACCAGAATCAGTTTCATCCAAAATTGCCAATTGCGGCTCTAGCATCATCATTTGCAACATTTCATTACGCTTTTTCTCACCGCCGGAAAAGCCTTCATGCAAATTGCGTGATAAAAAACTATCATCTAAATCAAGCTCAGCCAAATACTTCTTAGCTAATAATAAACACTGGCCAGCATCTAATATTTTCTCATTTTTGCTAAGCCTAATACTGTTTATTGCCTGACGGAGAAAATATAAATTATTTAACCCAGGGATCACAACCGGATACTGAAAAGCCAAAAACAAACCTTTTCTAGCCCTATCTTCTGGTGCCATATCCAAAAGGTCTTCACCATTAAAGCAAGCTGAACCATGCGAAACATCATAGCCATACTTGCCAGCTAGTACATTCGACAAAGTACTCTTGCCAGAACCATTAGGCCCCATTATTGCATGAACCTCACCAGGCTTTACATCCAATGACAAACCCTTTAAAATATCTTTATTTTCCGCAGAAACGCGTAAATCTTTTATCTTTAACATTAGCCCACAGACCCCTCTAAACTTACTTCTAACAACTTTTGCGCTTCAACGGCAAACTCCAATGGTAGCTTTTGAAATACACTTTTGCAAAAACCACTTACAATTAATGACACAGCCTCTTCCTCACTCATACCCCTCTGCCTACAATAAAAAAGCTGGGCATCACTAACACGAGAAGTAGAAGCTTCGTGCGCAACTGCAGCAGAACTATTACCAATTTCTATATTAGGATATGTATGAGCAGCACAACTATTACCTATCAACAATGAATCGCACTGCGTAAAGTTAACAGAATCTACTGCCCCTGGAGTCGCTCGCACCATTCCTCTAAAAGTATTAACACCATGCCCTGCTGAAATTCCTTTTGAAATAACCGTGCTTTTGGTGTTTTTACCCATATGTATCATTTTTGTACCAGTATCAGCTTGCTGATAATTATTAGTCAATGCAACTGAATAAAATTCACCATGCGAATTATCACCTTTTAATACAACACCAGGATATTTCCAAGTAACAGCAGATCCTGTCTCTATTTGTGTCCATGAAATTCTAGAAGAATTTCCTTTACACACTCCTCGCTTAGTTACAAAATTATAAATGCCGCCTTTCCCTTCTTTACTGCCTGGATACCAGTTCTGTACTGTGGCATATTTTATTTGTGCATTTTCAAGAGCAACCAGCTCTACAACAGCAGCATGCAATTGGTGCTCGGTACGCATAGGCGCTGTACAACCTTCAAGATAACTAACAAAACTATCATCCTCTGCTATTATCAAAGTTCGCTCAAACTGACCAATTTGAGGAGTGTTTATTCTAAAGTAAGTAGATAACTCCATAGGGCAACGCACACCTTTAGGAATGTATACAAAAGATCCATCACTAAACACTGCCGAATTTAATGCAGCAAAGAAATTATCGGTATAAGGCACAACAGAGCCTAAATACTTTTTAATTAACTCAGGATGGCTTACTACAGCTTCAGAAAAGGGACAAAAAATAACACCAGCATCTGCAAGCTTATCTTTAAAAGTTGTCGCCACCGATACGCTATCGAATACTGCATCTACAGCAACTCCTGCAAGTTTGGCATGCTCATGCAATGGAATTCCTAGCTTTTCATAAGTTTTCAAAAGCTCAGGATCAACTTCGTCTAAACTTTTGGGTTTGTTTGCAACACTCTGCGGCTCAGAATAATAAATAATGTCGTCATAGCTTATTTTTTCTATGTCTAATTTTGCCCAGTTTGGCTCTGGCATATTAAGCCAATGCTTATAGGCCTTAAGACGCCACTGCAATAAAAATTCTGGCTCATTTTTTTTCTGGGATATTTTTCTAATCACATCCTCATTTAGCCCTGGTGCAAATGTATTACTAGCCACTTTCGTCTCAAAACCGTGCGGATACTCATTTGATAACGCCTTATTCATTATGGCTTCATCTGTCATAGCCACCCCCTTTATTAAACTTAATCATATCTTGCAAAGAATATTTTGATAATACCTTACTTATTTCATCATTTATCATTTGCCATCTAAATTTTTTATTACAATTACAAGTACAACCTGCATGCATTTTAAAGCAAGAGTCCTTGTAACTATCACCACTCGCTGCATAAATGATGTCTGTCAAACCTATGTCAGCAGGACCTTTTGCAAGTTTGTAGCCACCATCTACCCCTTTTTTTGCCTTCACAATATTAGATGCAGCCAAAATTTTTAGCAGCTTTGTTACAGTGGGCAAACTAACATCAACTTCTTGAGAAATGCAACTTGCACTGACATAACACTCAGATGAATGAGTTAAATAACAGCAAATAACAACCGCGTAATCTATTAGTTTTGTAATGACTTTCATAACCACCCTTTATATAGTACGCTTATTGTACTACTTTAGGATGAAACTTACAATACTAAAGCTTTAATTACAACTATTTTCAATGAAAATACCTATAAAAGAACAAAAAATGGAAATTTAATCACCAGAATTTAACTCCCATAACTTAGCCTCTTTTAAAAAAGCGTAGTAGGACTCCATTGTCGCCAATATTAAGCCTCTAGCACCAAAAAAAACAGCACGTTGAATAAAATACTTTTTTATAAAAGTTATAGGGAAAACAAAAAAAAGCTTAAGCAAGGATGATCTCTTAGAACACCTTTGTTTTTCCACTGCTCGCAATGTGCTATATTTATCTAAATCTTTTTGGAATATCGCAATGCTTTCTTTTGCCATGTGATTAATGTGGCCTGTAAGCCTTGTTTTTTTTCCTGAGATGACAACGCTCTCATGCACTAGCTTTTCAGAATCATAACTAACCCTGCTTTTCCTAAAGAGCCTAACATGATACTCAAGCCGCATAGAAACAGGAACCATCGACCCCAAAAATTGATTTCTACCTACAATTTCATATGCAACAATATCATTAGCAAAAGACAAAGCATGCAATATTGATTCTCTAAGCTCAACAGAAACAACTTCATCAGCATCTATATTTAAACACCAGTCATACTGACACTGCATCATTGCAAATTGTTTTTGCTTTGCATACCCTTCCCAACCATGCTTTATGACTCTGGCGCCAAAATTTTCACAAAGTGTAACAGTATCATCATCACTACCGCTATCTACAACGACAATCTCATCACAAAACGCAACAGACTCTAATGCAGATAATATTTTTTGCTCTTCGTTAAGAGTAATCAAGAATGCACTAATTTTTTCCATAACTAACCACCACAATGAAATAGAACCAAACCATCGTATCGCATTTAATATATTAAATGAATTTTTTATTGACAACTTTACTTATTTAACCTAAATTAATGAGAATGATTCTCATTTGTATTTGCGAGACCAATATGAGCATAAATAATTTAAAACCAGGAAGCCGTGCCACAGTATTTGGATTTAACCAAGGAAGCTGCACGTATAAACAAAAACTAATGTCTATGGGACTAGTTCCAGGCGCTGAATTTATTATATCTAAATTATCTCCAGTAAACGACATGGTTGAAATATTTATAAACGGTTTTTCATTAATATTAAGAAGGTCAGAAGCTGAAATACTAAAAATAGACAAGGTCTGTATGTGAAAAAAATTGCTTTACTTGGCAATCCCAACTGCGGAAAAACCACTCTTTTCAATGCCCTTACAAAAAAAAGAAATAAAGTAGCCAATTGGGCTGGCGTTACAGTTGAAGTTGCAACAGCAGCTTACAGCAAAAATCTAGAAATAATTGATTTACCCGGGTGTTACTCTATTTGCCATGCAGATACAAGCGGCGCCATAGACGAAATGATTGCCGCAAATTATCTGTTTAATAACAAAGTAGATTTCATAGTAAACATAATAGATTCTAGCAACCTTGTACGCTCTTTATATTTAACAACTCAACTTTTAGAACTAGAATTACCAACAATTATAATAGTAAATAAAGTTGATCTACTAAAAAACACAACCATAAACATAGAAAGTCTGGCTAAATCACTCAAGCCTTATGCTATTATTAGCGCCTGTACAAATGACCCTAAAGATATAATAAATATAAAACATATGCTTGAAAATAAAATGCTAAACACACAAAAACAAAAGCTAAAACCCATACTGTGTTTTAGCGATGAGATAAAAAACTGCATAGAGAAAGTTCAACAATCGTTAGCCCTAGATGAGGCTGAAATTACAGCAAGCAAACAAGCAATAGCCATAAACATATTATCAGGAAACAAAATAAAAAACATTAAAACCGAATCGCTATATAATACTCTAGATGCATGCAGAAAAAAATTACAAATAGAATCCCAAGAAGACATGGACATAGTTATTGCACAAGCTAGATATGACTTTATCAAAAGTATAATGCCAAAAATTGAGATCAAACAAAAAACTGAAAAAGAAAATGATCCTGTCACAAAAAGATTAGATGACATCCTAACCCACAAGTACCTAGGCATTATAAGCTTGATGTGCATAATGTATTTCTTATTTTTCTTTGCATTATCAACAGCAAGCTCTGTTCAGCAGTTATTTAGCAATATTGGAGAAGTTTTTTTAATAACCGGTACCGCCACAATTCTTAACAAATTAAACAGCCCTGATATATTTAATATATTTTTAATACATGGGTTAGGACAAGGAATAACCACCCTACTTAGCTTTATACCAATAGTATTTACAATGTTCTATAGCATCAATTTCTTAGAAGAAACTGGATATATGCCAAGAGCGGCATTTGTAACTGATAGGTTAATGCGAATTCTACACTTACCTGGAAAAGCATTTATCCCTTTATTAATTGGATTTAGCTGTAATGTTCCTGCAATTATAGCAACTAGAACTCTAGAAACGAAGCGTGACAGGATAATTGCTGGGATAATGACACCGTTTATGCTTTGTAATGCAAGGCTTGCTGTATTTGCAATATTCGCATCAACATTCTTCCCAACATACCCATCAGTAATAATATTTTCACTCTACATAACCGGCGTAATCGTTGCGATAATAACCGGTTTTATCTTGTGCCGCTTCATAATTCCAGGAGATATACAACCATTAATAATGGAACTTCCTCCCTATCAAATCCCAAAACAAAAAACAATAATAGCAAACTCGCTAACAAAAACAGTAAAGTTTTGCTTTAGGGTTGGGAAATATATAGTTGGGCTTAGCGGAATAATAAGTATACTCAGCTCTGTAAGCTATGAATATCATGGCGCGACTAAAACCTTGTTAGAAATTATCGGCGCAAATATAACTCCTATGTTCAATGGCATTGGGGTTAGCAATGATAACTGGCCAGCATCGGTAGCTATAATAGCTGGAATTGTTGCAAAAGAAACAGTAATTATCACCTTAAGTCAGCTATACAATGGCAGCTTGAATAACATAACAACCCTACCCTCAGACTTTTGGGCTTACGCCATAGACAACATCCAAAACTCATTTATGCTGCTTGTGCCATTCTACAAAGCCTCACATAATGAAATAAATAGTTCCCTACAAGCTAACTTGAAAATGTTTTTCACAAACAATTCCAATGTTATTGCTTATTTATTTTTTAATTTACTATATATGCCTTGCATATCAACAATAATAACTTTCGCTAAAGAGACAAACTGGAGATGGGCAATGTTTTCGGCTACATGGTCATTGTCTATAGCATACTTAATAGCAAGTTTAATACTCAAGCTAACCAACATGGCAACAGAAAACATATTAGTTATATCTGTAACTGTAATTGCCATAGCTTTAAATATTATAATTTCAAAACGTATTGCACAAAAAGAAATAAAGAATGAGAGCGGCCATGAATTTAATTCAAATTAAAAAGTATTTTCAATCAGTACCTATGGCAACAACAATAGATGTGGCCGAGCATTTTAAGACACAACCGGTGGAAATAAAGTGTTATGTAGAGCATTGGGAACATAAAGGCCTGCTAAAAAAATGCATAACAAAAAACAAGTGTGGGTCCTGCAGTCTTTGTGACTTCGACTTATTGCAACACTATAAGTGGAGCACTAAAGTAGCTTGATCTCCGCTAAAGGCTTCATAACAAAATCTCTATTTGACATATCAATATGAGGAATAGTAAGTTTACTAGTTTTAATTTGCGACTCATTATATAACAACAAATCCAAATCAATAATTCTAGGCCCCCAACGAACTAGGCGCTGCCGTCCAAAAAGCATTTCTATAGAATTACAAAGCAGCAATAATACAAATGGGCTATGCCAAGTAAAAACACCAACTACTGCATTAACAAAGTCCTCTTGATCTATCACTGGACCATAGGGCTTACTTATATAAAAACTAGAAACAGCAAAAACATCAACAAAACTAGATTCCTGCAATAAAGATATTGCCCTTTCTAGCTGAAGCTTAGGATTATCAAGATTGCCACCTAACCCTATGTAACAAACATTTACAGGCGGCTTAGTTTTTAGCAGCTTCAGGTCTGTTTTTTTGTTTGCCACGTCTATGTCCATTTCTGGGTTTATCATGTTTTGCTCGCATACTTTTTGCTCTTTCGGTATAAGATAAAATCATATTCGATTTTTTCTCATCATCAGCTGCGATAAAATCATTCCACCATGAGGCAAGATTATAAACTTCTTCACCTGCTTGAGCCCGCAATACTAAAAAGTCATAAGCCATGCGAAATTTAGGGTTGTCTAAAACATCTTGGATTTTACCATCCTCACGATACATAAGCTTAAACTGGAGCAACCAAACATGTTCACATGTCTCAGCAATACCTTTAGGTATACTGATTGGTCCATCATGATTTTTTAAAGTTTCTTTTATAGCCTGCTTAACTTTATTTATAAAAGCACCATCTGCCTTTGATAATTTATATAAATTATGCTGTAGAACAGGCCAAAGAAAAACAACAAAAATAAAAGCAGTACTTAATGGCTTCTTAGATTTATAACGTATATCTGTATTATAAAGAGCCCTACTAATAAGCATATCAGTATAGTTATACCCTTTAAGTTTACCAGTCATTATCTTATATACCTTGGGAAACAATAAATTAATGAAGTCATATTCAGCCAACTTATCAAATGCTTTAAGAGCAAAACCACCATAAAAAGTCTTTATTATCTCAACAAAAACTCTATCTGGAGATACATTTTCAAAAAGATCTTTATGTGCGCGAATTGCTGAGTCTGTTTTCTTCTCTATTTTAAAATCAAGTTTTGCTGCGTACCTAATAGCCCTAATCATTCTAACTGGATCTTCTTTGTATCTAGCGACAGGATCACCTATAACTTTAACGCGCTTAGCTTTTAAATCATCCATACCACCTGTATAATCTAAAACTTGATTATTAATTGCATCATAGTAAAGAGAGTTTATTGTAAAGTCTCTTCGCCAAACATCATCATCAATGGCGCCGTATATATTGTCTCTTAACAGCAAGCCTTTCTTGCCAAACAAACGTTTTTCTTTTCCAAAGCAACTCCCTTGATCACCAGACCTAAAAGTAGCAACCTCTATTATTTCACGCCCAAACCTAACATGAACCAACTTAAATCTTCGCCCTATCAAAATACTATTTCTAAATATTTTTTTCACTTGCTCAGGGTGAGCATCAGTAGCAACATCAAAATCTTTTGGTGAAATTCCAACTAGAGCATCTCTGACAGCACCTCCGACTAAGTAGGCCTTAAAACCGGCACTACTAAGATCTTTAATAACCTTAACAGCATTTTTACTATACAAACCAGGGTTAATTTCATGGTCAGAAAAGCGTTTAGGCTCTGGAGTGTTATCTTTGCTTTTAAACCAAGCTCGTAAACATTTAATCATAGGTTCCTCTTTCAAATCTCAATATAAAAATTTAGTCAAAATATGCTAATTCAATTTAATTCTATTATAAATATAGAATTTTCTCAAATATATTACTAAAAATAGACAATAAAATAAAAATTATGCATAATAATTATTCTCTAGCAAGCATATAAAGGCAAAAATATGGAAGATTCAATTATAAATATATACGGTTTCGCTTCAGGTAATGCAGCTGCAGATTCTGCCTGCTGCATGGGACCTATAATAATGGAAAATTCTAAATTTATAAAAGATATCCCAAATATAGAATGGAAAAGTCATATACTACCCTCATACATCGAAACACAACTCGAAGCAATAGAGGGAAGTAGCATAGCCTGCACTAAACTAGCAAAGCACATTAATTCCTGCCTAACAAAATCTCAGAAATTTACCGTAATTGGCGGTGACCACTCTAGCGCCATTGGCACTTGGAGCGGGGTTTCCCACGCAGCAAATGATCAAATTGGCTTAATTTGGATTGATGCGCATTTAGATAGCCATACACCTAACACAAGCGCAACCAAAAACATTCATGGCATGGCATTAGCTTGCCTACTAGGACATGGTCCAGAGGAGCTGACAAACATACTCCATCCCAAACCAAAATTAAACAAGGAAAATGTTGTGCTTATCGGTGTTCGTGACTATGAGCCTCAAGAACAAGAGCTGCTCAATAAGCTTGGCGTAAAAATCATATATATGGACCAAGTTATAAAAGATGGGTTACCAAATTGCTTTGAAGAAGCCATAGAAATCGCAAGTAAAAACAATTCTGGCTTTGGCATGAGTATAGACATTGATGGGCTTGACCCAAATGACGCTCCTGCAACGGCAATAAAAACAGAACCTGGGATAAAAACCGATGAGCTTATAAAAGTATTGGCTGAAAAAATAAAAGGCAATTCTAAATTTCTTGGCCTAGAAATAGCCGAGTTTTTTCCTGATTATGATATTGAGCAAAAAACTGAAAAAGTAATAGCCGAAATTATAAAATCTATTTACAGATAATTAGCTGGAATATTAGCACTACGCTTTTCTGAAGGACTTAACAACGTTTGCATTGCTATCGCTGGAATTCCAGGGGGCACCCGCTCTAAATTAACATTTAATGCGTCGACCTGAAGAGGATCATCACCTAAAAGCCAAGCACGAGCGCTCTTAAAAGATAAACTTAGTTTAGCATATTTTGTTTCAATTGTAGAAAAACCAGCGTCTTTCAAATCAGAACTTCTATAACCAGACTTATAAAGATCACAAGCAGATAAATCAAGTGCTTCACGCAACTCTTTAGCTGTGAAACCAGCATTTTTTAGGTCATGGAAACTATGCTCACGATTTTTTAAAGCAATTATAATTTCATTTGCATTAGAAGCTGAGTTATTGGGATCATAGAAAAAAAACACATTCACAACAACATTACGATCAAACCCTGCTGCAATTAAATCATCTTTATTATAACCAGCCTGTATTATATGAAAAACACTATAACCGGCATCTTTTAACTGTCCTGCTGTAAAATTTAATGCCTTTAATATATTCAGCTCGAAACTCTGATCCTTTAACTCTTTTAAACTTTTATGCTCACTCTTTGAAAGAAAAGTAACAACTTTCATAGCCTGAAATCTCATCGCATTACCAGGTTCAAAAATAGTTTGAACATAATCTACTAACGACAAATGTGAATACGTATTTAAATACAAGTCCCACAAGCTTATTCTAGAGCTTGCAAAGTTTAACATAGTGAAACCACGGTTTTTTAAATCCCTTAAAGAAAAGCCAGATTTGCACAAATATTTCAAATCATAGCCTAGCTTAGCTAAATTAATACTCAACTTTGATTTGTCTAGTTTATATATTAAGCTAGGATCATTTTGTAAAGACTGTATTTGAATAGAATCAGGGTAACTACTAAGATTTTCTTTATCTACAGATGATTCAGCAATAAAATGAAGATAATATTTATTTTCAAGATAAGATTTAATTTCAGCTGTCAATTCATCAGTCTTGCCGCATGTTATCATGCTTTTAATTTCAATCTCATCTAATGATGATAAATCCAAATGTTGAGGAAAAATGTTTTCATTAGGTGCGATTATAGATGCAATTATTTTTTCCACATAATGCTCAAGAGAACTTTCATCACCCAAACAAAACAACGTGGTTTTTATTTTAGTAACCGCTAGACTATTATCTTGCTGCCTTGCAACTTGGCTAAAACAAACCCGTTTCCTCTTTAGAAAACTTTTATGTTTATTAGTCGTTTCAACATATGTGAATGGTCTTGATTTCAGGCATTGTAGTGCAAAGTGTGAAAACTCACATGATATAGCGCCAGCATAACTAAACCAATTACTATCTGTATTACTCGGCAAAATAAAATACTCATCAAAATTATCTGAATTTTCTATAACCCTGTACTTATTAACAAAACCATTTTTAATTGCAGCTCTATCTATATCTGTAAAATTTATTTCGCTAAAATTTGACTCTAAATAGTCTAAAATAGCATCTTCCACATTAGCCCCATTTCTAACTTTTTCCACAATCAATTCAATAAATCTTAACCTAGCACTATTATTTTTCTCAAAGTAGCCACCTAAATTTGTCCTAAATCCTTTTTCAAACAAGAAAATATTCGTAATAGCTAAAAAAAACTGGGTCAAAACTGCAAGTTTATTATATTTTGTTTGGTCCCAATATGATACAATCAAAGGTTCAGCTGCATAAGAATTAAACCACGATATATTTCCAATAAAGTCCTCTAGAATTATAGACCAGTTTGTTTCCAAAACACTGGATATATAACTAGCTGTGGTAGATAAGTCAAACAAATCTAACAGCTGCATGGAAGCTATGCGGTCATAACATAATTCTAGAGCAACCGTTTGCCAAACATCCAAAGGCAACCCACATTCACTCCATGCCAACTCCAAGACCGATAGTAAATTCTTTTTATGCACATCAAGATCAGAAGAAATATCCGCTTTTATCTGCAGTGACTTAACTTTATTAAAGTATTCACTAAAGCTCTGATTGAGCTGAGCATTACGTGGTGAAGCATACTTGAAAAACTCCCTCATTTTATCGGCGAACACACTTTTATCATGATTTACAGCAAATACTTGCTTATTTGATTTAAGCCATCTATCTCGATTATAACTTGAGTTAAATACCACCGCATGTAAACCTGAGTTCATGAGCTTATCAGTTTCAGCTGATTTAAATCCAGGGCCACCAGCCTCACCTATATTGGACTTTAATTCTTTAAATAATTCAAGATAATTTGCAATATCAGAAGCAGCCTCAGGTTTAATATCAACTATTTCATTTCTAGCTAATTTTTCTTGCAATGCTAAAAGTTCAAATTCAGCGTTTTGAAGAAAATCATTTAATTTAAAAAACGTTTTACAAGTATTGTCTGTAGATATACTCTCACCTGCAATAACTGGAACTATAAGATATACATGACCTGCATGCATATATGTATATTTTTGGGTATATCTCATTGCTATCCTCAATAATTTCTTATTATTATATACCTATAATTATAACAAATAAAACTTAAGGAAATATTAAATACAGTTAAAAAACAAAATCATAGTCAAGATTTAACTAAGCCAACTCTCAATTTGCTGAGATAATTCTATTTTTTGTTTGGTAGCTGAGCCAGATAATCCAAATCCGCGCAAAGAGCCATTATCATCAACAAACCTAGCAACCAAATCAGGAACAACTCCTGTTAACTCACATGTAAGTTTTTCTTTGGTGCGAGGAATACAAGCTGCGATTGGACATACCGGGCTTTTTACAGAAACAGGCATTGCTGGATACTTAACAGTAGTAGGGCTACCAGCTAGAGTTTCAGCTATAGCTGTTGCACATTTACGAATTGGGGGCACATAATGCAAATTCAATCCTGCTACTTCTGCACAATCTCCTAAAGCATAAATATTACTATAATTAGTACGGCACATATCATCTACCACAATTCCCTGCTCAGTTCTAATACCACTAGCCTTAGCTAAATCAATATTAGCTTTAATTCCGATTGCACTTAAAACTATATCTGCATTTATTTTTGTGCCACTTGCGCATTCAAGAACAACGCTATCTTTATTTGGCTCAATTGCTACAACACTTTCATTAAGGTGCCATTTAACCTTAAGCTCTTTTTCCATAGCACGCTGCAATACTTGAGCTATTTCAGCAGGAACAAGCAGATTTAGTGGGTATGCAGCATCACCGACAATACTAACACTATAACCTGCACCTGCAAGGTCATGGGCAAACTCTACGCCAACTAACCCAGACCCTATAACTGCAATTCGCGTGCCAGTTGATAGATTCTCTCTAAATAGAGCATAATCATCTAAACTATTAACAGTAAATACTTTATCATCAATTTTTTGCTTTAGTCTTAAAGAAATAACATCTGACCCTGTAGCTAAAATACAACTATCGTAACCACTAGATCCTTTCTCTGTAATTATAGTACTTGCCTTTGAATCTATTTTCTTAACCTTGGTATGAGCCATAACCTTCATATCTAAGCGCTTTTCCATAGCTGCTGCAGAGAACATAACTAAATCTGATGACTCTTTATCTTGCGCCAGTGCTGTTGATAACATGGGCTTAGAATAATAAGCGCCATCTGTAGCAGTAAACATGGTAATATTAGCTTTAGGGAGCTTCTTTCTTACTTCAGTCGCCACTAAATAACCAGCTAAACCACTCCCAATAATAGATATATTAGTCATAATACATTAACCTCTTTTTATTTTTTTAAACGAGTAACCTTATTTACTTCAGCGACTCTTCTTAACATTTTAATTGCTTTTGCTAACTGAGTTCTACCTGTAACTACTATAATTAAATTAACTACTGAATAATTTTTATCGTGCTTAATAATATCTATATCTTCAATATTAGCTTTAGAATCAGAAATAGCCAATGCCAGCATTGCCAGCACTCCACGCTTATTCACAGTTTCCACCTGCACAACAACCCTAAATTCACCCGTAACATTTTCCGCCCAAGCAACAGGAATGACATCATGATCCTTAAAGTCATCTAGCTCGCAGCATTGATCAGAGTGAATAACTATGCCCTCTCCTGAATCTAATATTCCAGAGATAGAGTCCCCTGGAACAGGGTAACAACAACTGGCACAATGAACAACCATACCTTCAGTACCACTAATAGTAAGAGGATCAGCAGTGCCTTCATTAGACATAGCCAAATTACCATTATTAAAAAGGCCATTATAATGCTTAAATACAAGAGGAGCCGCGCGATTACCTAAACCAATATCTTCCAATAAATCATTGAATGACTCAAAACCAAGCTCAATAGACAAGGCTGATAAATTCTCCTCATGACAAGATTCAAAATCAACACCAAAATTCATAAAAGCCCTTTTTAATAGCATTAACCCTAAACGTTCTGATTCAGATTTGCGTTGAGTCTTCAAATAATGTCGGACTGCACTTTTAGCCTTACCTGTAACGACAACATTCAACCAAGCTTGAGTTGGATGAGCTGTTTCGGTGGTTATAATCTCAAGGGTTTGACCATTTAATAGAACTGTAGAAAGTGGTGCTAACTGCCTATCTATTCGAGCAGCAACGCAGCGATTGCCAACATTAGTGTGCACCATGTAAGCAAAATCCATAGCAGTTGCTCCAGCTGGCAACTCCATAATATCCCCTTTTGGCGTAAACACATAAACCTCATCAGGGAATAGATCCATTTTTACATTTTCTATAAATTCAAGTGAATTACCAGATCTCTGCTGTATGTCGATTAAGCTTTTTAGCCATTTTTGTGCTTGTAGCTGTGACTTACTTGGGAATGCCCCTGATTTATACGCCCAATGAGCTGCCACACCTTGGTTAGCCATGTCATCCATTTTTGGCGTCCTTATTTGGATTTCAACCGGAACACCGTAAGGACCAAACATTACCGAGTGCAAAGACTGATAACCATTGCTTTTTGGCATTGCTATGTAATCTTTTATTTTTGCCTGCAGTGGTTTGTAAATACTATGCACTACACCTAAAGTTCTATAACAATCATCATTTGTTTCTACTATTATTCTAAAAGCATAGAAATCTGTAATATCAGAGAAAGAAATATGTTTAGTCAGCATCTTTCTGTAAATGCTATATAAATGTTTTTCTCTAGCTTCAATAGTTTTCAAAGAAATATTATTATTTTCCATTTTATTTTGCAATGATGTTTTTATTTCTTGCAGAATATCATGGTGGTTACCCTGCACTTTTTTCATTGCATCGGCCAAAATACGATAACGTAACGGATGCATAACTGAAAAACCATAATTTTCTAGTTCTAAAGAAAAATGATGCATACCAAGCCGACGAGCTAGAGGTGCATATATATCGAGTGTTTCTCTTGCTATCCTGCGGCGCCTAACAAAATCAAGATGCTGCACTGTTTGCATATTATGCATTCTATCAGCGAGTTTTATAATAATTGTCCGAACGTCTTTGGTCATGGCCAGCAGCATTTTTCGAAAATTTTCTGCTTGTGCTTCAGCCCTAGTGTTGAATTTTATTTGAGTAAGTTTGGTTACGCCATCTACAAGGTCAGCAATTTCATTATCAAACTCTTGTCTAATATCATCTTTGGTATATGTAGTATCTTCAATAACATCATGTAACAGTGCTACTATTATGCTTTTGCAATCGAGGTGCATACTTGCAAGAATACGAGCAACTGCAACTGGATGAACTATGTAAGGCTCACCACTAGCTCGACATTGACCTTCATGAGCTTTTTCTGCAAGAACAAAGGCACGCTTAACCTCACCTATCTCACTTTGATTGAGATATGCAATTGATCCTTCTAGCATATTAAAAAGTTGCAAACCTCAGCTCCTTTTAGGCTATATTTTTAAGACAGTAAATTAAATTACTATTTATAATTAAATATCTTCGCCTAAGTCTAAATCAGGGTTGTTTTTTTCAGTTGTAGATCCATCAAGGCTAACATAGCCTTCTGCTATTTCGCGCAGTGCAGTTACTGCTACTTTATTTTTACGATTAACTTTTACCATAGGTTCAGCACCATCGACAGCTAGTTGACGTGCACGCTTTGTGGCAGCCTCTACTATTTCAAATCTATTTGGTAGTTTTTCTAAACAATCTTCTATCGTGACCCTGGCCATACAATACCTCAAAAATTAATAAGAAACAGTATTATAGCCTATAACAGCGTCAAATTACAACTTTTTTATATTATTCGCCTTACTTATGACCCACTATTCACTTAAACTTTATTAGTTACAACATAAAACTGTAGGGCACAAAACACAGTATGATTATAAATCAGGGGCCTCGAGTCCTAGTCTCTTCTACGTTACCCACGCCCTTCTCCTGCCCCTTCGTATATCTATAAGCTTTTATTACAGCCTAATTTTCATATTTACTGCAAGGACGGACCTTTTTTTTCATTTGTTAATTCCGCCGCCTTACTTTCTATTTTAGCTATTATTATTCCTCTTATGTCCGGGGCTACTTTCTCAGAAGGCATTTTTGGATATTTTTGATAACCACTCATAAAGTTGTGATCTTTTTCTAAAAAATCAACAGCATCCTGCAATGTCTTTTTGTCAAAAGAACCACACCCCCTGTTTAACAGCTCTATAGCATCTTTCCAAGGTTTACATGATTCAAAATCCTTTCCTACACGTATTGTATAACTTTCATTTACACCATTTTTCTCCAGCTTTGATGAAACTATTTTATCACTTGGAAAATGATTATCCTCGCTTGCAGCTATCCTATCGCTTTTATGAGAATGACCAATCGCAGCCCTTATTGGCTGTTTCTCTGGGTGTGCTTTAGCATGAAACTTTTCTTTTATCTCATTAGATATTTCACCAACACATAGAGAGTAATCTTTACCACAACAAACTTGAATTATTTTTGTAAATTCACTGCTAAAATCCCCAAAAGATGCGCCTTCATTTATTTCAGGTGATATTGACATTATTCTAATAATATTATCATTTTTTGCTATACCCACCCCATTAGGACCGTCTATCTTAAACTCGGCATACACTTCAAAAAGATCGTCATCTAGGTCCGTAGACGTATTAAATCTACCAGGACCACCTCTCACTTCAAACTCTACAAACTTTGCAGTTGTATTGTCTTCAACCTTAAATTCTATATTTTTAAATGCTTCTTCCAGTGTTTTTGCCATCTTTGTTTTTGTAAAATGCTTACCATATATTTTAGAGATACCACTTTCATATGGCGCTCTGTATAAAATTATTCGTGGCACTGTATAAGCTATTGACAATAAATTCAGCACAACAGAACCAAGGGATTTAGTTGCAGCCCCAAATACAGGACCAAGAACATCGCCAGCTTTATACAACACAACTACTACAGCCAGATATAAAAACTTAATTGGCACAGCAATAATTGTAAATAAAAGTGGCTTTATTATATAGTCAGTGATCAATGGAATATTAGGTATATTACCACCCATGCTATCGATACCACTATTAAAAGAATCTTCATATTCACCCAGTTCTTTTCGATCATCATACAACCCTAAAGACAAAACTTTTTGCCAAAAATAAGTAGCCTTCTCACCTAAAATTATATTAAATTTTTGTCTAGTCCCAGGATCTTCTACTTGCATATTAAAAAAGTCATCTACTATACCCATAACACTTACTCCATTGGTGTCAACAAGTATAGCTCAAATCACACTAAGAAATAGCAGTCAAGAAGCTATTAGGTATTTTACGCGCTCTTTTGAACCTATGTGCGTTGTTTTTATTATAATAGATTATCTATAAGGGACTGCAAACGCAATTCTTGACGCGGGGTAGTTAAAGAATAGCTGCGAAAAATTCCTAATAAATCACTGCACGCAACTTTAAAGTTGCTATTTACAATTAAATAATCAAAATGATTATACTTAGAAATTTCAAGTTTGGCTTCACTAACACGCTGCTTTTGCACTTCTTCAGAATCTTGTGCCCTAACTTGCAAGCGCTGCTTTAAATGCTCAATAGTAGGCGGCAAAATAAAAATCAAAACTGCCTCCGGAAACTTCTCTTTTACTTGCAAAGCACCTTGCCAGTCTATTTCTAAAACAACATCATAATTTTGTTGCAGGCGCCCTTCAACCCAAGCCCTACTCGTACCATACTCATAGCCAAAAACAGTAGCAGACTCTAAAAAAGCATGCTCTGACCGCATAATATCGAATTTATCAGAGGATATAAAAAAATAGTTTTCGCCATCTGTCTCTAGTGGTCGCTTTGGGCGCGTAGTATAAGAGACCGAAACATCTAACTGCTCTGCATGCTGCAAAACCTCAGCTAGCAAACTGGTCTTACCAGCACCAGAAGGCGCAGAAACCACAAACAAAGTCCCACCTGACATTAAACATTCTCCATAACAGCTAATCTCACATGTTAACAAGGCCATTCTAATTATGCAATACAAGAGAAGCCAAGAAATACAATATTTATTTGTAATAACAGTACTATAGCTGTAGAATGAGTAAATTCTAGCAATTACAGAATGAGCAAATAACACATAAACCAACTCCAACAAAAAAACCGGAGACAAACATGACCCCTATCAACCGTAGAAACCGCCAAGAAAACCAAATAAGAAAAGTAAACTTTGTAAGCAATTACACCAAACATGCACAAGGCTCCGTACTTGCTAGTTTTGGCGATACAAAAGTTATTTGCACCGCTACTGTAACTGAAGGGGTGCCAAGATTT
This sequence comes from Legionellales bacterium, assembly GCA_018664045.1. Taxonomy (GTDB): domain Bacteria; phylum Pseudomonadota; class Gammaproteobacteria; order Comchoanobacterales; family Comchoanobacteraceae; genus JABJPE01. The sequence goes on along the minus strand of JABJPE010000006.1, from coordinate 3,270 downwards.
CTTCGCGATTCACAACCAAAACAAGGCTGGCTTACAGCCGAATACAGTATGCTACCTAGCGCCACCAACACCAGAAATAGCCGCGAAGCAACTAGAGGTAAAGTGTCTGGCAGAACACAAGAGATCCAAAGATTAATAGGCAGATCTCTCCGTAGCTGCATAAATTTAAAGCTAATTAGCGATCTAACTATAAATATTGATTGCGATGTAATTCAAGCTGATGGCGGCACCAGAACTACAGCTATAAGTGGCGCATATGTAGCTCTTGTGCAAGCTATGCAACACCTGCAGTATGAAAAAATAATAACTACAGACCCAATCATCAGTCAAATCGCTGCTGTTTCTGTTGGAGTGGTCGGCGGCATACCAATGCTTGATCTAGATTATAATGAAGACTCAGCAGCAGACACTGATATGAACGTTGTTATGAATGATAAAAATCAGTATATTGAGATTCAAGGAACGGCAGAAAAAAAACCTTTTTCACAAAAAACATTAAGCGAAATGTTAAATCTAGCTAAATATGGTGCTGAAATTATTTTTCATGAACAACATAAGGCTATCAATCAAAAACAAAATGCTCTTTAAAAATTTGCTTTATTTTGATAACATGTATCTAGCTACCTAAAATTAAGCGAATCTTTAGCTTTAAATTGGTAATAAAAATCGTGGGTGAAATAGAAAATTATGCAAGGAAGTGGTTACAGGACTCCTGAAAAAACAAGTTATAACGCAGCTGGGCACTTAACAGAGACCGCAGATAACCCACTTAATGTAATAAAAAACGATCTGCTAAAAGCATTATCTTACGATGGCAAAGGCAATGGCATGTCACCTCAAAGAGCTAGCGAATCAACAACTACACTTTTTAAGATAGTATCAGTCGGATGTACAGACATGCTAACTGATGAAATAGTAAAGACTAAAGACAAGGTGAAAAATCAACTCGAAGAATTAAAACAAAGGGAAGAATCAAAACAAAGGGATAACCCCTTAGAAATCGATCATTATGAACATAATGACAATACCAGCCTTACTGAAGCTGAGTTAGAAGCCATTCCTCTTTACAAAGAGCTGGGTCTACTTTACAAAGAATTAGAACAAATAGAAAACATTTGGAAACTAAGGAAAGCCAACACCACAGGGGGGCTTGTCCACATGGGTGCTATACTGAGAAGTGGAGAGCTACGGGAAAATAAAGACTTACTCTTAAAATCAGAGTTGCTACCAATAATTTTATCTAAAGACATAGCCAGATTTTCATGTCTATTAACATACTTTAAAACAACAATCACAGATGACTTAATACAAGAAGTCCTAATGAAGAAAGAATTCTTATCCCTCGAAGAATTAAAACAAGGGGATGACCACTTAGATAACTATGATGATGCAAATGAAAGTTTTGTTCAAAAAACGCAAAAATGTAGAGAAACAATTGAAAGTTTTATAACAGCTAATGCTGAAATAATAATTAATTTGGCAATCGGCATTACTAGCAATTCAACATACAAAGAAAATATAAAACATATAAATTTAGACGATACCCAACCAATAAGTGAGTATCTAAAGTTAATTGAAAGCGATCTATTTAATAAAGTTATAAAGCTGCCTTTATTTAATGCTGCTGTAGAAGAAGCTATTAAGATACAAACCATTACTCCACCCATAGCAATTCCAGCGCCAATAATTAAATTAGCGCTACAAAGCATCACAGCAGAAGATCTTACAAAGATAAAGAACTTATTAGAGATAGAGGCAATAACAACAGAGAAAAAAATATTTGCTATTATTGATTTTATAAGCAGCAATCCAGACATCAAAGCTGCACTTCAAAATGAGCAGCTAAAAAATCAGATAGCTGATTTTGCCACTGGGCAAATCATAGAAAAACTAAATGTTAATTTTAATGAATTAGGTGGCAAAGAAAATCTAAAGGCTATTTGCCACCGCTGCATCGTTCATTTAGGTCCAGTTATAGGTAGTGATACAAATGTAGCTAATGTAAAAGCTGCGCTTAGCATGTTAATTGGCGGCATAGAAGGTGAAGCTGGGATCAATGCCTTTAGTAAAATAATACTAAAGCTGTTTAGAGATGTTCCTGGATTAAATCAAAATCAAGATCTAATAACAAAAGCAGGCAATTTAATTGGAGCTATAGCAAGAGACAAAGTCAGGACCGATGCTATAGACAAAGAATATATAGGCGCCATCGCCACTGAGTTTTTAACTCACAGTCTACCACAAATAACTACTCCAGATATTTATGCACAAACAGAGCAAGCACTCGATAATTTATTTAGAAAAAAGTATCACGATTTTATAATAAACGTTATTGCTATCGCACGCCTAAACCAAGGCTTTAGAGACGCCATGACCAATGACACAAATGGTATAACCACCGCCACATTTAAATTATTATTACCCCTACTAACTCAAGCAGGCATGCCTCAAGAGCAACATGCCACATATGAAAAAGTTACAATAGCAGCAATGACACACATAGGGGCATTATTATCCGATGAAGATAATCAAGCACTAATAGATTTAGTCAATAGCAGCAAAAAGGATGAGCATGGTTCCATAGATAAGAAACAACTAGCGGTTAATTTCATAAGTTTAATTCAGACCGCACCAGGCTTGCCAGCTGCTTTGGCAAGCATAGATAATACTGAAACTGCCATCAAAACAAAGCTAGATGTGCACATAGATATTCCAGCGCCAATAATTAAATTAGCACTGCAAAGCATTACAGCAGAAGACATGACAAAGCTAAAGAGCTTATTAAAGAGAGAGGCAATAACAACAGAGCAAAAAATATTTACTATTATTGATGTTGTAAGTAGCAATCTTGGCATCCAAGCTGCGCTGCAAGATCATCACCAGCTAAATCAAATAGCTGTTTTTGCCACTGACCAAATCATAGAAAAACTCAATGTTAATTTTGATGTACTAGGCGGCAAAGAAAATCTAAAAGGTATTTGCCACCACTGCATCTCTCATTTAGTGCCAGTTATAGGTGATGAGGCAAATGTAGCTAATGTAAAAGCTGCGCTTAGCATGTTAATACGCGGCATAGAAGGTGAAGCTGGGGTCAATGCCTTTAGTAAAATAATACTAGAGCTGTTTAGAGATGTTCCTGGATTAAATCAAAATCAAGATCTAATAACAAAAGCAGACAATTTAATTGGAGCTATAGCAAGAGACAAAGTCAGGACCGATGCAATAGACAAAGAATATATAGGCGCCATCGCCACTGAGTTTTTAACTCAT
>JABJPE010000065.1 GCA_018664045.1 Legionellales bacterium | reverse complement strand
GTAGTTTAGTTTCAGTTTGTTGTTTAGCAGCAGTAAGTTCTTCCACTTGAGTCTTTAGTTTATCATTAGCAGCAGTAAGTTCATTCACTCTAGCTTGAGCATCAGTAGTAAGTGTTTTATTAGCAGCAGTAAGTTCTTCCAGCTGACCCTTAGCAGCAGTAAGTTCATTCACTCTAGCGTCAACTTTTTCTTGAGCAGCATTAAGTTCATTCACTTGAGCTTGAGCATGAGCATGACTGGCTTTTAATTTAAACAACTCTTCTTCTAAATTATCGTTTTGTTTTGAGAACTTGTTATTTCCTAGGGTTTCTGGCCCCAGCTCTTTAATATTCGATTGATTTTCTATATCTGGTTGCTTTGTAGTGCTGCTTGATTTTATTGAGGGAGTTGAAAATGCCCTGATAAGGCTATCTAGAAACAATATAGACCCGACAATTATATGCGGTGCATATGCATGTAGGGCTAAAAATGCAGCTAAAAATGGGAGCTGTATAAGTATAGTTGGTGCTAAAACATAAGGGGTTAAGAGAGTGAATCCAATTATTAGAGTTACATAAATTGGTGAAAGCAAGTCTTTACCTTTATTAAGTTTATCATCTGCGAATAGCGTTACTAGTTCTATAGCTAAGTTGAGGGCTATACATGCTAGTATTATTTGTGGAACTATCATAATATGGAGAATAGCTATTGCACTTATCCCTAATAAACTAGGCGTTGCTATTGTCATGGTTTTTAAATATCGGTTCATGGTTTGCTCCTCTTACTAAATTATTGCTGAATTTGGTGATGCGTTGTAAACGCCGTTAATAGAGTCGGTTCCTGTGCTGACGTAGTCTCTTTGTTTTGTGCCTAAGCCCATTGAAGCGCATGTGTGAAAAGAAACTGAATCAGAGTTGTTTGTTTGAACATCACTATTGCCATAGCCACCTGGGACTTTAGAAAGCTGTTCTCTTAAATTATCACAATATGCTTCATGATCTTTTTTTAACGGTGTAAGGCCTTCTTCGTTACTTGAATCTTCATCATCTGTAAGGGTTTCATCTAAAGGCACGGTTGAACTTCCATCTGATGAATATAGATATAATTCATAATGAAGTATAGTAGAGCCGTTTGAATCTTGTTCGGCTGTCTCATTAATTTGTTCTAATAAATCAGCTTTTTTTGTGTGGTCTTTTGTTGACTCACGGCTGGAACCACTACTCATCAAATCATTCTGATTTAAGCTTATGCTTCGATTTTTGCTGTCTTTTGCTGTTGTTGACTTGTTGCTGGAATTACTACTCATCAAACCATGCAGGTCTAGTCTTATGCTTCCATTTGTGCTGTCTTCTGCTGTTGTTGACTCAATGCTGGAAGAACTACTCGCCAAATCATTCGGATCTAGACTTCTAGCTACACTAGGGTTAGATTTGCTATCCAACTCTTCATTATTGTGACCATATTTTTTGCCAGTTGGATGATTGGTGTTGTGTGTATTAATGGTTGTTATATTATAACTTTTTACCATTATATCAATAGTGGTGAGCGTTGCTATAATTGCATGAATAGCATACTTGTTATAAATAATATATGAAGTTATAACTGCAGGAATGCTAGCTACAACAAAAGGGTAGTAGATCGGTAGAGTAAGTATAATAGCAAGCGTAACTGTAGATGTAAGGTCAAACAATAATTCTTTAAAAGAAATATTATAGTCCCTGCCAGACATTAAAAATAATTTTACAACTAATGTTGTCAGCAAGTTTAACAAGGATAAGTACAGCAAAATAGTAGGTGCTATTACTGCACCTACTACTGCTATATAAATAATATATGCAATACTTGGAATTGACGCCAGAGTTATTACTTTAAGATTATTCATTTATCCTTCTTTCACAGTTAAACGGTTGATGATGCTGATAAGGTATTATCAGGTTTTTTGTTAGGTGAAACTGTAGTACTATCTTGTCTAAATAGCCCTATGTTTGTATTAGCTAGAGTATTATCCATCATTGTTTGTTGAGCTTTTTTTTCAGTTGATGACATATCACTGATTCCAGTTTTAACTGATGAAGGCGTACTGTCGTCTTCGCTTCTATTTGGGCTAGAAGCTGGTGTTGTAATAATGTCTGCTTGTAAATTTGCAAGTAGAGGTATAGAATCCAATGCGGATTGTTTATTTAGAGCCATTAACTTATTTTTTATAATGGACCCCATATCAATACGTTCATTAAGCACGTCTTCATCAGCAAGTAAACTCACCGCTTTTTTTGTGGTATTTGATGCGATCGATGTAATAGATTTCACATCGGAATCTACGCGGACTATTTTTCTACAGACTCTATTGCATAGTGACTGCAGATAAGTCGTGTCTTTTTTCTTACTATTACCTTGCTTAATTACTGTCTCAGCTGTTTCCCTGCTTATAGAAACCCTGCTTAAAGTGAATATTATGTTTGCTAGAGCAGTCATGTTTGTTTTTTGCACACCTTCATCAGAAACATATGGATACCCAGCACTTACTTCATTAGCGTCTAACAGGTTTATAATCTGACTCAAAAATAAATCTGACGGTAACTTAGATTTCAAGCCTCTTGTTCTAGCATCTAGAAATGATTGTAACAGTTTTGGAATTTGTGTTTTCGATTCTACAACAGCTTTTGTAACTATGGTTTTAGCAGTCTCATTATAAGGTTCGTCAGGAGAGGTAGATAAATGGTCTGTAACAAACAAAGTTTTCCAATAGCCTTTTAAGCTTTTAATGTCTTTTTCTTTTTTTCCTGATACTTGACAAATAAACTTAACTGAATTTTCATATCCAGACTCGGCATCTCCTATTAGCACATTTGCTTGATGATCAATAATTTTCTCAAGCTTATGTACTATGTCTTCAACTGTTGCAGCATCTTCCATGTAAGTTTGTATTGTGCTGTTTTCTGGGATGCTAAAAGCAGGAGATTGTGCTTCTCGAGCTATAGACTTGGCGTCTGGTGTTTTTTGAGGCGCAGGAGGTAAATGCATGAGGCTCTCTACTACAATTATTTGATTTAGAGTGGTTTTTTTTTCTACTTTTAAACGTTCTAATTGGGCTCCTAAATTCCTTTTTACAGTTTCATACCATCCATCCCAGTTTATAAAAAAACCAAAAATACCTACGGGTTTTTTATTCCATAATTTCTCTTGTGTAGTGAAATCTAGCTTGTCATATAAATTGTCTGCTTTGTCTTTGCTGGACATAGATCCATTTTCAATGGCTTGCATTGAAGTCTCAATGTCATTTATATTTTCTGTAAGTTCGTCTTTTGTTACTTTTAGCTCAGATAGTGTGTCACGCTGTTGCATCGTATTATTCTCCTTAAATATATTTATAAATTAAAACTATAAAAAAGCAGTTATGTAATAGCGTTATTAAACGATTTGATATTGTATGGGGTTGATAATTATCACATGCCATATTAAATCGGTCATATTCCTTTATAAAATCTTGTCCATGCGGTAGCATATTGTCAATACTGGTTTTTCCTAGAGTGATTATTTTTATCCTTGTAAAAAAAATACAAAATAATGTAGCTGTTTTTGTAATAAAATTACGCAGTAAACCTTTCATAAAAAACCTCACTCGTGGTTGTTATATTACAAATGCTAAGGCTGATCTCTTACTCTGTCAACACTGCTTTTTTATATAATTGTTTAATTGTTGTAAGTTTGTGAAAAAAAACCAAATAAAAAATATTACATTTCATTTTTCTCACAATAAATATGCGTAAAAATGCTAAAACCACGTAAATACGCTATGAGATTTCAGTGGTGTTTTCGCGCTTTATGGGGTTTTATTTTACGCTATTTGCTGTTTTTTTTTGGTTGGGTGAAAATTGTGGTTGAAAATATCAACTGCAATTACCCTATCGCGCATAATTTCAAAATGAATTAGTGCTTCATGCTCATCCTTTGTTATGAGTTGTTTTTTATATGCATAATCTATTCTGATTTTATTATCGCTAGAGTTTATTAATTTATGAGTTGCTGATAGTTTCTTTAACTTAGCTAAGATAGGCCTAGTACTTATTAATTGTTTATATGCGTTAGCTAAATCAGTGGTGCCATCATCGCTGTCATTAAAGTCAGATACGCCACTGGTGAAGCTGGCTCTTATTTTTTCGTTATAAGTTATAAGTTTTGCAATTTCATGCTCCATTGAGTCAGTAGGTTTTTTATAGGGAAGGCCCCAAGGAAACATCTTCATCCTTAAGATTTTGCCAATAAATTTATTTGGATAATTGCCACAAAAGTTAATTATGGCGCTTTGAGCTTCAAACAAGCAGTAATCTACAGACCACTTCGCTAAATAATATTCCTGTTGCAGCTCACCATGATCGTGATAATACTTCAATGTTGCTAGCGCCATATATAAATGACTCATAATATCACCAAGGCGAGCTGATTCGCGTTCATGACGCTTCAGGCCGCTGCCCAGATTGATTAATGCAAAGTCAGCGAGGGCAGCATAGGCTGTGCTCATCCTATATATTTGTTTATATGATTTGCTTAGCTTGCTGTGCGGGGAGGGCGCAAACCTACCTGCTGTAAACACCTGTACGCCGTGTTTGGTCCAGTTCCTAAATAGATATGCTAGATGCGCCGAAATAATAGCATCAAACTCTTGTGGAGCTGTTGAGTCATTACTATTTAACAATAGTAACTCCTTATATATGTAAGGGTGTGATTTAATTGCGCCCTGGCCAAAAATTATTAAATTACGCGTTAGAATGTTAGCACCTTCAACAGTTATACATATAGGTAGCCCTTGATATGCAGTTGCCATATAATTGTGCTTGCCGCTCATGATGGCCTTGCCACCATGAATATCCATGGCATGATTGATAACCTTGCGACTAATCTCAGTTAAATGATACTTGGCAATTGCTGAAGCAACCGCAGGCTTTAGATTTTTATCTACCGCAGTTAAGGTTGTTAACCTAGTTGCGCGACTCATATAACTAAATCCAGCCATTACCCCTAGCTTAGCCGCAACACCTTCAAAATTTACAATAGGGTTATTGAACTGTTCACGTAGAGCCGCATAGGCGCTAGTTAGCAATACAGTATTGCTGTTATAGGCATCACAAACAGCAGGCAAGGATATAGACCTGCCAATTGCCAAACACTCTACTAGCATTTGCCAGCCTGAGCCTGCCCGTGCTTGCCCACCAATTATCCAATCTATAGGAATTATTACATCTTTTCCATTGATTGGGCCATTCATAAAAGGTATACCCATAGCCAAATGCCGATCGCCAATTTCAATCCCGGGATGATTGCTCGGAATTAAACATAAACTAATGCCCTCAGAGCCAATACTATTTAATAAATTATCAGGATCTTCTAGTTTAAATGCTAAGCCTATTAAAGTTGCGACTGGCGCTAACGTTATATAACGCTTGGCAAAGTTTAGCTTAATACCTAATTTATTATCACCCATATCACCCATATCACATACTACGCCTATATCGGGCATAGAAGCTGCATCTGAACCTGCATATGTTCCCGTCAAACCAAAGCAGGGAATATCCGCTCCTGATGCTAGTTTTGGTAGCATATCTGCCTTTTGTTTATCGGTACCATAATTTGTTAGAAGCTCGCCAGGGCCAAGTGAGTTAGGCACCATAACAGTAATTGCAGCTGTTATACTTTTAGTTGCTATTTTTTTTACAACTGCAGAATGCGCAGCAGCTGAAAAACCTTTGCCTCCATATTCAGATGCTATTACTAAGCCCAAAAAACCTTTGTCTTTAATAAACTGCCATGCAGCAGGACTTAGGTCTTTATCTGTATGCATTATTTTCCAATCATCTAGCAAACTACATAACTGGCTAGTTTCATTGTCGAGAAAACTTTGTTCTACAGTCGATAAGGTGCTTGTTTTACTCTTCAAGATTTTATCAAAATCTAATTTTCCTTGAAAAATATCAGCTTCTAGCCAATTGTCGCCGGCATTTAATGCTGTTTTTTCCGTATTAGATAAGGCTTTTGTATGGCGCTTGGCAAATTTATATAATGGTTTGCTGAAAATAGCTAGGCGCACAGCTGTTATGCCAAATATCAAAAATACCCCTAGAGTTAAAACCAATAAAATAGATGTGGTGATTGTGCCAATATAACCACAAAAAAAACTAATTAAGGTAAACATAGTCAACATAATTATACTACTTAGCAGTGATGCATTTATTGCCCCAGCTGTAATAATTAATATATAAAATATAACCAGAGTAATTAATGTGCTCATTTATGCGCTCCGTGTAAATTCGTGCTGTTTTTATCCCTTAGTTTTCGTTTCATAATCTTGCCTAAATTGTTTTTGGGTAACTCTAATTCTAACACTACGTAGTGTGGAACCTTGTAAGCTGCTATTTTCTTATGACAGTAACTTATTATTTCACTTTCAGTCAGCTTTGTTTTTGGCTTTAGAACTATGTGCGCAACTATAGACTCGCCTTGATGCTCATCTTCGCTGCCAACAACTGCAACTTCTAATACCTGCTCCAACTGCAAAATGCAATCTTCAACTTCAATGGCAGGCACATTAAATCCAGATACAATTATCATGTCTTTGAGCCGATCAACTATATAAATAAAACCATGCTTATCCATATAGCCAATGTCGCCCGTATGTAAATAGCCGTGCTTAATAGCTGCTTTTGTAGCAGCCTCATTGCGCCAGTAGCCACTAGTGACCTGTGGCCCTTTTATGCAAATCTCGCCATGGGCCCCAAACTCAACTTCATTGCCTTCCTGATCTTTAATGCATATATCTGTACTTGGTAATGGTAGGCCAATACTGCCATTAAACTCAAAGTCAATAGGGTTGATAGTCGCTGCAGGAGAGGTTTCTGTTAAGCCATATGCTTGGGTTATGTGGCAATTAGTCACGCTACTCCAGGATTGAGCTATAGTTTTGTTCACTGCCATGCCGCCGCCTAAAGTTATTTTTAGTTTACTAAAGTCCACATTGCTAAATTCCCTATGGCTTAGTAGGCCATGAAATAGAGTGTTCACGCCCGTGATTGCGGTAAATTTTAAACTCTTGATTTGCTTTATAAACCCTTTAATGTCGCGCGGATTTGGGATTAAAAAATTATTAGCACCTTTGCTGAAATAAACCCAGCAATTTGCAGTCAATGAAAATATATGATAGAGCGGGAGCGCAGTTATGATGATCTCATTAGCATCTTTCATGTCAGAGCTAATCCAGCTCCGTGCTTGCGATATATTCGCTAAAATGTTGGCATGAGTTAAAATTACGCCTTTGGGTTTGGCGGTGGTGCCACTGGTATATTGAATATATGCAATACTATTGATGTCAGTCATACTTGATTCCACAGCAGCTAGATCACTATTATAGATGATTTCACTTAAAGCTATAGGGAATTTTACATGGTGTTTTTTAACAGCTAGTTTTATATAACGCATCGTAAAGTTGGCTATAATATTTTTGGGGAAACTAAATAGATCACCTATTTTAGCTATGATAACATGCTCTATTTTAGTTTTCGGCAGAGCTTTTTCTAGTTCTGCTGCAAAATTCTCTAAAACCACAATAGCTTTGCAATCTGAATCACTTAGCTCGTGCGCTAAAATTTCTGACTTCTCTAGTGGGTTAATGTTTACTATAGTTAAACCAGCTTGAAGGCTGCCAAACATCACAATAGGGTGCTGGAGTAAGTTTGGCAGCATTATACCTATTTTATCACCTGGAGTTAGTTGTAGCTTGTGCTGCAGGTAACTGGCGAATCTGGAACTATACATATAAAGTTCTGCATAACTTAGGCTGGTATTAAGGCAGCTAAATGCTACTTTGCTGTTATATTTCTCGCAGCTATCTTTATATAGATGCGTTAATGAGCTATGCTCTGGTTTTTCTATTTCAGTTGCAATGCCGTTTGGGTATTGCTGTTGCCAAATTCGCTCCATGCCTTTCCTGCTTTCATACCTATAAAATAGCCTCAAAAATACCAGCAGCGCCCATGCCAGTGCCAACACACATAGTCACCATGCCATAGCGTTGCTCATTGCGTAATAAGCTGTGAATTAATGATGTGGTTTTTATCGCTCCTGTGGCGCCTAGAGGGTGGCCTAGCGCAATAGCGCCGCCATAAGGGTTAATGACATCCATATTTAAGTTTGCTGAATTTATCACAGCTAACGCTTGTGCCGCAAATGCTTCATTTAGTTCAATGTGGTCAATGTTGTTAATCGATAGGTTTGCCATCTTTAATGCCTTTGGGATCGCATGCACAGGGCCCATACCCATATACTCTGGCTCCAATCCTGCAACTTTATATGCACTGAATTTTGCCAGAGGCTTTAATTTATGTTGTTTTATGAAGTCTCCACTAGCGAGCATTAACACGCTAGCGCCATCACTTATTTGCGAACTATTACCCGCCGTTACGCTACCATCTTTTGCAAATATAGGCTTTAATTTTGCCAGAATTGATAGAGATGTATCGCGCCGAGGACCAAAATCTTTATCTATAACAGTATTGCTGCTAATTATATTAGTGCTATTTTTATCCGGTTTTGCTGTTGTTAATGTAAGAGGGGTTATCTCTTTGGCGAAAATATTACTATCGATTGCCGTTATTGCTTTTTGATGACTTCTCAGCGCAAAAGCATCTTGATCTTCACGGCTAATTTGCCATTTTTTTGCCACAGCTTCTGCAGTTAAGCCCATACCGTAGCTCACTGGTAGTAATTTATTGTCGCTGCCAAATATTTCTGGATTTGCACTAATATTATGGCCCCCAAATGGGATGAGACTCATGTTTTCGACGCCGCCTGCAATAATCGCATCCGCTTGTCCTGCTTTAATTTTAGCTGCAGCTACAGCAATGCTCTCAAGGCCAGAGGCGCAAAATCTATTGATGGTAAAGCCTGGTACTGATTCAGGGAAGCCTGCCAGCAGCAAACTAATTCTGGCTATATTCATGCCTTGCTGAGCTTCTGGAGTGGCACAACCAATAATTACATCATCTATAAGATGCGCATCAATAGCTATTTTTGCAATAACGTCAGTGAGCAAATTTGCCAACATATCATCTGGCCTAAATTGCGTGAATGGTCCTTTATGTGATTTTGTTACTGCAGTCCTTTGCGCGGCGACTATATATACATCTGTTGTCATTATTATGCTCCTTTCTAATTGCTGAGGCGCTTGCCTGTTTTTAATATGTGAGCTATTCTTTTTTTAGTTTTCCATGTGGATAAGAGCTCTAAGAATTTTTCTTGTTCCAGTTTTAGGAGATAATCAGCACTAATTTTAGTGCCGGCAGTTATAGCTCCACCACACATAACATGGGCTAATTTAGTGGCAATAAGGCAGTCATGCTCTGAGGCAAAGTTACCAGCGCCCATATTTGCTATAGCTAACGATAAGTCAGCGATACCCTGGTTGCCAGGAGCGCTAATTAAGCTTGGGTTAGGCGCTCTGTAGTTGGCCTCGCTCAATGCTTTTGCTTGGCTTTTTGCTACATGTAATATGTGGTTGGGATTGGCTATAATGGTGTCGTTAGGTAGGAGGAAGCCTAGCTCTAATGCCATATGAGCGCTGGTCGCAAGCTTGCCCATTGCAATTGTTTGAAAGTTTTTTGTGAGCTGATCTTTAGGGTTCGCGCTAGTTAATGCCCGAGTGGCCATCTCTTTGCAACCACCTGCAGCTGGAATAAGGCCAACACCGGCTTCAACTAAGCCTATATATGAATTAAATGCCACGACTCTATGACTGCAATGTAACATTAGCTCGCAACTTCCGCCTAATGCAAGGCCGCGTACCGCAGCAATAGTCGGCACGGCTGAATACTTTAATGCCATAACAGCCTGTTGAAAATCAGTAATGACGCCCTCTATAACTTTATTGCCGCGGAGTATATATTTCTTGCCAATGGCTTTTAAATCAGCTCCAGCTCCAAAATTAGGGGTGTTCTCTTGCCAAATAACCAGTGCCTGATAGTTATTTGCCACTAATTTTAAAGCTGCAGTTAAATCAGCTAAAACATCTTGATTTACCGTAGCTAGTTTGGTCTTTATGGAAAAAATAGCAATCTCATCGCCAGTAGTCCAGAGTTTGCTGTGTGCGGTTTCTGATATTATTTCTGCTGCGGGCTTTGGTGAGCTTATGGTTTGTTTTAGGTGTAATGTCCTTTTCCGCTGAGTAAAAATAGGAATATCTTCATAGCTATTACTACTTGGGTTAAAGGACTGATTGTGCTGATAAAAATCAGCGCAATTATCCAGCCATTCCGGCAGTGGAATGTTTATATTGTGCAAATCTTGCTTGAGATTAACATTAATTAAATTACGTATATTTTCTACGCCAGCTAGTTGCCACATTTCAAATGGCCCAAGCTCCCAGCCGAACCCAAGTTTAATTGCGGCATCTAAATCATAAGTATTAATCTTTAAATCCATACATAGCCATGCGCAATAATGAAATAGCTCAGCTAGCGTTAGCCAAACAAAATTATAGTTTTCATCATTGGCATTACTGATAATATCAAATTTTCTTTTATAATTTTCAGATTTTAATGTTTCTATAAGAGCTTGAATTGGTTTTTTATTAGCTAATCTGTAATCCATTGTTTTAAGATCTAGTACATAAATTCCATCAGGTCTTTTTTCATATATTCCGCGTCCTGATTTTTGGCCAAGCGACTGCTTTGTAATTAATGTTTCAATAAACTCAGGTAATACATGTAAGCTACGCCATGGATCATGTTCGATACTGTGTGAAGTTTTAATGGCGCTTGCTAAAATATCTAAGCCAACTACATCTGCAGTTCTAAATGTGGCGCTTTTGGGGCGTGATAATGCATCTCCAGTTAAAGCATCGGCAACCTCTAATGGAATTCCAAATTTAACAGCATTTTTAGTTGTAAGTAACAGCGAAAATAAACCAACCCTATTGGCTATGAAATTCGGGGAATTAGGCGCGACGATAACTTCCTTACCTAAATCCCGAATAAAGAAATTTGCTAAATTATAAACATTATCTAAAGCAGTCGCAGCAGATGGAATTAGCTCAACTAAGGGTAAATAGCGCGGCGGATTAAAAAAGTGAGTGCCAAGGAAGCGTTGTTGCAGTTCGCTAGGTAAAACACTAGCTAGACTTTCAATAGATAAGCCTGATGTGTTGGTGCTAAGTAATGCAGTTTTACTAATGTAAGGGGCAACTTTACTAAGTAACTTTTGCTTGATAGCTAAGTTTTCAGCTACAGCTTCTATAATCAAATCTGCATTTTCGATAAGTTTAATGTCATCATCATAGTTATGCGCCGTTATTAAGTCAGCTGTGCTTTTAGTGTGAAGTGGCTCTGGATGAATCTTTTTTAAATTGGCAATTGCAGTTGTGGCAATACAGGCGTTATTTTGTTTTAGATCAAATAGATGCGCGGGTATTCCGGCGTTGGCAAAACATGCGGCTAATTGCGCGCCCATAGTGCCGGCGCCAAGTATTGCAACTTTTTTAATATGTAGTTTTTTCACGCTATATCCCTCCCTAGATTTATAAGCGTACCTAAACAGAATAACACTATTTGCAGATAAAATCCATTAAATTGTTGTTTTTTATGTATTAAAGAAGATTTTGATCGTTTGGATCTTTAGAGTTTGTATACATTTTTGTCTAAAGACATAATTCTAATCTTTCCCTTTTTAGCTACATAATACTGCATATACTGTTAGGTGGAGTATCAGCGCTCTTCGCACCAAAGCCAGCTTCCTTATTTACTCTATCCTTGTTAAATTCAGAGCTAGTGGCATGTTCACTAGCTTCTAATGTGCCTGAAACATCAGTTTTCATAGTAGTGTGGTAGCTTGTTGCTATTGTCGCTGCGAATAACAGTAAAGACAGTGCTGCAGCTAAACCTATAGGGGTTACTATAAAAGCAGCTATGCTAGGGATGGCTGCAGCGCTAACCCAGCTAATAAGCTTTATAGTTAATAACTCTAATGTTGCGTATTGTTGCACTGCTATTAAAGATAGGGCTATAGCTATGATGATATTAGCATATAGCACGTTATTGGTAGAGGTGGGGGATTTAACGCCATAATTTTGGAATAAATAACCAGTGTCATTCCACCAAGCCCTAGTATCGGCAAATAAGGCGCGCTTACCAGAAAATGTTGCCCTGGTTTTTGCAAACCATGTAGAGTAGCTTACAGCCTGGCCATCATGGCTCCTGTGATATTCATCAGCTTCTATAAATTCTTGCTGCTTAAGCTTAGGGAAGGACTTATATAGCTTTACTAAGTTTGCATGACTTCCTTCTATTTTCGCAGCAAAGTCAGCCATTCTTTCATGGTTTACTGCTTTAAATGTAGGCTCGATGCCTATTTCATGACCATATAGGTTTATTATTTCAGTAGTTATATTTTCACGAAGGTAAGTATCTAACTCTGCAAAGCTACTGTCCTGAAAGCCTTGAATTGCTGCTATATGTTTTTCTGCTTGCTGCTCTAAAATTTTAGTAAGCTTAACTGGGTCGGCATCTACTTGTTCTTTGATAGCTAATTTTAGCCATGAGTAAATGTTTATAGCTTCATTTTTCAAATAGAAATTTTTGTCAGATTCATAGGTTTGCTCGTTTATTAGCTTACTAAACTGATTGCTGCTTGTTGTTATGCCAGCTCTAATTTTGTCTATTATATAATGGCAGGAGCCTGGCATGCCGTAGCGAGCTGTTCGTGATGATATTTGTTTTTGATCACGGTGCGATGGAGTGTATGTGATCAAAACTTGTAAATTACCAGCAGGATTTTTTATGTCTGTACCGCGTCCCATCCTGCCTGCTGTTGCAATAGTAATATTGTTATTTTGCCCGGCAGAAGTTATTGCTTTGTTTTCAGAGCTTGCGCTAGATTTGGCAGTTATTTTAGTAATGCCTCTGCCTGAAATTCCTTTTAAATAAGCATTAAGTTCTTCAATTTCATTGTCATCCTCACAAAATATGAGTATTGGTTTATCGTTTGCTGCGTTAATAAATCTCTTTATTTCTGCTAACTGCTCAGTGTGGTTTTTCATTATTATTGGATGCTGTATTTTACGCTGATTTGGTTTTTGGTTGGGTACGGTTATATATTTATAACTTTGGTCTGTTTGAATATCTTTATTATTGAAAATTTCATGTGCAGTAGAGCCTGTGACCCCAGTTATTGCATCATAATCTGCTAAAAATTGGGCTGTATTTTGGCTAGTTAGAGTATCACTTTCTGGCTGAATATGAATGTTTAATTCTAGGTTAGCTAGATTTTCTTTTGCAGCGAGTAGGGCGTGTATGCCATTTTGATAAACAAAGCCATCTCTGATCCTGCCATTTTCTATAACTTTTATAACCTTGCTATATTCAGAACCTTGGAGCGTATGCACTAGCTCAAATTCGTCAGATATTGTGTAGTGATGGCCTTTTTGCATATCGAGGGCAGTTTGTGCGCCTTCAAGCCATGTTTCTATTTGTTTGGGTTTAAAATCGTATAATTGTGCTAGCTTATCTTTTTTTTCAGGGCATGCTTCATTATCGTTAATGTATTGCATGAAATTATCGCTTGAATTTTGCTGTTTAAATTTTATTAAATGTGCATATACCCAATTGAAATTTTGTGTGTCATCTTTGATTTCAGCATATTTATAGCTATCTGGAACTTTATCATGAATTAGCGTATCTGCTTCATCAACTAGAAGTACTCTTTTATTACGTTCATCTGCAAAAGCATTAGCCGTACCAAGGAAATTATGCTTGATTCTGAGCAAAGCTAAGCTGCTATTATCAGAAAAATTAATGCCGCCTTTGCTGTAAGATCCTGGTTCACTAAAAGTTGTAATTAGGCTGGTTTTAACTCCTGTAGATCCAGCAAGAGAACTATAGCCTAAGTAATCTCGCTCAGATAAATGAGTGTTGCTTGTAACAAGATCAACTGTTTTTCCTTTTAAAACTAGCCAAATAGCGTGCGTGATAAATATTCTGGATTTACCCTCACCAGTGTCTATTTGTGCCATGTATTTGCTGCCAACATTATGCATCATAACGAATAAAGTCATAATTTGTGCCGTATTTAATTCTTGCGCAATTTGGTCTTGTCCACTGTGTTGATATGCGTTCCTAGCTAACATTTCAACTACATATGCAAGTTTTTGTTCATCAGTATATTTGTCGGCGCTTTGTAAATCTTGAAAAGAAAGATTTCTGTTGTCTTCCATGCTTTTAATAAAAGAATCGAAGTTATCTTTTTTGCTAGTAAATACATCTTTAGAAGCACTGTCGAAACCTTTTAACAGTCTTTTATATTCATCCCTGTTGTATTGGTTTGCAGTAACCCTTGTATAAGGAGCTTGGCAAAAGGAAGCATATTTTTCACTTATGTCGCTATCTTCACCTAGCCAATCAATTAATTCTGGTATCTTAGGATAGGGTGGAGTGTTCGCTACTTCTAAAAATATATTTAATTTATCAATTTTACTATCGTTTTTGGTTAAATATGTATGCAAATCAGATAAATCATCATTATCTGTTGATAAATTTATACTTTTATTGTCAAGTAGTTGGCCAATATATTTAAGTATCTTTGGACATGTTTCTATTAGCTTCGCGGTCAAGGCCCACTTTCCTGGTCTTTTTTCAAATGCATGTAGAAGAGAGTAGAAAGTTTTTTCTGCTTGTTCTTGTAGCTCAAGGTTATCAGCTACAGCCATTAAAATATTTTTTAGATATATTGCATCAATGTCTTTTAATAGTGCATTGTCAATAGAGTTTAAAATTAAAGCGTGACATGTGGGGTAAGTTTCAACTAGTGTGTTTGCTGCATTAAATAAGTCTTTAATATTTTGCTCTTCTATGCCGAACAAGCATAAAGACGCAATTATTTCTTTTGCATGATTTTTGTTGGGGAAGTTCTTTATTAACTCTATGCTAGGATCTTGTTCTGTTTCTTGGTTAGTTTGGCTAAACCTATAAAATAGGGATAACTTTTCTCCTATATTTTCATTAATATATCTGGGCGCAGCATTTCTTTTTAAAATATTATTTTTGCAAAATATAAACTGGGTAAGAATGCCTGTTGATTTAGATATTATGATCTGTTGCAGAATAAACTCAAGCTGTTTTAAAGTAAGTTGTTCTAACTGTTGTAGTTCTATGCATAGAAAGTTAACCGCACTTATTTCTAAAATACTATGCAGTTCTAAAAATTGATTTGATATTTTGTTAAAGTAGGTTGGGGTTGTTAATATAGTTGTGCTTGTTTTACTTTCATGAGATTTTATATTTACAAGAATGGGTTTTATTAGCTTACTATCGTGACCTAGATATTTAGTTAATTCCTGCTCTTGTGGATTAGTTAATTGCACTGTGTTTAAAACTTCTATAGCGTTTTCAAAATATTGAGCTGGGAAACAAGCTGCTCCAATTTCACTTTTCATTTTTTCTAAAATTATTTCTTTATTAATTGCTCCTTCATGTAAAGAATTTATTAGATTAATTAAGTTTAAGATGCTACCTGCTTGCCTAGTCATGCGCTGCAAATGAAATAATAAAAAATGGTGGTATCTATTTAGTTGATATAGCTTCTTATCTGTTTGATAATCAAGTATAAAGTTTTCACCTGGGATTCGGTGGTGAAAGTTGCTTAGTATAGCCACAAGAAATTTATTGTTGTTATTATATTCACTATGACTTCTAGATCTAGCCCTTTCAAACCTACTTAAGTACGTTACGTATTCTTTTTGTGTAAATCCAGCTTTCCAAGAGTTGGTGTCGCTATCGAACCAAAATTTATTGCCACTGTAAACTGAACTGCCAAACTTTTTTATTATTATATTTAAATTATCTGATAGTTCTTCTAGCTCTTGTGTAGGATCAGTTCGCATAAGCACAGCTGCCGCAATTCCAGTGACACTAGCTGCTTTTTTGTTGTCTGCTACAGCATTACTAAGCATGCTATACAAAAACTCTATTTCTGGTAGCTGTTCTAGTCTTGATGCGCCATATAAGAATTGACTTATTAAGTTGATATTCCAGGCATTGATAAAATCCATTCTTGCTTCGGTATTAGCTGCATATTGTAATGATAATGCAGTCGTTACATTAGAAAAGCTTACTGGAATGTTAATTAAAACTTTGCATAATCCGCTCCATAGTTCTTCGTAATTAGCTTCCCTATGTTGCCTAAAATTGATTCCAGATGTTGATCTTGCTAGCATTTTGTACATGCTTATATAGTGATCTATTGCTACTTTATCTCCTGTGGGCTTAAAGTTGCGGCGATAACTATTGAATGATTCACCTGGGATTATCAGGCGACCTACTTCCATGATTTTTTCAAAACATCTTTTGTAGGTATCTATAGATGCTGCTGGGTCGTTCACCGCTATGTATTTAAGAAAGTCTGCTTGAATCTCCTTGCTAATTAGATCAAAGTTATCATCAGCTAGAGATTCATAACTTTCTTTGCAAGATTTTCCAATATGATTAAAATCAGCAACTCTTGAGAAATATATTACTGATTTTTCACTTTCACTGCTGTAACTATATTCTATGGCAGAATAGATTGGGATATCATTTTGTGTGCCATGCAATTCTTCTATTTGTGTGTCACCTAATACTTCTATTGAAGCTAGGGAAATGTGTTTTGGCGGTATAGTATGCATATATAAGTTTTCATAGCTATGCTCAGGTAGCATAATGCTTAAAGGTTTGTCAGAAAAGTGTAGATCTGCCATAGTCCTTGTTACGGTTCTTGAATCCCATAGAGGGAGACTAGCTAACACTTGAAACTGCTCTTTATAATTTTTAGGCTGCAGGTAAGGATTTTTAATGATACTGGCCATTCTAGCGATTACAATTATTGGATTAAAATTATGGCTTGCTAGTAATCTGGTATCTATTTCTCCAATTTCAATTTTAGGTAGGTCAAGAGCCTCTAGCTCAGAGTTCTTCTGAACAATTATATCAAAAAACTCAATTAGAGCATTTTTTATGTCGGATTTATTGCACAAAGGTGTGCTTTGTCCATTTGATATTCTAGTTTGAAAAAAATTAAGCCAAGAGTCTTTCCCCTTGTCAGTAAAAGAAACGTTTTGATGAGCTGCGCCTACTTTTATCTTTATAGCTAAGGCTGAGGATTCTTCTTGCACGTGTTCGTTATAATGAAGTGCAGATGTTGTACTCTCATGTTCTTTTAAGCAAAAACCTGTAGGTAAATGCGAAAAGTCAAAGCCACTTATAAATTTATGGCTATGCTTGAGTATAATATTGCATGAAGATCTAGTAAGGTATCGATAATGTGGGTGTAAGTCGTAATCTGTTCTATTGCCAAAAATAATATTCCAAAAATCATTTGCTGCTTTCTTGCTTTCTTGATTGTCAGGATCAAGGCTAAAGTGCTTAATATATTCAGATATGAAAATGTCTTTGCCAATAATATCAGCTCTTGTTTCCTGCTTTTTTTTTGTAGATGATACGGTTGTAGTTGCAATTAGCTGTATTTCCATTTGAATACCCTATAGTTTATAAGAATAAAGATTATTGTGACATATATTTATTAAGGAAACATTAAGAGATAGATAATAATTAAATAATTATTGTTTTTTGTGGTAATATGAGAAAAATGATATTAAAATCATGTCTATTATTTTGTATAAGTTAAGGAGTGAGTTAGTTATGGAAAAGAAAAATATTATTATATCTGAAAAAGAGCTTTTAAAAATGCCTGAAAGTGAGTATATGAATGCTGCGCAGCGCCTATTTTTTAAAAGTCTTTTAACCGAAATGCAGGGTAACTTAAAAAATGAAATTACTGCATCTAGAGCTAATATGCATACTTCAAACGAAGTTGGTGATGCGTTGGATTTGGCCGCAGACGCTGAAATGATGCAAATAAATCTTCGTACAACGGAAAGGAAGACAAAGTTACTGCATAAAGTTGAAGAGTCGCTAATTAAAATTGATAATGGCACTTATGGTTTCTGTGTTGAGACTGGCTATAGAATTGGCGTAAAAAGATTGCTAGCTAGACCTACAGCAACTCTATCTATTGATTCAAAAGAACAGCAAGAGTTCCATGAGCGCACAGAAGGTGTCTCAGATATAGGCGACAGTAAAGAAAATAACGATGAAAAATAATCAATAGTAATGCCTAGCAATTGCAAATAGGGAGCTTTGCTGCTATTGTTTATCCTATAGGCACGTAGCTCAGTGGTAGAGCACCACCTTGACATGGTGGTGGTCGGTGGTTCGATCCCACTCGTGCCTACCAGTTATAAACAGGTGTATTGTATGTTACAAATTAAGCTTCCAGACGGTAGCATTAAAAGTTATGATGAATCAATAACAGCTTTAGATGTATGTAAATCTATAGGCCCAGGTCTTGCTAAGTCAATGCTAGCTGCAGAGATTAATGGTAAATTGGTAGATGCAACGACCTTAATTAATGAAGATGTGGATTTTAAGGTAATAACAGCAAAAGATAATGCTGGCATAGATGTTATCAGGCACTCTACAGCTCATTTGTTGGCGCAAGCTGTAAAAAGCATCTATCCAGCTGCTCAGGTTACGATCGGTCCTGTAATTGAAGATGGTTTTTATTATGATTTTTATTATCCGCCTGGCTTTAAAGAAGCAGACCTTGAGAAAATAGAGAAAAAAATGCAGGAGCTGGTAGCTGCAGATCTTCCGGTTATCAGAAATGAAATTGAGTTTGATAAAGCGGTTGAGCATTTTGAGTCGATTGGTGAACAATATAAAGCAGAAATTATAAAAGACATAGGCGACGCTCAATTATTAACTACCTACACTCAGGGTGACTTCACTGACTTGTGTCGTGGGCCACATGTACCTAGCACTGCTTGTTTAGGAGTTTTTAAGTTAACTAAGCTAGCTGGAGCATATTGGCGTGGCGATAGTAATAATCCAATGCTACAGCGTATTTATGGCACAGCTTGGGCAACAAAATCACAGCTAAAAGATTATTTGTATATGATTGAAGAGGCGCAGAAGCGTGATCATCGTAAATTAGGCCAAAAACTTAACCTGTTTCATTTGCAAGAAGAAGCTCCGGGCATGATCTTTTGGCACCCTGCAGGTTGGGAAGTTTATCAGCTTATTGTTAAGTATGTAAGAGACGTTAATAAACGCTATGGTTACAAAGAGATATCTACCCCGCAAATTTTAGACAAGTCCTTGTGGGAAAAATCTGGGCATTGGGATAAGTTTCAAGAAAACATGTATGTCACCCAGTATGAAGATAAAGAATATGCAGTAAAACCTATGAGCTGCCCAGGCCATATTCAGGTTTTTAATAATGCACTGCATAGTTATAAAGAATTGCCGATAAAGTTTTCTGAGTTCGGTTGCTGTCATAGAAAAGAACCGTCTGGCTCGTTGCATGGTATTATGCGAGTTAGAGGCTTCCTGCAAGATGATGGCCATATTTTTTGTACTGAGGCACAAATAAAAGATGAGGTAAATGACTTCATTAGGCAGGTGTTTGAGGTATACAAGCATTTTGGCTTTGATAATAGTATTTTGGTAAAATTATCAACTCGACCTGAAAAGAGAGTTGGAGCAGAAGAGGTTTGGGATAAAGCAGAGCAGGCTTTAGAGGCATCATTAAATGAGAGTAAACTTGATTGGGAACTGTTGCCTGGTGAGGGTGCTTTTTATGGGCCTAAGCTAGAGTTTTCACTTAAAGACTGTCTAGGAAGAGTTCAGCAGTGCGGTACAATACAATTAGATTTTTCCATGCCTGAGAGGCTGGGCGCCAAATATGTAGACTCAGATAACACTAAAAAAACCCCGGTAATGTTGCATCGCGCAGTGTTGGGCTCAGTTGAGAGATTTTTAGGGCTTTTATTAGAAGAATATGCAGGGGCTTTGCCATTTTGGTTGGCGCCAATGCAGATAGTGGTTGCAAGCATAACTGAAAACCAGCTAGAATACGTGGCTTCGGTGGTGGAGAATTTAGCTAAAAATGGATTAAGAGTTAAATCAGACTTGCGAAATGAGAAAATAGGATATAAAATTCGAGAGCATAGCATGTCTAGAATACCTTATGTTCTTGTTTGTGGTGATCGTGAAGTTGAGGCAGAACAGGTTGCTGTCCGCGATAACTCTGGAAAAAATATAGGGGCTATGTCAGTAGCAGAATTTTTAGATATGATATCTGATGTTAAGTAAGTTTATTAATAAGATCAAAGGGGTAACGTGAGTAAAAATAAAAAAATGAGAATTAATGAGTATATAACATGCTCAGAGGTAAGGTTGGTAGATCAGGATGCAAATCAACATGGTCTTGTGTCGCTTGCAGAGGCGCTAAAAATAGCAAAGGATGCTGGTTTAGACTTGGTGGAAGTCTCTCCTAACTCATCACCCCCAGTATGCAGGATAATGGACTATGGAAAACTCTCTTACCATAAAAAGAAGCAGGTCACTAGTAAGAAAGGCAGGGTGTCTTTAAAAGAAATAAAATTCAGACCTAATACCGATGTTGGTGACTTTAATATAAAGTTAAAAAAGATTACTGCGTTTATAACCGCAGGTAATAGAGTTAAAATAACAGTTACTTTTCGTGGACGCGAAATGCAGCACAAAGATTTGGGTATGGTTATTTTAGATAGGGTTGAGCAAGCGCTGCATGAGGTTGCAGATATTGATCAAACACCGCAACAAGAAGGTAAACAGTTACACATGATCGTATCTCCACGAAAAAGTTGAAATTATTGTTGACTTTAGGCGGTTAAAAACCCAAAATACACAACTGTAATGTTTGAACATGCTATGTGAGGCAATAGAAAATGGCAAAAATGAAAACGATTAAAGGAGCCGTAAAACGCTTTAAAGTCACAAAAAAAGGCAGAATAAAAAGAAAGGCGGCTAATCGCAATCATATTCTGACAAAAAAGGCTAAATCAAGAAAAAGAAGGTTGCGTTGCGCAACTACTGTAGTATCTGCCTGTGAAAACCACATGGTTTTGAGAATGCTAAACATTAAATAAGTAGGAGTTACAAATGCCAAGAGTGAAAAGAGGTGTAACAGCCAAGAAAAAACATAAAAAAGTCTTAAAGCAAGCAAAAGGCTATTATGGCGCTCGTAGTAGGGTCTTCCGCGTTGCAAAACAAGCGGTAATAAAAGCTGCCCAGTATTCATATAGAGATCGTCGTGTTAAGAAAAGACAAATGAGGTCTTTGTGGATCATTAGAATTGGTGCTGCTTGTAAACAGTTTGATATAAGCTACAGCAAGTTAATTCATGGTCTAAAAGTTCTAGAGATAGATCTTAACAGAAAAATGCTATCTGAAATCGCAATACATGATATCGCTACCTTTGAGCAGCTGGTTGACAAAGTAAAAGCTATTTAACTTTTCATAAGTTGTTTTATGGATAATACAGTAGTAAAGCTCATAAGTAATGCAAAAGAAATTGAAAGCTTGGCCATTTTCTCCATCGAGAAAAGTACTTCACTTGATGATTTAGAGCAAATAAGAGTTATAAATCTTGGTAAGTCAGGCTCAATTACCACTATTCTTAAAAAAATTGCAACCATTTCCTCTGAATCAAAAAATGCATTTGGTAAAGAGCTAAATATAATTAAAAATAATATAAAAGCAGCACTTGATACAAAAAAAATAATGCTAGAACAACAGCATGAGCAAAACATTCTAGCTAAACAAACATTAGATATTACCTTGCCAGGCGTTAATCCTGCCCATGGTACTTATCACCCGGTTAGCATGGTTATAGAAGACCTTAAGCAAATATTCGCAAGCTACGGCTTTAGCTCTGTAACTGGTTCTGAAATAGAAGACGACTTCCATAACTTTACGGCGTTAAATATATCTCCACTACATCCTGCTAGAGACATGCACGATACGTTCTATTTTTCTGCTGATAGGTTATTACGTACTCATACATCTCCAGCACAAATTCATACAATGCAGGCAGAACATCCTCCGCTTCGGATGATATCTCTGGGTAAGGTGTACCGTTGTGATTCAGATCCTACTCATTCACCTATGTTTCATCAACTAGAAGGGTTGGTTGTTTCTGAGAATGCAAATTTTCTAGAGATGAAAGCACTCCTAGATGACTTTTTTAAATCATTTTTCGAGAAAGATGTTGCGATACGTTTTAGACCTTCTTATTTCCCATTTACAGAGCCTTCTGCAGAAGTGGACATTAAAATGCCAGGCAGTGATAATTGGTTAGAGGTTATGGGTTGTGGCATGGTTCACCCTAATGTGTTCAAGCATGTTGGTATTGATTCTGCTAAATATACTGGATATGCATTTGGTGTTGGTATAGATAGGTTGGCTATGCTTAAGTATGGCATTGATGATTTACGTTCATTTTTTGAAAATGATATTGATTTTTTAAAGCAGTTTTAAAAAATATTTTGAGGACAGGCAATAATGGGTATAAAGGTTACAAGAAAATGGCTTGACTCAATCGTAGATACGCAATTAAGCAATGCTGAAATAGGTAGGGTTTTAACCCAGGCTGGTTTAGAACTAGATGAATTGCATTCATTAGATCCAGGCTGTGATGGTGTGGTTGTAGGTTATGTGCACAAGGCTATAAAGCACCCTAATGCAGATAAACTATCTGTATGTGAAGTTGAGGTGGGCGGTGCGTCTCGTTTAAACATCGTTTGTGGCTGCAAGACTGTAAAAGCTGGAATATATGTCGCTGTTGCTACTGTAGGCACCTTATTACCAAATGGACTCAAAATAAAAAAATCTAAGTTGCGTGGTGAAGTTTCAGAGGGTATGCTTTGCTCTGCTAGCGAAATAGGTCTTAATAGCTCTAGTGCAGGAATAATGCATTTGGCTGAAAATAGTAAGTTGGGCGAAGATATAGCTAAACATTTGCATCTAGATGATACTCTGTTTGATTTTGATGTAACTCCTAATAGAGGTGACTGCTTAAGCTTGCATGGTGTTGCTAGAGAGCTCGTTGCGTTTAGTGATTCTAGACTTAAACCTGAATTAAAAACTGAGTCGTATCAAAATAAAGATATTAGCTGTGCAGTTAAGGTCTCTGCTCCAGAAGATGTATTGGTCTATAGCTGTGCAATTGTTAAAAACATAGACTTATCAGCTAAAGTGGATAATTTTATTGTTGAGTACTTAGATAAAATTGGTGTTGGATCTGTTAATAATGTTGTAGATATAGCTAATTATTTAATGTATGAGCAAGGCCAGCCTTTTCACGTGTTCGATGCAGATAAGGTTGCAGGAGATATTGACGTCCGCTTTGCTAATGATGGTGAAGAAGTTACCGTTATTACTGGTGAAAAACTATCCTTAGATAAGGATGCGTTGGTTATTGCTGACAGTGAAAAAATTATTGCTATTGCAGGCCTTATGGGGTCGGCTGATTCTTGTGTTGATGATAGCACTAAAAATATACTGGTTGAAAGTGCTCACTTTAGCGAGACGGTAATAGCTAAAAGTTGCAGGCGCTACAAGCTTAATTCTGATTCTGCCTATAGATTTGAGCGCGGCGTTGATTCTAAGCGTACAGTCTTGCTTCGGGATAGACTTGTAGAGCTAATCATTGCAAATCTAGGCGGCGATTATTCTGGCGGCTTAGTTATTGATAAGAAGGATAGCACCGATTCAAAGGTTTTATTAGGACTAGCTTACATTAAAAAAGTATTGGGCATGGATGTTAGTAAAGATAATGTTGTAAATTGCTTAGAAAAAGTAGGCGCAAAATTTTCTTTTAATGATGATGTCTTTGAAATATGCTCACCAAGTTGGCGCTCAGATTTAAAACTTCCAATAGATTATGTTGAGGAGGTGCTTAGATTCTCAGGTTACGACAACATTCCAAAAATAGAGCTAAACTGTTCAATAAAGCCTCTGTCTAAGGTAAGGCATGCCGAGAATAATGTTAATAAATTAAAGAACTTTTTAGTTGCAAATGGGCTGCATGAAATTATAAGTTATAGCTTTATAAGCGAAGATGATTTTCTAAATTTTGCTACCAAAAAAGATAAGCTTGTATTATTAAACCCTATTTCTAAAAACATGAGTTATATGCGCTCTACTTTAGTTAGCGGGCTTCTTAATGCAGTGTCTTATAATTTTAAAAGACAAAAGAGTAATATAAAACTATTTGAAGTAGGGCAGGTGTTCGGAGCTAGTGGTGCCAGTTCAACAAAAATATCAGCGTGCATTCAGGGTAAGTTAGGAACAGAAGATTGGCAGAATAAAAGTAGAAATGTTAGTTTTTATGATTTAAAGGGATTACTTCAGTCTATGTTGGCTATTTTAGGTATTGATTTGGACTTTGTGCCAACTTCGCTACAGGGCTTTCATCCTGGAATTGCAGCAAATATAATGACCAATGGAAATAATATTGGCTATATTGGCTCGATTCATCCTCAGCTTTTAAAGCAAAAAGATTTAGTGTCACCAGTGTTTATATTTGAACTAGATTTAACGGAGCTAGCTGCTGCCAAAATCATTAACTTTAAACCGTATTCAAAGTTTCCTGTAGTAAAGAGGGACTTGTCTATATTAGTTGATAGCAGCACCGAATTTTCAGGAATTACAGCAGCAGTTGCAGATTTAAAGCTAATTGCTCTACGCAAGATTGACCTGACTGATATTTATACTGATGACAATATGGAAGATGGGCAAAAAAGTGTTACAATTTCATTTCTTTTTCAAGATATAGATAAAACACTAAAAGATGAAGTTGTAAATATATATATGGACAAAATCATAGCTGCATTACAAAAAATAAATGTTAGCGTGCGCTCCTGATTAATTAGATTCTTTTTTTTAACAGACTAAAATATAGCAATTTATTACTTTAATTAAACTTATTATATAAGATGAGTTTAAAAAGCAAAAAAAACAAAAAAAGTCTTGCAATTAAACTTATTTTTAAACATCATACTACTACGATTCATGATGCAACGATAATTATGTTAAGGATAACATACGCAATCTAAAACTTAATATATGTGAGGGGATGATGTCAGAAACATTAACTAAACAAAAAATAGCAGAGTCAATTTGTACTACAACTGGATTTAGCAAAGTTGATTCTGAAAAGCTTGTCGAGATTACGTTTGCAACAATAATTGATACATTAGGTAATGGCGAAATTGTAAAAATTTCTGGGTTTGGAAACTTTGACTTAATTGACAAAGCAGAACGCCCTGGAAGGAACCCAAGGACCGGTGAGGCAACTCCAATTTCTAAACGTCGAGTTGTTACTTTCCGAGCGGGAAATAAACTGAAAGCAAGGATAGAGAGCTATGACGGAAGAAATCACAATCAAGAACAAAGTACAGAAACAGCAAATAACTGACGAGTGGTTGTCAGGTATTGACGTAAAAGAAGAGCGTTATTATTCTATTGGCGAAGTTTCTACGCTTTGTAATAACGTAAAACCCCATGTTCTTAGGTATTGGGAAAGCCAGTTTAAAAACTTGGCTCCTATTCGTCGAAAAGAGCGACGCTATTACAGGCATAATGACGTTGTAACTATAAGAAATATCTATAATTTAGTTCATTTTAATCGCTACACTGTAGAAGGAGCTAAAAAATATTTTTCTAATAAAAATTCTTCAGACTCAACTGTTAAATTTGATAAGACTAAAGCTAATATACTTAATGTAATAAATGACCTAGAAAATATTGACCGCACGTTATTAGAGGATTAATATATACATAACGGGGCGTGGCGCAGACTGGTAGCGTGCTTGCATGGGGCGCAAGAGGTCGTCGGTTCAAATCCGGCCGTCCCGAAGAATATTGATATGGTTTTATATGGCTAGTAATGAAAAAACAGCTTTTGAGTGGTACGAAATATGCATGTTAATGTTGCTTGGCTTGTTGTTTGGTATTGTAGAAAATTTGTTTATTGGTTCTTTTATTTGGCATCACTTTGGATACATAATATTTATAGCGGTATCTTCGATCAGCATTCCAGTTACAACTATTGTTAAGTACTTTGGTTATAAAAAGTTTTACTTAGAAAAAGATGAAATATTTAGCTTTTTTTCAGAATTTATTTGCTGGGATAAAATCTATAACTATATTAGTGCTCCTGCAAACACCCTAAAAGTATTGGCGTTGATTGCATCTGTTTTATCTGCATTTGCCCTGTATAATATTTATTATGGCGCATTATTTATTCAAATTTTAAAGTTGTTTGTGACTGAAATGGGTATGAACTCATTTACGGCTAATTACTTAGCCATGAGTTTGGTGTTTTGTTCTATAATTCCAGACGCGATTAGTTATATAAAAGATCAATATGATAGAGTTATTTCAATGTTTGATGTAAGTTCAGCATCACTTCTAGAGCTTGAAAAGCCTGGACAAAAAATATTTATTATTTTGTTTCTAATATTCATTAGCTATATTTTTGCTCAAATAGAGTTCACTCAATTAATAAACAGTTACCAACATTATTTAATTGAAGTTTTAGGTGATATTATTCCATTTGTTGCTAATCAAATGTTTTTATTCTTACTTTTTTTAATGTGTAGTTATTCTCAATTATATGGAATGGCCAAACAGTTTGTTCTTGGTGTTAATCACTATGCCGATAATCAGATAAATGAAGAGTTGACTGCTAAAAATATTTTTGAAGCTATGTTATTAGTATTTATAGCGGGAGTAAGATCCATATTTTTAGCACTTATGGTTGGCGAGTTAGCTGTTAATCCTTACAATATTAATGCTAAGTATCTTGCTCTATTTGTCAGTGTTATTCGTGATACTTCTGCATACTTTGGTATTTGTAGTACAGTTAAAGATGAGAATATGAGTGTAGAAATTAGATTTATAAAATATACTCTATATGTGTCAACTGTTTTATTTGCATCATTAATTGTGCTAAATGTTATAAATATTCCATTGGAATATGCGCTGTTAAGTTTAGCTTTAGGATATATAATATCCGAATACTATCCCCCCTTTATTTTTGACCAGTTAAAACCAGCAATGACATCTGAAAATTTATTAAAAAATGATGGTTCAAAAGAGCAGAAACCTCGCGATGGTCAATATATTATTAATCCCGTCAGAAAAGAAAAACCTAATGTACAAACTCCGGTAATTTAATTATGGATAAGAATTTACTTCAAGTCCTAGCTTGCCCACATTGTAAAGAGAAATTATTTTACTCAGAAGATATAAATAAGTTAGAATGTAAGCTCGATAGTTTGCAATTCCCAATTGAGGATAATGTGCCAAATTTGACTTGCAAAGAAAATTTTGAGTGAAAGTTAAGGAAAAAATATGCGTTTTAAAGTTATAATTCCTGTTCGTTATGCATCAACAAGATTACCTGGGAAACCATTGCTAGACATAGCTGGTAAACCCATGATTTGGCATGTTTATAATAGAGCTGTAGAAAGTGGTGCAGTTGATGTTGTAATCGCTACAGATAATAATAAGATTGCTGATGTAGCTCGTGATTTTGGCGCGCAAGTATGCATGACATCATCTGACCATATGTCAGGCACTGAAAGAATTGCAGAGGCTGCCGAAGCATTAGGTTATGAAAGCGATGATATCATTGTCAATTTGCAAGGTGATGAGCCGTTAATGCCCCCATCAACTATACATCAAGTTGCAAATGCACTAGATGTGCATGATAGTGCCAAGGTGTCGACCATAGCAACAGAGCTTAAAGATATTGATGATGTTTTTAATCCAAATATAGTAAAAGTAGTAATAAATAAAAGAGGTTATTCTATTTATTTTAGTAGGGCACCAATACCATGGGAGCGTGAAAACTTCTCTAGTGATCCTAAATTAATGAGCGCTCCTCACTATAGACATGTTGGGATATATGCATATAGAGTTGGATTTTTGCAGGAATATTTGAAAACAATTGAATGCGATTTAGAAAAGTATGAAATGCTGGAACAGTTAAGAATACTTTGGAATGGCGGTAAAATTCATGTAAGCATAACTAGTGAAACAATACCACATGGCGTTGATACTGCAGAAGATTTAGAAAATGTTAATAAAATTTTGTTAAAAAACAACTTATAATTTACGGTTATTGTAGAGTATGATCAATTATATTAAACATCTAAAGTTATTTTTATCATTGATTATTATAGCAAAGGTCATGGCAGATACTGACTGTGACAAAAATATTACTATTTCATTTGAAAAAAAACCCAATATAAACGCATTTATATTGGATAATCCAAGTAGAATGGTTGTGGACTTTGCTCATAATTTAGGTGTTAATTCTAATTACTATAAGTTTGTTGATAATAAATGTATCAAAAATATTAGAGTTAATCCTAATGCTAAAAATAAGATAAGAATTGTCTATGATTTATTAAAACCAGCAACTGTAAATACTAGTATTATTAAGAAAGATAAATTATATATTGCAACATTAAGTATAAAATCCAAAGCTAGTCTGAAAGGCCCGCATGTTAATGAATTACCTAAAGATAAAGCCGTTTCTGATCTAAAAACCAATGTAAAGCATAATGTTGCCGCCAAGGATAAGATGTTGGCAGCTAAAATTGATCAACTAAAAACCAATAGTAATATCGTTCCTGCAAAAAAAGAAAAGCAACAGTTAAGAGACATTGTTATTGTTGTTGACCCAGGCCATGGCGGAACAGACCCGGGTGCTACTGCTGTTAATGGAGCTAAAGAAAAAAATATTTGTTTGCAAATAGCAAAAAAGCTAGTTGCTAAAATTAATGCAACTAGTGGTTTAAAAGCTTATATGACTCGAACAAAAGATGTGTATTTAGGACTTAGGCAACGCACTGAATTTGCTAAGAAAAAAAATGCAGATTTATTTATATCTATTCATGCAGATAGTCACCCTAATTCACATGCTAGGGGAGTATCGGTATATGCGTTATCCGAAAGTGGTGCAACTAGTGAGGCCGCACGAATATTGGCAGACAAGGAGAACACATTGTACCACGAGGATGACAATCATTCTCATCATGGATATATATTAGAGAGTGTTTTGATAGATCTACAGCAGGTAGCTACAGTTCATAAAAGTATAAATCTAGGAAAGAAGATTTTGAAAAGAGTTACCCCAATAGCAAAAAAACATAGCTCACATGTAGAGCAAGCTGCTTTTGTTGTTCTAAAATCACCAACAATTACTTCTGTTTTAATTGAAAGTGGTTTTTTATCAAATAAAAAAGAAGCGATTAAATTAACTAATTCGCATTATCAAGACCAGTTGTCTAGATCATTTATGCAGTCAATTATAGAATATTTTACAGAGAGAAAGATTAAAGGAAGCTATTTCTATGCGGCTATGAATAATAAAACTATAAAAGTAATCTCAGGTGATAATCTAATAAAAATAGCAAGCAGGAATAATACAACTGTGACTGATATTGTTAACTTGAATAAATTAAAATCTAAAAGGCTAGCAATTGGTCAGAAAATAATATTACCAGGAACATAAATATGACAAAAATAACAAAGCTAGACGAAAGTTTAATTAGGCATGTTGCTGCTGGAGAGGTAGTACAGAGGCCTGCTTCAATTTTAAAAGAATGCTTAGAGAATTCAATAGATGCAGGGGCTGATGCTATTGAAATAGTTATAGAAAATGGTGGTGTTGGTCAAATTAAGATTAAAGATAATGGCTCGGGTATTGATAAAGATGAATTGCCATTAGCAATAGAGCGGCACGCTACTAGTAAGATAAGGTCTATTAATGACCTAGAAAATATTGTGTCTTTTGGTTTTCGTGGTGAGGCGCTATCTAGCATAGCTGCAGTATCAAGATTTTCAATAGAATCTAGGCATGAGGATGCAGAGATAGGAGCAAAGATAGAGTTATTTGACTCTAGCAATAGTGTTGAAATAATTCCAAGCTCTTGTTCTGTGGGGACTATAATTACAGTGAAGGATTTATTCTTTAATGTTCCCGCAAGGCGCAGGTTTTTAAGAGCTGATAGAACTGAGTATAACTATCTCGATGATGTTATAAAGAAGATAGCGCTATCTAACTTTGGTGTAAGTTTTAAAGTAACTAATAATGGTAAGCAGGTTCGTTTATTAGAAGCGCTAACAGAGGGGAATCACCTCGATAGAATTGCAATGTTATTAGGTGATGAGTTGGCACAAAACCTTCATCTAATTAATGAAGAAACTAACGGATTAAAAATTTCTGGCTGGGTGAGCAAACCATATTTTTCTAGAGGTCAGGCAGATATGCAGTACTTTTTTGTAAATGGCCGAGCTGTGAAGGATAAAGCAGTTAGTCATGCTATAAGGAGAGCATATAGTGACATGATGCAGAGTGGGCGCCACCCTAGTTATGTTTTATACTTAGATTTAGACCCCAGTGTTATTGATGTAAATGTGCATCCTAGCAAAGAAGAAATAAGGTTTACAGACTCTAGATCAGTTGCACAATTTGTTTATCGTGCAATAAAAAAAGTTTTAGTAATGCCTATAGATGCAGAGTATAGTGGTTCTATTATTGCAGATACAGGGCCTATTAAATCAAATAGCTCAGCTATATTTGTTTCTGAGAATAGATGGGAGGCAAATGCTGGTATAGCACAAATAGATACTAAGAGCATGCCGAGCCTTAGTGATAAGCAGCATGCATATATAGCCTCTGACATAAAACAAGAGCAGCAAATTAAAGCTGATATGCAGGG
This sequence comes from Legionellales bacterium, assembly GCA_018664045.1. Classification (GTDB taxonomy): domain Bacteria; phylum Pseudomonadota; class Gammaproteobacteria; order Comchoanobacterales; family Comchoanobacteraceae; genus JABJPE01. Next base: position 32,077 of record JABJPE010000065.1, on the reverse strand, counting down.
GACTTTACTTAGTACGCAGAAAAGCTTACCCACAACAATTGAGCCGCCCCTAGGCTATGCATTAGCGCAATTATCAGGATTATTTATTCTGGCAGAAAACAAGCATGGCCTAATGCTTATCGATATGCATGCCGCGCATGAAAGGGTTATTTATGAACAAATGAAACAAGCGTATGAACAAAAAAATGTTATTTCACAAATTCTACTAGTCCCCATTAAAACTTCATTAAATAGCCTTGAATTAGAAACTATTGATGAATTTAAAAGCACATATCAAAAGCTAGGTTTTTCCTTTGATTTAAGAGAGGGCGGGGTAGTTATAAATAAAGTACCAGTATTGCTGAGAAATACGAATATAACACAGTTATTTACCGACATTACAGCTGAAATTATTAAACATAATACTCATGATTGTGCTAAATTGGCTACCAATGAAATTATATCTACCATGGCATGTCATAGTGCAGTTAGAGCAAATGATTATTTAACACGCGAGCAGATGAATGGCCTTTTACGAACTATGGAAAAAACTAAATCTTATGAGCAGTGTAACCATGGGCGTCCGACGTGTAAGCAATTAACAATAAGCCAGCTAGATGGTTTTTTCCGAAGGGGAACCTAGACTTTATTATTACTAAATAATATCTTTCTCAATATAATATTAATCAAGTCATTTTTGAGTTCATTAAAAATCTGTTCTGTATCCGCACTAGAGAATATATTTTGATTTTCTAATTCAATTATTGGGGTAATTGTGGTAATTTTTTGATGTATATTATTTTTAATTTTAGGATGTTTTATTGAGATGGTCGCATTATAGCTTCCCTTGTAGAAAATAGAGCTATTATCTGCCAAGTTGTTTTTGACCTCTTTATAAGTTCTCTTATTTACATCACTTAGGTTAACCAATGTTTTTGCAGATTTAATATTGTCGGTTATATCTATGTCATAGCCTATAAGTTTTTGTTTTAATTCTGTTACAATTAAAGCTCCATTATAGTTATCAACTGGGGCAATATAAATAGGCTGTAGTGCTTTGGGATATTCATAAGCTAGTTTGTTGTAGCCCTCGCATGCTGATAGAAGTACTACTGCTAGTATTGTTAATAATTTTTTAAGTGCCATATTTTAAATCACCACATTTGCCAAGCGTTTGGGAACATAAATAAATTTTTTAACTGAATTTTCACCTATTCGATTCTTCACCTTTTCATCTGAGATTACTATCTTTTCAACTTCTTCTGCACTAACGTTTTGTGGTAGTGACAGTTGGAGTAATTTTTTACCATTAATTTGCACTACTATATTTATATTTGAACTTCTTAGGTCTTGCTCTGATAGTTGTAACCATTTAGCATTTAATACATTGTCACCAAAATTAAGTTCTCTCCAGAGCACATGTGTTATATGAGGGCATATAGGCGCCAAGATGATTATTAAATTGTAAATAGAATAACTTATAGATTCAAAGTCATTTTTTTGTTCAAGTTTTGTGATTATATTAAATATCTTCATTGAAGCTGCCACTATAGTATTGAATTGCTGGCGTGAATAATCATACTGGGCTTGCTTAATAATATTATTTATATCAATAACATCATCATTATGGTTTTTGGATGGCTCATTATCTATTGTTATTTTATTTTTATGTGTTATGCAAAATGACCATAATCGTTTTAGAAATTTATACGCACCTTCCACCCCATCATCTGACCACTCTAGACTTTGCTCAGGTGGCGAGGCAAAAGTTATAAATAGGCGTACCGTATCAGCACCATACTTATTTATAAGAGGCATTGGTGGAACTATATTTCCTTTTGATTTAGACATTTTAGCACCATCTTTTAGCACCATTCCTTGGGTTAATAGCTTCGTAAATGGCTCATCACTATCTACAAAGCCAAAGTCGCGAATAACTTTATGCATGAATCGTGCATATAACAAGTGCAGTATAGCATGCTCAATTCCACCTATATACTGGTTGATTGGACTCCATGATTTAGCTCTACCATCAAGTATACTATTATTTTGATCACTAGAGATATAGCGCAAGAAATACCAGGATGAGTCGACAAATGTATCAAAAGTATCTGGATCTCGTTGTGCAGGTTTACTGCATTTAGGGCACTTGGTATTTAAAAATTTATCTGACTGTGCTAATGCTGATCCAGCTGGGGTTACAGCTAAATCAGTCGGTAGTTTTACAGGCAGGTTTTGTTCAGATTCAGGTACTGTCCCACAATCATTACAGTAAATAATAGGTATAGGGCATCCCCAATAGCGTTGCCTCGATACTCCCCAATCATTAAGCCTGTATTGAGTTTTTTTACTGCCCTTGCTATTTGTCTCTAGCCACTTTATTATTGCCGCTTGTGCATCAGCACTACTTAAACCGTCAAACTCTCCTGAGTTAATTATATCACCATCTCCAGTATAGGCTTCTGAGGGGCCGCCACTAGATTCGTTTATATTTTTAATAACATTGACAATAGGTAGTTTATATTTAGTTGCAAATTCAAAATCCCGGCTATCATGTGCAGGAACAGCCATAACTGCACCAGTGCCATATCCACTTAGGACAAAGTTAGCAACCCAGATTGGTAGTTTTGCTCCTGATATGGGGTGGATAGCTGTATATGGAAGTTGGTATCCTAGTTTTTCCATGGTGGCTAGGTCAGCTTCTGCTGTTGTTTTTACACTATTATTTTGGATGAATTCTTTACATCCTTTGTCAGCATCTAATGCTGCAAGAGCTAATGGGTGATCGAAAGCTACTGCCATATAGGTATTGCCCATTAACGTATCAGGCCTGGTAGTAAAAACCTTTATATTATCTTGTCCTTCGACGGTATATTCTATTTCTGCGCCAATGGATTTACCAATCCAATTCTTTTGCATCGTTTTAACTTCATTTGGCCAGTCATCAAGTGTTTCTAGTCCAGTTAGCAGCTCATCTTGGTATGCAGTTGTTTTTATAAACCAGCCATATATTTCCTTGCGTTCAACTGCAGCCCCACTACGCCAGCCTTTGCCATCAATTACTTGTTCGTTTGCTAATACTGTATTATCTACAGGGTCCCAGTTAACTAGGGATTTTTTCCTATAAACCAAACCTTTTTCATACATCTTTAGAAATAGCCATTGTTCCCAACGATAATATTCAGGTTCAGAGGTTGTAATTTCTCGAGACCAATCTATGCCATAGCCAAGTCGTATTAGCTGCGATTTCATATTCGAAATATTTTGTTTGATCCAGATATTTGGGTGGATGTTATTTTTTATTGCTGCATTTTCAGCTGGTAAACCAAATGCGTCCCAGCCCATAGGTTGCAGTACATTTTTACCTTGAAGCATTTGATATTTTGAAATTATATCTCCTATAGTGTAATTTCTCACATGTCCCATATGCAGCTCTCCACTCGGATAGGGGAGCATTGATAAGCAATAATAGTTTTCTTTATTACTATTTTCATCACTTGTAAATGTTTGCTGTGATTGCCAGTATTTTTGGCTAACTTCTTCTATATGTTGAGGCTGATATGATTCATTAAAACTCATGTTCATCGCAATTTCACTATTTGTTTGAAATACAGCCTACAGTTTAAATTTTGTGATGCTATCTGGCAAGGGATTAGTTGCTAAAAACTAAGGTTATAGTTTATTACTCCCTGTTTAAGCTGAGGTAGCTCCTCTAGAATCTCGCCTTTATTGTTAATTATAGAAGTAAGGCCGCTATTGTTTACAAATAGAGCTGGTTTTTGCAGCATGTTTGCATAAAACTGTGTTATCTGCCTATGTTGAGCACTAGCACTACTACTACCAAACCACACATTATCACTAATTACCACTATTAAATCAGCATTTTTAGCCCTGGTTATAACTTCATCTGGGAACGCTATTTCATAACATATAAACGTAGCAATCTTTTTGTTTTGAAATGACATTAAGTTTATTTTTTCATCTGATCTACTTAAATTAGACATAGGGAAGTCCAGGGCATGTGCAATCTCTGTAAGCATTGGTATTTCAGGAGTAGTTTCACCAAAAGCTACAAGACGGTGTTTTTTTATTATCCCTTCGAGTTTACCTACTCCAATTGCGCTATTATAAATTTTATTATTTTCATTTGTGAACGAGCCAATAATAGCTGCTGAGTTACTATTGTTTATTGTCATTAAAATATTATTATAATTTTGCTTTGATGTTATTGGTATATATGGTATTGCACTTTCTGGAAGAATAACTAGTGTGTTGTTATGTATGTTTTTATTAATTATTTTTTGATATGTTTTAATTAGTTTTTCTAATCTATTGGTTCGCCATTTTTCTTGTTCATTAGTGTTATTTTGAATGAGAAGTGTATTAATGCTCTTGCCAGAGCTAATATTGTTTTGGGTTAGATTTGCATAGATAATAAATGATAGTGGCAGTGCTAGTAGTAGTAATTGTTGCGCCTTTCGTCTTTTTAATAATAAATATAAGGAGGCAGAGATGAATGTAAGCAGTATACTGGTGCCATAAACCCCAATTATTGGAGTTGTAGCCATGATTGGACCTGTTGTTTGACTATAGGCTAGGAATAGCCATGGATAGGCAAGTGATGATAACGTCCTAAAATATTCTGCTGCAGCCCATGCTATAGGAAAATATATAAGATTTTTTATGTTTTCATTTCCTGGAGTTTTTGTCGGTATTAAATATACAATGATAAAACCAAGAGATAGTGTGCATACAAATAGGGCGGTTACAAAAACACTAGTAAAAAAACCAACATTAGCATGCTCATATATACTATAGAACACCCAGGCGCCTGCAGAAAAGTATCCCATGCCATATATGCATGATGTTAAGCATTTATGCTTTGGGTATTTTTGCCATAAAGTAAGCATTAAAAAAGGTGATATTATTGCCAAAGGCCAAATGTTATAAGGAGCAAAGGCAAATGTTGCTATATAGCCAGATAAATAAGTAATAAGTATTAAAGATAAAATACCTTTAATACTAGTATTTTTTAAATGCATTATTTTCACCTGTAAATAGCTCATTTAGAACTTAATTGCTTCGAGTAATAGTATTTTTTTAGGACTTGATTTTTTAACAGTAAACTCAAAATTATTTATGATTATCTTATGTTCTGGTTTTGGTATGTGACCAATTTCAGCCGCTATATGCCCACCAATAGTGTCAAAATCACTGTTTTTAAGGTTTAGGCCTAGTTCATCATTTAACTGCTCAATAACAGCGCTTGCTTGGATTGTGTACTTATTGTTTGTTTTGATTATGGAGTCAGCCTCACTATCTGTAAAGTTCTCATCTTCAATGTCGCCAACAATTTTTTCTAACACATCTTCAATGGTTACTAAACCTGCAACATTACCATACTCATCAATAACTATAGCCATATGCGAGTGTTTTACCTGAAATTCATGTAAAAGGTTATCAAGCTTTTTACTTTCTGGCACAAAAATGGCAGGGCGAATGGCACTTCTTATATTGAAGTTTTCGTTTGGCTTTTGAAAATTAATGAGTAAATCTTTTGCAAGTAAAAACCCAATTATATTGTCCTTGTTTTCACATATTACTGGAAAGCGTGAATGTTTAGATTCTATTATTATTTTAGCTATCTCTTCTAATGATTGATCTACATTTAAAATAACCATTTGAGCTCTTGGTATCATTGTGTCTCTTACCTTAATTTTAGAGACATTTAGTACACCCTCTATCATTGTCATAGAATCTTGGTCTATTACTTTTTGTGCTACGCAATCATGCAATGTCTTTAGCATCTGTGCTTCGGTATTTGGCTGTTTATAAAAAAAACTAATAATTTTCTTAAACATTAAATTACTCCACCTCATAAACTACATTTTTTTCTGAAAACTAAAAATTTTCTTTAGTATAGTTTTCTCTATACCTTCCATTAGAATAGCGTCATCTTCAAATATATGGTCATATCCTTGTAAATGCAATATGCCATGTATAAATAAATGAGTAAAATGATGCTCTTCACTAATCTTTAATTCTTTTGCCTCAGCTTGTACAATAGGAGAGCATATTACAATATCACCTGATAAGTGCTTTTCATTGCACTCAGTAAATGATAGGACATTAGTCGGTCCGTCTTTAGAGCGAAATTTTATATTTAAGTTTTCCATCTCTGAAGTACTAGTTAATACTAAATTTATGCTGGATTTTTCATAATTACTCATGAGACTAGCTGTTAGCCAGGCTTTTAGCTCAGATGTTTTTGGAACAAACTTTTCTTCCATATATGAGTCGATAATTTCAATGTTGATATTATTGTTCATGGCGCTCGTATGCGTTTACTATAGCTTCCACTATAGGATGCCTAATAACATCTTTTGATTTTAAATAGCTAAATGATATTTGATCGATGTCAGATAATACTTCTATAGCGTGCTTCAAACCTGATCCTTGATTTTTTGGTAAATCAATTTGACTTATATCACCTGTAATTACAACTTTTGAACCAAAACCTATTCTTGTTAAAAACATTTTCATTTGTTCTTTTGTGGTGTTTTGTGCCTCATCTAAAATAATAAATGCCTCATTTAGAGTTCTACCCCGCATATATGCTAGTGGGGCCACTTCAATAATGTTTTTTTCTAAAAGCTTATTCGCTTTTTCTGGGCTCATCAAACTAGTTATGGAGTCTAATAGGGGTCTAAGATATGGGTCTACTTTTTCACTTAAATCACCAGGTAAAAATCCTAGCTTTTCTCCAGCTTCAACCGCCGGTCTAATTAAAATTATGCGTTTTACTTCGTTCATTTGGAGTGCATCTGTAGCAACTGCAGCAGCTAAGTATGTTTTTCCAGTCCCTGATGGACCTATTGCAAATGTAATATCATTATTCTTAATATTTTCTAAATAATTTTCTTGATTTTTACTTTTGGCAGTTACGTGCCCGCAAAAACGTAAATTACTATTACTGCTTGCAGTTTCTGAGCTCCATGACTTTTCTATGCTAGCTAACACTAGATGTATATTATCAGATGTTAAGTTTTGATTTTGTTTTGTGTCTTTGTATAGCTGCTCTATAGCAAGCTGTGTCATTATTATTGCATCAGATGATCCTGAAACCTTGAAACTATTACCTCTTGATGAAATTTTAACATTAAAGTAAGACTCAATAATATTCATATTCTTATGAGTTTGGCCACAAACTAGCGCAAGCCGCTCGTTGTTTACTGGATCCAATTCAAATTTTAACTTATGTATTTCTTCTGTCAAATTTACCTCACATATAATAAAATAGTAACAACCTTAGTATAGCAGAAGTTTAACATTAATTAATACATACAACGTAAACGTGTAATTGGTAATTACTATTCATACTAAATTATTTCTCCACGTAGCGAGTTCGTATAAACATCAACTATTTTCACCTGTACTATTTTTCCTACTAGCCTACTATTTCCCGCAAAATTAACAATCCTATTGTTTTCTGTGCGTCCACTTATTTCTTGTGCAGACTTTTTACTCGATCCTGTGACAAGAACCGGCTCTACTGTCCCTACCATATTATCACTTATTTTATTTGTATTTTTATTCAATGCATCTTGGAGCTTAGCCAGCCTTTGTTTCTTAGTTTCAAGTGTTACGTTATCAGCTAAATTAGCAGCTGGGGTTCCTGGGCGACGACTATATATAAATGAATAAGATTTATCAAAGCCAATATCTTGTACTAATTTTAATGTTTGTTCAAAATCTGCATCAGTTTCACCAGGAAATCCTACAATAAAATCAGATGAAATACTTATGTTTGGACGTACTGCCCTTAATTTTCTAATTTTACTTTTAAACTCAAGGGTCGTATAGTCACGTTTCATTGCCGTTAAAATTCTATCTGAACCAGATTGGATTGGTAGATGTAGGTGATTTGCTAACTTCATCTCTTCAGCATAAGCAGTAATAAGGTTTTCACGAAATGCGGTAGGGTGACTTGTTGAGTACCTGATGCGTAGTACGTTATCTATAGATGAAATGTAATGGATCAGTAGAGCTAGATCAGCGGTGCTGCCATCATGCATTAGGCCTTGGTAATCATTGACATTCTGTCCAAGTAAAGTTATTTCTCTAGCGCCATTATTTGTAATATTTACAATCTCATTAATAACATCATCAAAAGGTCTATTTATTTCTTCGCCTCTTGTATAAGGAACTATGCAGTAGCTGCAATATTTACTACATCCTTCCATAATTGATACATATGCGCTCGGACCACTTTTTTCAGTTTGAGGTAGTTTATCAAATTTTTCAATTTCAGGAAATGATATGTCAATCGCGCTCTTTCCAGTTTTTAAATGTTCGGTAATTAATTCTGGTAATCGGTGAAGTGTTTGTGGCCCAAATACTATATCTACATACGGGGCTCTTTTTATAATATTTTCTCCTTCTTGGCTGGCTACACATCCTCCTACAGCAATTATTTGATTAGGTTTCTTTTCTTTTAGTTTACGCCAGCGTCCAACTTCAGAGTAGACCTTATCTTCTGCTTTCTCTCTAATTGAGCAGGTGTTTAAAATTAATACATCAGCTTCTGATGGCTCCTTGGTAACACTTGAACCATGCTTTTGTTTCATTATATCTATAATCTTTTGACTGTCATATTCATTCATTTGGCAGCCGTGAGTTTGCAAGAAAAGTTTCATTTTAGTGGGAGCTCCTAATTTTTTATTTTTTTAGATGGTAACTTTCTTTCAGAAAAAAGGACAAAAAGAAAGCAATTACAAGTCCAACTGGCATTATAATGAATGCAGCTTGGAAATTTGTTTCAGTGAAAACATGGATATGACTACCTGTTATTGCAGCACCTTGTGAGTTTTCTAGCCAATACCCTATTAAATACTGCATGATCCCACTTACCATCACAAGCATATTAGTCAGAGATACAGCTGTTCCTGCAAGATTATTAGGGATTATATCATGTGCTACAGCAAAAATAAGAATTTCACTGCTACTAAAAAAGCCAAGTAAAAACATTAAGGTCATTGTTATTGCAATGGATTCACTAGGGAAGTATAGGATTTTAATAAGAGTAATTGCGCATAATAGCGCGCCAACTGTTAGGATTTTTTTTCTTGTTTTAAGCCAGACAGATAGAAGCCCTGTTAATGGGCTTCCTATTGCCCAGCCTACAAATATCATAGATACAATTACCCCTGCGTCATGGGCATTAAGTCCTCTGGTCATTTGCAAGTAGGGCACGCCCCATAGTCCGGCAAAAGTAGTTGTAGGGGTGTATAGCAGCATTCCTATAATTCCCACTACCCATATTTGCTTATTTTTAGCTACAAAAATCAAGTCAAATGCAAGTTTTTTTATTTCATTTATACAGGAGTGACTGTGCAGTAGTTTCTTATCTTTAATTGTTACAAAAATAAATATTGTTAATATTATTCCAGAAATAGATAGGCCCAGCATTGCATCTTCTAATCCAAAGTTATTTATTGCTGTAGATAATGAAGTTTCACCTGAAATCGCGCCAGCCATTCCAAGCGTCGTAGTTACTCCTGCAATTAGGGCAAAATATTTGTTAGGCATCCAATCTGCAGCTATTTTTAGAACTCCAACAAATGCAAATGCTGATCCAAAGCCAACTAGAAGCATGCCAATCTTTGCATATATGAGCTCAGGCATTGAAAAAATATATATTCCTAACGCACATGACAGGGTAGCTATAGTAAGAGGTATGCGTACCCCAAAATGGTCCATAATAGTGCCTACCACTATTTGCATCGGGGTATATGTTAAAAAGTAGAATGAGGAAATAAGACCAATTTGGGTTGCACCTATATTTAGCGATTGCATTAGGTCTGGAACTATGACTGAAGGTAGGACTCTTAATAGATATTCATAGCAGTAGAAAACAGCTGCAAAAATACACATTATCCAGGCATAATTGATATTATCTTTTGTTGTAGGGCGCATATGCTTTACTCGCTATTATTACTGCTAATGCAGTGGGTTTCTTTGATGTTGCAAAGCATTAAAATTGCTAATATATAAAGAAATGGCAGCATGGAAAATGATAAAATGAAATTAGAACCACTATATACATGAACTCCTGCATTAGTTGCTCCATCCCAAAAATATTCAAGTAAAAAGCCAGTAATGCTGATTAAAGCAGGTCCACCTAGCATGTTTAGGGTGTTCATGAAACCAAGCGCAGCGGTGGTAACCTGTGGTTTATTTATTTCTTTCATAATACTAAATGCAGGAAGAAAACCGCTGGTGAAAAAACCAAGCAAAAAAATAAGGCTGCTAATGTAGAGTAAACTACTTATTTTGCAATATAGGATTAATGTTATTGTCACAGCAGCTCCTGATGATGCTATGATTAATGGCTTTTTTCTACTTGAGATATAGTCTGAGAAAAATCCAAATAAAGGACCACCAATAATAAAGCCAAGAAAGATCATGCCGAATATGTCTGCTGCCACTTTTCTATCGAGCATATACGTTTTTGCTAAAAAAGTTGGTCCCCATAAATTGCTGAGAATCAAAAATGGAGTAAACATAAGCATGCCATAAAGTGATATTGCCCAAACCTGCTTACTTTTTAGAAGCTGCTTCAAATCAAAATATGTTTGCTTGATACTTTGATCAGCATTTATATTTGTATTGGCATCTTTAATAAAAACTAGTAGTAGTAGAGTTAGTATTGCGCCAAATTGAGCTATATATGCAAATGAATCGCGCCAACCATGTGAGTTCACAAGGCTAAGCAGAGGGCCTTCTCCTATTATTGATCCTGTAAGACCAATTGAAAGCATTAGGCCTGTAAGTAATGCAAAGTACCTATGTTCAAACCAGCCGCTTGCTAGCTTGAGGCAGCTTAGTGCAGCAAAAGATGCACCAATACCCATGAAAAATCTACTTAAAAAAGCTGCAAACACAGTCTCAGAGTGTGCGTAGCTGTAGCATGACAGGGAGCAAATAAGAGCTGCTATTGGGAGTAGTATTTTTGTCTTATACCTATCTAGCATTATTCCAACAGGGAATTGAAATAAGCTGTAGGACACTAGGAAAATAGAACCTAGTTTAGTACTTAACTCTAGCGCATTTAGCTTAAAATCACGCATTAATTCAGGAACAATCACGCTTTGTGATACTTGTAGTAGATTTTCATAAAGATAAAAAGTTGTCGCTAGTGACCAAATTAAAATGGCGACTGCTTTGTGCTTATTACTTTTAGTTTGTATTGCCATTTCTTACCAAGAAAATAAAATTAATAATAGTTTATTTAGCAATAACTATCAAGAATAAAGCCAGCATTATTTGCTTAGTAAATTTTTAAGCATTTCTTGTAGTAAACCTGGATTTGCTCTTCCTTTTGTTACCTGCATAACTTGACCTACAAAGAAACCAAAAAGCTTGTCTTTGCCAGACTTATATTCGCCAACTTGACTTGGAAATTTATTAATTATTTCCTGTATAACTTGCTCTAGCTCTTTTGGGTCTGAAATTTGGCTTAAACCTTTGCTACTAATAATTTCAGCAACAGTTTGCTTTCCTAGCCAGAGCTCCTCAAATACCGTTTTACCAATTTTACCTGATATTGTCCCATCGGCTATTTTATCTAGCATTTCAGCCATATAATTAGCAGAAATAGGGCAGTTTTTTATGCTGGCACCTGTTTTATTAAGTTGTCCCATTAGCTCCCCGGCTATCCAGTTTGCTGTTATTTTATTACTTGCTTTGGTTTCTTTACATACATTTTCAAAGTAGTAGGCAATGTTCTTGTCAGCAGTTAATATTGCAGCATCGTAGTCGCTTAGTTCGTATTGCTCAATAAAACGTTGTTTTTTATCCCAGGGTAACTCTGGCATTGAATGCCTTATTTTATCAATGGTTTCTTGCTCTATCAGTAGTGGAGGCAGGTCTGGTTCAGCAAAATATCGGTAATCGTGCGCATTTTCTTTGCTACGCATGCTTTTAGTAACTTTTTGTGCCGAGTCAAACAGTCTGGTTTCTTGGACTATTTCTTCACTGTGTTTTATACAGTCTGTTTGTCTTTCTATTTCGTAGTTAATGGCTTGCTCGACAAATTTAAATGAATTTATGTTCTTTATTTCTACTCTTGTCCCAAATTCATGTTCTTCACTTAATCTTATGGATATGTTTGCATCACAACGGAATGAACCTTCTTGCATATTGCCATCACATATATCCAAATATTGAACCAGATTATGTAGTGTTTTTAAGAAGGTAACTGCTTCAGAAGCACTCCTTAGTTCAGGTTCAGATACAATTTCAAGGAGTGGCATTCCTGCTCTGTTTAGATCAATCCCACTTTTATTTTCACCCTCATAGTGAATCGATTTGCCTGCATCTTCTTCAAGATGTGCTCGCGTTAATTTAACACGTTTAATTTTATCATTAGCAACAGGTATGTCTATGTATCCCCCAGAAATTATAGGGAATTTATTTTGGCTAATTTGATAGCCTTTTGGTAAGTCAGGATAGAAATAGTGCTTTCTTGCAAAGACAGACCTTTTGTTTATAGTTGCGTGTGCGCCTAGGCCAAATTTGATTGCCATATTAACTACTTCATCATTTAGAAAAGGCAGCACTCCTGGCAGAGCTAAGTCAACAACATTAGCCTGGACATTTGGTTCTGCACCGAACACTGTTGGTGCAGGTGAGAAAATTTTTGACTTTGTTTTTAATTGTACATGGACTTCAAGTCCAATTACCGGTTGCCAAGGCATAGTTATCTCCGTTAAGTTGTATATTTTTCTGGTATTTGCGTATGCCAATCTGTGTTTTGTTGGTATATGTGAGCCATATTAAGCATTTCTGGCTCAGCAAAGGCTTTTCCGATTAACTGCATGCCAATTGGCATGTTATTGCTGAATCCTACAGGTATAGACATTCCAGGTAGGCCAGCTAGGTTTGCAGGGATAGTAAATATATCACCTAGATACATTTTTACTGGGTCTTTTGTCATGGCGCCAATTTTATATGCGAAGCTCGGTGTGGTTGGCCCTAAAATCAAATCTACTTTTTCAAATGCTTTATCAAAATCTTCTTTTATCACTTTTCTTATTTTCTGTGCTTTTTGGTAGTACGCGTCATAGTAGCCGCTCGATAGTGCATAAGTTCCTATTAATATTCTTCGTTTCACTTCATCACCAAAACCCTCAGCCCTCGAATCTTTGTAGAGGCTTTCAAGGTTTTTAGGGTTGTTTGTCCTATAGCCGTAGCGGACACCATCATACCTGGCTAAGTTAGAAGATGCCTCACATGGGCCAATTATATAGTATGTTGGAACAGCTAGAACTGAGTTTGGCAGACTTATTTCTACAAATTCAACGCCTTGCTGCTTAAGCACCTCGATTGCATCTTCAATTTTAGATCTTATTTTATCATCTAGTCCATCTTGGAAAAACTCTTTGGGTAAGCCAACTTTTTTACCCTTTAAAGATTCGTTTATGTATGACAGGTAATTTGGTACCTCTATATTGGCACTGGTCATGTCCTGGGAATCTTTTCCTGCCATAGCTTGTAGCATTATTGCTAAATCTTCAGCGCTAGGAGCCATTGGCCCTGCTTGGTCTAAGCTCGATGCAAAGGCAATCATACCGTATCTTGAAATTCTTCCGTATGTTGGTTTTATGCCACTTATACCACAAAAAGATGCTGGCTGCCGAATTGATCCGCCGGTGTCAGTTCCAGTCGCTCCAGGACAAAGTCTTGCAGCTACTGCCGATGCTGATCCCCCAGATGAGCCGCCAGGCACTCGGGTTAAGTCCCAAGGATTGGCGCACAAACCAAAGTAACTATTTTCATTGGACCCACCCATGGCAAATTCATCCATATTGGTTTTCCCAATCATGATGGAGTTGTTTTCTTGATATTTCTTAATTACGGTAGCGTCGTAGGGAGGGGTGAATTCTGCCAAAATTTTTGAGCAACATGTCGTTTTAATACCTTTTGTGCAGAATATATCTTTCTGGGCTATAGGTATGCCAGTCAACATGCCAGTTTGCTCACCTCTTTGAATTATTTTGTCAGCTTCTTGCGCTTGCGCTAGGGCGTGCTCAGATGTCACACTTATAAAGCTATTTAAATTGACATCATGTTTTGCAATTCTATCTAGGTAGTGACCCGTTAATTCTTTACTGGTAAAATCTTTGTTTTTCAGCCCATCATGTAGCTGTTTTAACGATAGTTTATGAAGCATGTTATTACTCGGTTTCTATAACTGGAGGCACATCAAAGTAGCCAGTTTTTTTGTTAAAGTAAGGTGATGTATCTGCGTTTTGCTGTTTTTGTGTTTTATTATCATGTAAAACTTCATCATTTCTTCTAGGCTGTGATATTTTGCTAGACTCATAGCTAACCTCGACGCTGTCTACATCTTTTTTCTCTAGCGTTTCAAAGAGCTTTAGTGTGTTACCAAAATCTGTTTTAAGCATCTCCAGCTCATCTTGGTTTAAATTTAGCATTGAAAGTTGTGCTATTTTTTTTATTTCTTCGTCTGAAATAACCTTTTTTTCTGGATTATTAGCATCATCTTGCATAAAATCTTCCATTTACAGTTAAAAAGGTATTATAATGTCATCCCATGTGTGGTTGTCAACTACAAATTAGGTTAAGGCTTGAAAAGCAATAATGGATTGGCTAGAGCATTTATTAGTATAAGGATATAAATTAATTAGTAATAGTTACGAGGGTATAAGTATGATATTTAAGTCTTTACGAGGTTCATTTTCTCGAGATCTATCAATCGATTTAGGTACAGCCAACACTTTGATTTACACCAAAGAGGATGGCATTGTTTTGAATGAGCCATCTGTAGTTGCAGTTAGGTCAAAAAGGTCTTCTAAGGATTCAATTATTGCAGCAGTAGGAACAGATGCTTACCAGATGTTAGGCCGTACCCCAGGTGACATTCATGCATTTAAACCACTGTCAAATGGTGTTATAGCAGATTTCCATAAAACAGAAATAATGCTGCAGCATTTTATCCGTAAAGTACATCCTAATAAATTTATGCGCCCAAGCCCAAGAGTATTGGTTTGTGTGCCATGCGGCTCAACCCAGGTTGAGAGAAGGGCTATTCGTGAGTCTGCAGCTGGTGCTGGCGCTCGACAAGTGTTTCTGATAGAAGAGCCTATGGCTGCTGCGATCGGTTCTGGTTTGCCAGTGGATGCCCCCGGTGGCTCTATGGTTGTTGATATCGGTGGTGGTACGACAGAGGTTGCTATAATTTCTTTAAACGGAATTGTTTATTCTGAGTCAGTTAGAATTGGTGGAGATAGGTTTGACGAAAGTATTATAAATTACACAAGACGTAACTTTGGTAGTTTAATAGGTGAGCCTACTGCAGAGAGAATTAAAAAAGAGGTGGCTACTGCTTACCCTCAAAATGAAGTTATCAAGCTTGATGTTAGTGGGCGTAATGTTGCAGAAGGCGTTCCTAGGAGTTTTACTATTACTAGTAATGAGGTTTTAGAGGCCCTGCAAGAACCATTAACTGGTATTGTAGATGCGGTGCGCGGCGCACTAGAGCAGGCTCCACCAGAGCTGGCGGCTGATCTTGCTAGCCGTGGCATGGTTTTAACTGGAGGTGGTGCCTTACTCCGTGGTTTAGATAGGCTGCTTATGGAAGAAACAGGACTGCCTGTTATAGTTGCTGATGACCCTCTTACTTGTGTCGCTAGGGGTGGTGGCCAAGCTTTAGATTTATTGGAAAAATATGGACCAGATTTTTTATCAGAGGAGTAAGACCTTATCTCAGTTCTGTTCCAAAATAAAAAAACATCGCTAGTTAAAAATTGGTTTATTTTAACTGTGTTAAGTTGTGTTTTTATATTTTCAGATATGATGTTGTCCTATAGCCAAGGATTGGTCCAGTACTTCTTAAGCCCGCTGTATTATATGATTGATATGCCATACCGTTTAGTCTATAAGAGCTCTGTTAATATTTTGTCTAAACAAGAACTGGTAAAAGAAAACTCCAGGTTATTGGCGCAAAATGCAATTTTAAAAGCACGCATGTACCAGTATGAAACAGCAAGCAAGGAGAATGAGACTTTACGAGAATTGCTAAGTTCTTCGGGTAAAATTGAATCTGACTTTACTCATGCAGAGATAATAGCTGAATCTAATAGCCTGTTAAAAAAGATTGTAATAATCAATAAAGGACAAAACGATGAGGTTTATGATGGGCAGGCTGTTATCGATGCACATGGGGTACTTGGACACGTAGTTACTGCGAATAAATATACAAGCAGCGTTTTACTAATAACTGACAAAGATAGCTATGTTCCTGTGCAAAACACAGATGGTGAGAGGGCGATAGCGGTAGGGTCTGGTGATGGTGATGCTCTGGAGCTGTTAGATGCAACTGCTACGACAAAATTTAAAGTAGGAGATAAATTATATACATCTGGTTTGGCGCTAAGATATTTGCCAGGTTACCCAGTGGGCACAATCACAACCATTTCCCATAAAGAAAAAGCCGATTTCATAAAAGTTGTGGTAGCTCCTGTAGCTAGCCTTAGTAATGCCCGTCAAGTGCTGTTAGTATGGCAATCAGATAACCACTTAATTAATGAAGCAAGGGAAAAAAATGATTTCTTATAATATGATGCATGAAACCCCTTACCTTCTTTTTATAAAAAGAGTTATGTTGATATTTTTGTTTTTCTACTTTGCCTTAACTAAATTGCCAGAAGGACTTGAATATATGCGTCCAGAGCCATTTGTTTTGTATCTTTTATACCGATCCATCTATGGAGCTAAAAATGATTTTACTCTTTACAAGGCTTGGCTTTTAGGTGCTTTTGCAAATATATGTTACCCAGTATATTTTGGATCTATCTCCCTTATGTTTGTATCCGCTTGTTTATTAATTAAAATCTATCACTCTAGGCTTGTGATGTATAGCGCTTTTCAGCTATTGTTATTAGTGGCGGCAATGTTGTTATTTTATCAAGTTGGGTTCTATATGTTCTATAAAGATGGTGCTATAGATTTTTTTGGTGCTATGTTTTGGAAGTCTTATTGTGCCAACATAGTGTCATGGTCTCTGTTTATGGTGGCTACTTCTTATAATAAAAAAACAAATATTTTTTCATAGTATTTATATCATAGACTTTGGTGTGTTTTTATTTTATTATAATTTGCTAAACGAATATTAATTTTCAGATCAAAAGGGCAGCAAATGCAGGACACTAGGTTGAGATTGTTTCAGCGGGCATGGCTTGTTGTATTTGTGCTGTGCTCTTTTGTTTACTCTCTTGTCTTATTTAAATTATTCACTCCTGTAATTAACTATTATTCTGATGATATAGTTTTGCCTAAGGTAATAGCTAAGCTTCCAGGAGGATTTGATCTTAAGAGCACAAGAGTTGAGTGGGTTAATTTGCGCCCATTTCTTGTGTTAAATCAACTGCAGGCTATAAATCCTAAGCTTATTCCTTATGTTAATAAGATATCTGGTATGAACATGAGCGTTGATTTATTTAAATCACTGAAAACTAATAAATGGGTAATTAATGATATTAACATTGAAGAAATAAATTTAAAATTTATAAAAAATGATTTGGCAATATTTAATGCAAATAAAGTTGTATCAGACATTCTTGTTGAAACAAAATCTAACTATGATCTGCAACAAAAAAAAATGGTTATTCCCCGTAATTTATGTATTAGTAAAGTTATCATAAATGTTGATAGCCATAGGATGCTAGCAGAAAATGCATATTACAAAGACAGTGGGTTTGAAAAAAAATGGAATTTTAAGTTTACTCACTTTGACAACAAACCGTTAAATATTTCATCTAAATTTACTCTACAAGAAGAAGACGGAGTCTTATACTCGTCAAAAGGCAATATTAAAATTGATGCCAATTTACCTAAATATATATTGCAATTTGTGCCAAATCCTACTGTTATAAATAAATTTTCAGGTAAGCTGGATATTGATTTCACCTATAATTTGTCTTTAGGTTTAACCTTGCATGTTAATCATGATGTGAGCTCCAGTTTTAACTACAAAAAATTAGCAGAAATTGAACTAGAGAGATTTAGAGGGAATAGTAGTTTTTACATCAATTCGGCCGATAAATTTAACTTTAATGGCAAGATTAATGAAATGCTGGTTAATAAAGTTAGATCACTAGATTTTAATTATAATGTTAAAAATAAAGGCATGAACGGTAGTGAGGTAATGCTTACATATTTTAATGTTGAGAACATAAGCGCGATATCTCCTTATCTGCTTGATAAAAATAACAAAATAATGCGTCTTTTGATGAGGAATGTTTTTCAAGGAGAGGTGAGAGACTTGGTATTGCAGTGGTCTGGCGACAGCTTTGAAGAAATAAAAAACATATATTTTGACTTAGTTGATTTTCGCACTAATAGTTATTCGTTTATTCCTGGAATTTCTGGGGTTAATGCAAGTGTGTCTTATGCTGATAACAAGGGCGAAATCAAATTGTTTTCTAACAGCCTTGATTCTTCTGAGAAAGTAAGTTTTTATGATAGGCGCATTTCAGATAGAAAAATTATTTTTAAAGTTAGTCCTATGGAAATGATTTTCTCTAAAGTTAATGATAGCTGGTTATTTGGTATGGAAAAAATAAGGCTAAACACAGGCGGCATAAATGTTGTTGGTAGAGCGGAACTAAAGTTCCAGCCACAACATTATCCTGAGGTTGATATTGATCTGTCAGCTGATTCTGTAGATTTATCTAGCGTTAAGAATTTCTTGCCAATTAACGTTCTACCTAACGGTTTAAATAAATATCTAAAAGAATCACTGGGTGTGGGCAGGCTGAAATATAGTCGTGTAAAGATTAAAAATGACACTAATTTATCAAGGTTTGGATTGTTATATAGCTACAGTTCCGACCTAAGTGATGCTAAATTAAAATATGCTCCAGATTGGCCGGAATTAGATGGAGTAAAGGGCAAGTTGTTACTAGACAATAATAGTTTTAATTTAAATATTGATAAAGCATATACCATGGGGCAAAAAATTGACTCTGGCCATGCACATATTTCAGACTTTGTAAATCCTGTTCTAGAGGCACACATCCAAACAAATTTTGATTTAGCTAAGGGCTTGGCTATTGTAGATAATAGCCCATTGAAAAAAACAGTGGGAAAATATTTTTCTGATGCTAAGCTTTATGGTAGTAGCGATTTAGACCTTGGATTTAAATTAGACATGAAGAAGGACAAGGTCGATTTGAACTCATTGTATGGCAAAATTAATTTGCATGATGATAATATAAAATTTGATAAATTTAAAGTTTATTTTTCTAAAGCAAATGGTTTGTTAGAGTTTGACACAAAGAAGATGTGGGGCAAGAAGTTATCTGCCTTCCAAAACGACTCAAAATTGTTCATAAGCTTGGAATCTGGCCCTAATGATCTATCTGTTAATTTAAATGGGCCGTTGGCACTAGATACAATTATGCCTAAGTATGTTCCTGAAAGTTTAGCAAAAATAGTTCGAGGCAAGCCGTATATAGATGGGAAAATCAGGTTTTATGAAGATCAAGACCGAGTTAGAGCCTCAATTATTGCTGAATCTAAGGGCGGAGAAATAGCCATTGACATGCCGCCACCATTAGCATTAAGCTCGGATGAAAAGACTCCAGTTTTATTTAAAGCGGATGTCATTGATGACAAATTAACTGAGTTTAATATTAATTATGCAAAAAATATTTATTTATCATGGCATGCTAGCACAAATAGTAATGATGAGGTGTTGACGTTAAAATCGCCTAGTATAAATTATAGTGATTGGGAAAAGTTTTTTGATGATTCTTATTCCAGCTTTAAACTTCCCGTAATGAAGTTAAGTCTGGATGAGTTAAACATATACGGATTTAAGATAGCCAAGCCTAAACTTTTAATAAAAAAAGATGGTGATTCAGCTAAAATTGATATTAATTCAAATAGTGTGTTTGGCAAAATAAAATTCAAACCAAAGAAGTTTTTGACTTTAGATTTAGACAAATTAGAAATAGATAGTGCTGGTAATGGAGTTGCCTCTATTGATAAATTAAAAGGAATGGATTATCAAGCAACAATAAAGGAGATGCGTTACTTAAATAGGATTTATGACAATGTCCATTTTGATTTAAAAGAAAAGTACTCAGGTTATGCGATTGATGATATTAGTATGAGCTGGGAGAAAAATAAAGTTTCTCTAAAAGGATATTGGCAGCAAGGCTCTAAACCTAAAACATATCTAGAGGGTCACGTAGATAGTAATGATTTGGGCGATATAGTTTCTGTATTCCCGGATTTTGATAGTATAAAAGGCGGTTTAGGTGAATTAAAGTTTAAACTTTCATGGCCAAACAGTATCGAGCATTTATCAGTGAAAGATATGCGTGGTATTGTTAGCTTTAATTTGACAGACGGAAAAATTTATAATTTAGGTGAGGCAGCTGAAACTGGTATTGGTTTTGGTAGGCTGTTTAACCTTCTGAGCTTAAACAGCCTTTTTAACAAGGTTTCACTCGATTTTTCTGATCTGGGTCATGAAAGCTACCCTTTTGATGAGTTAATAGGTGACTTTACTTTGGGTAGAGGCAAAATTAAAACTGATAAAATTATGATTAAAGGTGGGTTGGGTACGGTTTATTCACATGGAAGCATAGATGTTAAGAATAATAATTACGATCTATATCTAGCAATATTACCAATTGTAACTTCTTCAATACCTACAATAGCTGCTCTTGCAGGAGGTCCGCTTGCTGGAATAATTGCATGGACTGCTAGTCAAATAATAGAAGAGCCAGTTAGTGAGATGGCTCTTCAATCCTATAGAATAACCGGCGGTTTGGCTAATCCAGTTATTACTGAGATTGACAGGGATAATTTGCCTGCTGAAATTTTAATCCAATAAGACGATATGATATGAATATACTTGATAATGTAATAGATAATATAATAAAACCATATGATTTAGGGTGCCCAGATCTAGACAATTTATTGTCTTTGCTCTATGTGAAAAATTGTGATGATGCAGACATATTTATTCAAAATGTGGCTGATGAATCTTGGTTTCTAGAAGATGGAATTATTAAAGATATTGTGTGTAGTTTGGATCAAGGTGCTGGTTTTCGTTGCGTTGTAGGTCAGGGCACAGGGTATGCATATAGTGAGGACTTTTCCTTGCCAGCATTGAAAAAGGCGGCTCTTGCTGCTGGTTCTATGCATGTTGCAGCTTCGGGTAGAAAGCAGGTTGGAATCATAAGTAGCCTCGAACATAATATATATTATGGTAGCGACCACCCTTTAAGTAATATAACTGATGAGCTTAAAGTTGGGATGCTCCATGAGATAGAACGTCTCGCACGAGCGCATAGCTCAAAGGTAGAAAAGGTTACTGCATCGATAAGCTCTAGATACGAGCAAGTTCTGATCAAGCGTTTTGATGGCCAGTTAGTAGCTGATATAAGGCCACTGGTGCGGATAGGGTTGTCTGTAGTTTGCTGCGATGGCAAAGATCGTAACTCAGGAAGCGCTAGCTATGGAGGCAGGTTTGGTTTAGAAAAGCTAAATACACCAGAAAAGTTGAATATGCTAGCTGCAGAAGCTGTAGATTTAGCGTTATTACAGTTTAGTGCTAAGCCTGCCCCTGCAGGTGAAATGCCGGTAGTGCTTGGCTCCGGTTGGCCAGGGGTGTTGTTGCATGAAGCTGTTGGGCATGGCTTAGAGGGCGATTTCAATCGCAAAGGAACTTCTGCTTTTAGTGGTAGAATTGGGGAAAAGGTAGCCTCTAGTGCTTGTACTGTTATTGATGATGCAACTATTGATGATAGGCGTGGATCTTTGACTATAGATGATGAAGGAACTCCGGGTGAGCGTACGGTTCTAATTGAAAACGGCATTCTTAAAGCTTATATGCATGACAGGCTTAATGCGCGTTTGATGGGGTCTAAGAGTACTGGCAATGGTAGGCGAGAATCATATGAATATGCGCCAATGCCGAGGATGACAAATACGTTTATGGAGCCGGGATCATATGATCCATCTGATATTATAGCTAGTGTTGATGATGGTATTTATGCTGTGAATTTTTCTGGTGGTCAAGTAGATATAACTTCAGGAAAGTTTGTGTTTAGCGCAAATGAGGCTTACTTGATTAAGAACGGCAAAATTGTCCATCCAATTAAAGGCGCAACTTTAATTGGTGATGGTCCAAGTGTACTGCATCAAGTTAGTATGGTTGGTAATGATTTTTCTTTAGACAAAGGCATTGGTATTTGTGGCAAAGATGGCCAGAGCGTGCCCGTGGGTGTTGGTCAGCCAACAATGCGCCTTGATAAAATTACCGTAGGTGGTACAGAGACTTCTGCGTAATCTTAATTTATTTACCCATAATCCAGTCACCGATGTTCTTGCTCTTCAGCTCGTCATTGTGAGGAGCGAGTGTGGCAATTGCGCTATTCTTTTTCTCAAAACATGTTAGTGTTGTTGATGCTGTTTTAAAGATGGATTGCGACGTCACTACCATCCTTGCTTCGCTGCGGTGGGTATACGCTCCTCGCAATGACGGCAGTGGGGCAGTTATCCATTTAGATTGGCAATTTTATTTGAGTTAAGGCTGTTGCTTGTAGTTGGTTGTTGCTTCCGTTTATAGACTCTTGCTCTTTAGCTCGTCATTGCGAGAAGCGTAATGACGTCGCAATCCATATTTGGTAGATTATGTACCTTAAATTGATTGCTTAATGTTTTTTTGTGTCATGGCTTTTTTGCTGCTTTCTTATAATGCTAGTATATGCATTAACTAAATTCTTCTAAATGTTGTTTTAGCTTTATTATTTTATGTCTATTTGTTTTTTCAGGGTGCATTTTTCTCTGGGAACAAAGTATGCTAGCACATAAAATTATTGTTTATTTCTTGTTAAGAAGGCCTGTATTGTTAAATGTTCTTTTAATTCAACGTTCAAGGTTGTTTTTTTTGCGTTTTTATAGTCGGCATAAACATTAATTGCAAAAAAAATACTTTTATTGAGCCTATATAGCTTGACATATATTCCTTGGAGCTGGTATAAAGTATACACCGACGGGGTGATATACCCTTAATTAATTATATAGAGGTCATATATATGAACAGAGATGAACTTGTAACAGCAATAAGCGAAATGTCAGGTCTTCCAAAAGCATCAGTTTCTAAGTGCCTAAGTGCATTTGTTGAAGTTGTTAAAAATGCTGTTGGTAATGGCGAAAAAGTAACTTTAGTTGGTTTTGGAACATGGGCGCGTTCTTGGAGAGATGCTCGTGAAGGCAGAAATCCAGCAACAGGTGAAAAAATGCAAATTAAAGGTCGTTGGAGTGCTAAGTTTAAAGCAGGACGCGATTTTAGCGAAAAAGTTAACGAAGGTTAATTTTTGATATTGATGCTAGCGGCAATATTGCTGCTAGTATTGGGTACTTAGCTCAGTTGGTAGAGCGTCGCCCTTACAAGGCGAATGTCGGGGGTTCGAATCCCTCAGTACCCACCAGTGGAGCGGTAGTTCAGTTGGTTAGAATACCGGCCTGTCACGCCGGGGGTCGCGGGTTCGAGTCCCGTCCGCTCCGCCACTTTTAATTCATGTGTGTGTGTTAAATGTTAACGGATATAAAAAGAAAAGCATCAGGAATAGCTGGCACTATAGTAGTCGTCCTGCTGGCATTAATAATATGCCTCGGTGGTGTTAGTTACTACGCTAAAACAACTAGTAACGATGTTACGGTAGTAAATGTTAACGGTGATTCGATAAGTAAGTCAGCGTTACAGCACTTATACGAAAAAAGTAAATTCACATTATTAAAATCTAGGCCTGGGCTAAGCTTAACTCAAGAGCAGCTAAACAGTATGCGTGAAGAGCTATTGGACAGCCTAGTAATAAAAAAATTAAAACAACAGTATGCCTTAAATAATTCTATGTTGGTCCCAGCCAATGTCAGAAATTCATATGTATTGGCGCAGCCATACTTCCAAGAAGGCGATAAATTTTCTGAACAACTATATTTATCTACAGTAATGCAGTCTTTTGGTTCTGAGGAGGTATATTTGTCCCATCTTTCTGAAGATTTACTGGTAATGCAGATGCAGGTAGGGCTATCCGAGTCAGCTTTTATGTTGCCATATGAACTCACAGACCTGACTTACTTACTCAACCAGCAAAGAGATATAAAGTATTTAGAGATTGACCCAGAAAACATTGCAAAGGAAAAAGTTAAGCCAGCTGCAATAGAAGAGTACTATCACAAGCATAAAACTGATTTCAATACAGAAGAGAAAGTTAAAGTTAAATATGTAGTTTTAGATAAGTCTGCGCTAGCAGAATCAATGAAACCGTCTAAGCAAACTTTAACTACCTATTTTGAACAGAATAAAATGGCTTTTACAACAGAACACCGTTTTAAGTTTAATGTTTATGAAATAAGTGCAGATGCAGAAAACACTGGCTTAACTGCAGAGCAACAGCAGTTTTTAAAAGAGCAAGTTATACCAAATGTTGAGCTTGATGTTGGATTGTCAAAATTCATAGAAAATACTGGTTCTGTAAAAATTTATGAAATAAATAACAAATCTTTTCAGCTAAAAAGCAAGATTGACTCCGACTATATAAGTGTTCTCAGTAAGCTAAATGTGGATTCATTTGGAGTAGTAAAAACAGCCAATGGTTACGTTGTACTCCAGCTGTTGGGATTAGAAGGCGGTGAGCCTAGTTACTCAGATGTTAAGAGATCTGTGTTAGCAGCTTGGAAAAACGAGCAGGTTGAAAAAAACTATGTTTCTTTAAATGAGAGTTTAGCAGAGCTTGCCTATACATCTGATGGCCTTGAGCAAATAGCTTCAGAATTAAATTTGAAAATAAGAACTAGTCCACAGTTTAGTAAAGACTCTGGTGGCGATGTCTTTTCAAATAATGCCTTGTTTAGGCAGGCTGCCTTTAGTGAAGATGTGCTTTTAAATGATTTGAATTCAGGCGTGCTAAAAATAAATGATACTCAGGTAGTGGTTATGCATCTTGCAGGTCATGTTGCTGCATCGGAGCTGAGTTTAGCTTTAGCAAAACCTAAAATAGAAAAAATTCTTGAGAAGAGCAATCAGCTGATTGCTGCGGATGAGCTAGTAAAAAAATGTCAAAAATATCTCTCTGCAGGCAAAGATATAGATTTTATTACAAGTAAATATAATCTTAGCTGGAAAAATATAGATAATATAAAGTTAGATGGCATTATAAATAGAGTTGCTATGGAAATTCGTGATGATGTCTTTGCAATGCCTAGGCCAACAGATAAATTGTCCTCATGGGGAAGTTACAAGCTTAAAAATGGCAATATGCTTGTTATAGGCTTAACAAATGTACATACAGCTAATCCACTAACTGTCTACCCAGGCCAGATTCATGATGATTATGCACGCTATATGAAGGCATGGGAGTTTGCTAGCTTTGAGCGTTATTTAAAAGAAACTGCAACTATAGAGCGCAACCACCAGGCTCTTAATAATATTTAATTATGATAATAATAAGTATTGCTGATCAAAAGCTCTATAAATTAGATGAAAGGGGTAATGAGACTAGCTCTTATATTATTTCTTCAGCCAAAAATGGAATAGGTCAAGCAGAAGGCAGTTATCAAACCCCTTTAGGACTTCATTACATTACAGAACTATACGGGCATGGAGCCAAGCTAAATACTGTTTTTGTCGGCAGGGTGCCAACAGGTGAGACCTATTGCACTGATCTTGCAAAGACATTTCCCGATAGAGACTGGATATTAACCCGCATAATAAGATTTTCAGGGTTAGAGCCTGGGTTCAATCAAGGTGGAAGTGTAGATACCTATGCTAGATATATATATATCCATGGCTGCCCTGATGGCACTAAACTTGGTACGCCGGGTTCACATGGCTGCATTAGGATGTCAAATTCTGACCTGACCATATTATTCGATTCGGTTGTTATGGGTGAGATTATCTACATAACTGCGGCTGAGTTTGATAAGTCTATTTTGCTCGAAATAAATAATAAAACTAAAAGTTTTGTCTATACAGATGGAAACTTGTAATCACCACTTTAAATGTTGTTGAAAAACAAGTATAATCAAAATGATTATAAATTTTAGGAGCTGTTATGCCTACATATATATATAACTATGATTCTACTAATGAAGAAGATAATGCAAAAGGATTCCAACCTCGTTATTTGGGAGCTAATGTTCTAAAGAACAATTATTTTCATACGGATTTTGAGCATAGACGTGACCCTTCTATTGTTTTATTAGGAGGCGGTAAATATATATTGCCTAACCAGCGTACTGTAGAAGGCTGTTTATCAAATATAAAAACTGAATTAAAGGATGGTTATTTGGCATTGGTTTTCTCGAAAATGCAATTTCAAAATAGCAGCCATATTCTAGGTCAGTGGTCTGATATGGCCTTTGAAGGTGAAAGAAAGCAAGCTATTCAATTTAATGGTAGGTTTTGCTACTACAAGTTAGAAAAAAATATTTTGAATATAAATATTCTTTTAACCTCAGACTCTATGATAGAAGTTGTTGATGGGATGTTTGTGGGAAAAAAAGAAGTAGATTACTCTACTTTTCAGCAGACTAATGTAGATTTAAGTAATGTTGTAACAGTTGATGAGTTTTTTGAAAACCCTTATGTTTTGGGTTTGTTATTTCCTGAGAATGAGGATGGATCTAAGGATGATTATGATGAGAAGTTAAATGAGTTAAAAGAGCGCTTAAATATGGAAATAGAAAGCCTTGCAGGAAAAGATGCATTTGGCTCATTTAAATTTGAAGGTGATAGTAAATTAAATATAATTTGGAAGAGAGAAGATTCAGGTGAAATTAAGTTAAGCATGCCTAAATTTGTTAGCGAAAAACTATTTGTTGCTCATGATCAGCAAGGAATGCGTCCTTCTGAAATAAATAGTAAAAATCTAGCAAAAATAAAATATAATGGCGATGTGTCTTCTTGTGTCGAGTATGATCCTTCATGGGGTACAGAAACAGATGACTTTAAAGGTTCTTATCGTGAAAATATGGAAGAAGCCATCATGGCTGAAGATTCGAAGGTGCTCCAAGCAGTTTATTCATTAAAACAATATATAAAGGATGATAGTCAGGCTCCTAATGAAATTGATGGTATTACAGATTCTGCTTTACTTAGTGTTGCTAATTCATGTTTTGATGAAAAGAAGGTAGATCAAATATGTTGCTGGCTGGATAAAAATGGTGGTACTGATCTTGTAACAAGATTCAAGGAGTCAAATAAAGAAAAGATTCTTAAATATCTACTAGATGAATATATTAAAGATAAAACTGCCCCTTTAAGCCTAAATAAAATGAAAATGTGTATTGAGTTTTTTGAAGCTTTTTATACGGCTGGTAATGGGCTTGATGTCTTGATGGGATTAGTTAATGATGCTGTTCAAGGGGATGCTTTAAAAATTGAAAAAGCATATAATTTACTAGTAGTTGTAGGTAAGGTAAAAGCTGATGAGTTTATAAATCAAAAGATTGAAACAAACTCATTTCTAGTTGCAGATTTGTGGCATCTGGTCGATTCATGGACTGGGTATAATGATGATCATAAATACAGTTATAGAGAGGCTGTTAAAAAGAAAATAGCGACAGCTATAAATGACAATGCTGAATTTAATATAAAACTAGAAAGTTTTGGAGGTTTTGTTAAATATCTTGGGTATGATGACACTAAGAGTCTAGAAAATAAAGTGGCTATGATTTATAGGAAGCATGCAATAACCTTCATGCTTATTTTAGGCTTCTTGCTTATATTAAACAGTGTTTTAAGCTTTGCTAAGTTAGCTATTGTTGTGCTTAATCTTTTGGTAGGCGTTATAAATTTGGTTTTATTCGCGCATATTCAGCTTTTTCAAGTTCTGGCAATGCCATTTATAGCTAGCTTTCCTTTAGGTATGGCTTTAGTGTTATGTCTTTCCTTTGTCGCTTATGATGTATCCACATCATTTTCGAAAGATTCAGCAAATGAAGATCAGTTGTGTTTGTGGTTATATAGCTTAGGTGTAAAAGGTAGTGATAGAATGGTATCTATGCTTGAAGATTCTTTGTTTTATAAGACGTTAATGCCTTATTTTACAAATTATTTTACTGGAGCTAATTCGAAAATAGCTGCTGTTGATGGATCAGGGGCTGTTAAATCAGGAGAAATTGGTGAAAATACTAAATTCCGTATAACATTAGATGGTAAATATGCTGTCCTAAATAATGCTAGATGCATTAGAATGCAGCATGCTAATGCAGATGGTGGCAGAGGAGGCCCGTCGACAAAGACTTAATTTATGATTGGCTTTAATTTTTAGGTAAGTTACTCCCAATTTAAGATTACTTTGCCGCACTTGCCTGCATTCATTGTCGTAAATGCTTCATTGAAGTCCTTGTAGCTAAATTCATGGGTTATTATATCTGAAACATCAAGGCCACTTTGAATTAAAGTTACCATTTTATACCAGGTCTCGTACATTTTACGCCCATAAATTCCTTTAAAGTCTAGTCCTTTGAAAATGGCCTTGTTCATATCCATTTTTATGTCACCCTTGTATAGGCCTAGCATTGCTATTTTTCCACCATTGAGCATAACATCTATCATGTCATTAAATGCGGTTTCATTTCCAGATATTTCAAGCCCTACATCAAAGCCTTCTGCCATTTCTAGTTGCTGCATAACAGAGGTTATTTTTGTTGTTGATACATCTATGCAAGTGATGCCTTTAACTTGCTTTGCTAGTTCAAGCCTATGAGGGTTAACATCTGTGATGACTACGTGCCTGGCTCCTAAGTGTCTTACGATGTGCGCACACATAATCCCTATTGGGCCAGCGCCGGTTATGAGTACATCTTCGCCAGAGCAATCAAATGATAGCGCAGTATGGACAGCATTACCAAATGGATCAAACATAGAGGCTATTTCATCTGTAATGATGCTTGGGATTGGGAATACATTTGTAGCTGGGAGTGCTAGATATTCTGCAAATGCTCCTGCAACATTAACACCAATACCCTTGGTATTAGGGCACAGATGCTTAAGTCCTGCTCTACAATTCCTGCATGTTTCGCAGACTAAGTGTCCTTCGCCAGATACTCTATCACCAATTTTTAAGCCTTTAACCAGTTTCCCAATAGCTGTTATTGTACCAACAAATTCATGGCCTACAACCATGGGTACGGGTATGTTTTGTTGAGCCCAATTATCCCAATTATAAATGTGTAGGTCTGTGCCGCAAACAGCGGTTTTTTTTATTTTTATTAGGACTTCGTCGTCATTTATTTGTGGTTTATCTACATTTTCTAGCCATAGCCCAACTGTGCTTTTGCTTTTTACTAGTGCTTTCATATCTTTTCCTGTTTATTTTTAAGATTGTTGCGGGCAATTTTAAATGCTGCTACGGCTTTATCTAGTTGTTCTCTGTTATGTGCTGCTGAAATTTGTACCCGAATTCTAGCTGTGTCCATGGGCACAACTGGGTAGCTAAATGCTATTGCGTATATGCCTAGCTTCATAAGCTCAGCACTCATGTCTGATGCTAGTTTTGCATCGCCAAACATAACTGGGACAATAGGGTGGTTGCCTGGGATAATATCAAAGCCTTCACTAGACATTTTGCCCCTAAAATAACGTGCATTATCATGTAGTTGAGCAATTAACCTAGAATTATTCTCGATAAGATCGAGCGCAGCAATACTAGTTGCCGCGATAACCGGAGCTATTGAATTAGAGAATAAATAAGGGCGTGATCTTTGTCGTAGCCAGTCAATTATTTCTTTTCTACCAGCGGTAAATCCACCTGAAGCTCCACCTAATGCTTTGCCCAGTGTGCTAGTTATTATATCTATTTTGCCGATAACATCATGGTGTTCGTGCGTGCCACGTCCATTTTTTCCCATGAATCCAGTGGCATGGCAGTCATCTACCATAACTAGTGCATCATGTTTTTCGGCTATCTCTACTATGCCTGGTAGGTTTGCAATTATCCCATCCATAGAAAACACGCCATCTGTTACAATAAGAATGAATCTGGCGCCATCTGCTTGTGCTTTTTGGCAGCATTTTTCCAGCTCTTCCATGCTGTTGTTTTGGTAGCGGTAGCGTTTCGCTTTGCATAATCTTATTCCATCTATGATGCTTGCGTGGTTTAACTGGTCGCTAATTACAGCGTCTTCAGGGCCTAGTATGGTTTCAAACAGACCACCGTTAGCATCAAAGCATGAAGGGTATAATATTACATCTTCAGTTTGAAGGAAGTTACTTAATTTTTGTTCCAAAATTTTATGTGGTTTTTGGGTACCACAAATAAAGCGCACTGACGAGAGACCATAGCCATATTTATCAATAGATTTTTTTGCAGTTTCTTTTAGATGTTCATTAGCCGATAGGCCAAGATAATTATTTGCACAAAAATTTATTATGTCTCTGTTATTCTCAGTTTGTATAAGTGCCTGCTGTTGGCTGGTAATTACCTGCTCTTCCTTGTATAAGCTCTCATTTTTTAACTTGTTAGCTTGTTCGTTTAAGTGCTTGAAAAAAAGTTCTTTAGACATCTGCGGCTCCGTTTACTAGTTATATTAGCGTGCTTTAGTCTTGTTTAAATGTCAAGGGTCGTGTTTGTTAGGTTGTTGCTTTATTGGTAAATTGTAACTACTATAGTGTTAACAGGTAATTAATAGGTGTAATATGGATATCCTTTCTTTAGTTTTATCGTTTAAGTGGCTATTTTCAAGTGCTGCATGCGTTCTACTTACAACAATAATCTTATTTATAGAGAAAAAAACATATAAATACTTGTTGAATAAGGCTGAAACCACCACGGTATTTTGGGATGACTGCTTAATTAAGGCTTTATACAGTCCTTTGAAAATGCTCATAACCGTATTTGGGTTTATTTATGCTGTTCATTTTATAATACAAGAATTTATTATTCTTGAAGCATACTCAGGTCTTTTTGACGTAATAAAAATTTTGACTGTAAATGTTTTTCTATTATGGTTTTTAATTAGGTTTATAGGTGAAATTGAGTCAACCCTTTTTAAGCTTCCAAAGAAAAAGCGCAGGTTTGATAAGACAACAATTCGGGCCATATCACAAATTAGTAGTATTTTAATAACAATATTAATTGTTTTAAACGTAATTAAGCCTGTGTTTGGAGTTCCCATTTCAGCGCTGTTAGCATTTGGTGGTATTGGTGGTATAGCCGTTGCATTAGCTTGCCAGGATTTATTGTCAAATATTTTTGGTGGATTCTTTATATATTTAGATAGGCCTTTTGATATAGGTGATTGGATAAGCTCCCCTGAAAGAGACATAGAAGGTGTGGTTGAGCAAATTGGTATGCGACTTACAAAAATAAGAACTTTTGATAAAACACTACGCTACATACCTAACTCGGTGTTTTCGAAGATTATAGTAGATAACCCTTCTAGAATGTCACATCGAAGAATAAAAATGTCTATAGGCGTGCGTTATGATGATGCTGCTAAAATTGAGAAAATAATTAGAGATGTTGATGCAATGCTACACAAAAATGATTTTTTAGATAGCACAATGCTAACATATGCAAGGTTCTTGCAGTTTAGTGCTTCCTCTATAGACTTTGAGGTTTATGCATTTACTAAAGAGACAAAAAGGGCTGATTACCTTTCAGCTAAGCAAAATGTATCGATTAAAATAATTGCAATTGTTGAAAAACACGGTGCTGAAATGGCGTTCCCAACAAGAACCTTACATGTGGTTTCTGATGATGCATAAGTAGCTGCTAGCTAGGGATTTTCCTGTCATTAATTTTCCATTCTCGTCATTGCGAGGAGCGTAGCGACGTCGGCAATCCAGCCATCCCGGTTATTGCTTCCCCCTAGTGATCCTGTGCAACATCCCGTCATTGCGAGGAGCGCAGCGACGTCGCAATCCAACCATCCCGGTTATTGCTTCCCCCTAGTAATCCTGTGCAACATCCCGTCATTGCGAGGAGCGTAGCGACGTCGTAACCTTGCTACGCTAACGCTTCACATGGGTTGACTCCTCGCAATG
>JABJPE010000064.1 GCA_018664045.1 Legionellales bacterium | reverse complement strand
TATGCATTTAGAAAGTATTGTAGATAAAGGTTGAGGTTGATAGTAATGCCTGATATAAAAAAGTCTCGTTCACTAATTTCCCTAATGGCAGCAAGACCAATAGTAGCTAATGTTCTTATGATGACGTTAATTATTTGTGGGACGTTTGCTTTTTATAAAACTAAAAAAGAAGTTTTTCCAGAGTTTGGTGATGACAGTATTGAAATAGAAACTTTATACCCAGGAGCATCACCACAGGATATTGAAACTAGCATAATCTTGCCTATTGAAAATTCTATAATGCCAATAGCAGCTATAAAGAATCTTACGTCAAAGGCTGAAGAGGGGCGAGCTATAGTTGTTGCACGATTATACAACGGTGAAGATATAAGTTTGCAACGCCAAATTATTCAAGATAATATTGGAAGAATAGATGTTTTCCCTGATGATGCAAAAGAACCTACGGTACAACAAAATATTAATAAAATTAGTGTGTTAAAAATTATACTTTATGGCCTTGGAGCTAGCGAAAAAAATTTAAAAAACTATGCAGATAAGTTATATGACCACCTCAAGCTCAATAAAAACATAGGTCCTATTGAAATTAAAGGGTTAAAAAAACCAACTATTTATGTTGATGTTGATAAAAATAACCTTAAAAAATATAAGGTATCACTGACCGATGTTGCTAAAAAAATAAACGAGTTTTCTGTAACAGAAAGTGGTGGTGTAATTGAGACTAATGCAGGAGATATATCTTTAAGAATAAGTGAAAGGCGTGATTCCGCACATCAGTTTGGTAGCGTCCCTATAATAGATTCTAATATTGGAATGCCAGTGATGTTATCAGATATAGCATCCATACATGAAAGTTTTGATTATGGTAAAAACAAAGCTAGTTTTATGGGAATGCCTGCGGTTGCTATAGATGTTTTTAGAATAGGTTCATTAACACCAAAAGGGGTGTCAGATGCCGTGTTAAATGAGCTTAAATTATTTGATTCTAAGTTGCCTAGTAATATTGCTACAACAGTTGTTGATGATCGCTCTATTGTTTTTCAGCAGCGCGCTGATTTATTAATGAAAAATGGTGTTATAGGTTTGTTTTTAGTATTGTGCTTGCTTGGTGCTTTTCTTGGCTTGCGTTTTGCTTTTTGGATTGGCCTTGGAATTCCAATATCATTTTTTGGTGCATTTTTGCTTTTTCCAGTTGCGGATATATCTATTAATATGGTGACTATGTTCGCATTTATAATGTGCTTAGGAATTGTTGTTGATGATGCTATTATAGTTGGAGAAAATATCTGCTCTTATCGGAGGGCTGGCTATACTCCTCTAGATGCCGCAATAATTGGAGCCCAAGAGGTTGCTTCTCCAGTGTCATTTAGTGTTATTACAAACATAGTTGCATTTTTGCCATTATTTTTTGTTCCAGGCGTTATGGGTAAGATTTTTATCTATATCCCAGCTGTTGTGGTCTCGGTTTTCTTTATTTCATTAATTGAGAGCCTATTTATTTTGCCAGCACACTTGGCATCTACTTCTAAGCGCAATGTAAAGGGTGGTTTTAGGAGTGATTTAAGGAAAAAATTAAACATAGAGCATCTGTCGCAAAAATTAGATAAAACTTATGATAATATTTTATTATGCGTATTAGATAATAGATATTTTGTTATATCTTGTGCGGTGTCTTTATTATTTATTTGTTTTGGATATGTATCTGGTGGACGCATGGGGTTGGAACTTTTTCCTGATGTAGAGTCTGATATTGCGTCAGTAACAGTCTCATCTCAGCCAGGTGTTTCTATGAGTAATTTAATCGACATTGAGAATAACATATATTTGGCATCAAATAATATATCAGAAAATATTAATAATAAGCCAATATCTAAGGGAGTATTTACAACTATTGACGATAATATTGTGCAGGGGAAAATGTTCTTAACTGATGCATCTGTTCGTAGTATAAGTACTCGTGAAGTTGTTAATCTATGGCGTAAAAATATTGGTGGTATTCCTGGGGCTGATTCAATTAGTTACTCGGTAAATGATAGAGGGCCAGGAGCTGGCGCTGATTTAACAATTAAATTATCTCATTCTAATACAGCAGTGCTAAAACTCGCATCTATCTGGTTGTCAGATAAGCTTAGAAGTTATGAAATTTTGTTTGGTGTTGAAGATGGTATTGCTAAAGGTAAACGTCAGTGGAATTTTGTTTTAAACGATAATGCAATGGCATTAGGTATAAGCTCACAGCAAATTGCATCACAGGTTAAGGCAGCTTTTTATGGCGTTGATGTGGCTACCCAGCATAGGGGGCGGGATGAAATAGACGTGGTTGTAAGGCTGCCAAAATATCAAAGAGATTCAGAGCATGACATAAAACATTTTATTCTTCATACAAATAATGGCGCAGAGGTTATGCTTGGTGATATTGTTGATATCAGAGAAGGGGTTTCTTATTCTAATATTGATAGAGAAAATGGTAACAGAGTTATAATTTTAACTGCAGAAGCATATCCTAAGTCTGATTTGTTTAAAGTTCAGGAAGATTTAGATAAGAATGTTATTCCTCTTCTACAGCAAAAGTTTCCAGATATAAAATATGAATATGCTGGAAAGCAAACTGAGATTGTCGATAGCTTGAATAACTTGGCTGTTGGTTTGTCATTAGCGCTACTGATTATGTATGCACTATTGATCATACTATTTAATAATTTAATACAGCCATTGATAATTTTGCTTGTTATACCATTTTCTTTTGTTGGTGTTTTATTCGGTCATTTATTTTTGGGTTATTCACTCAGTGTTTTAAGTTTGTTTGGGGTTGTAGCCTTGACAGGAATTGTGATAAATGATGGTGTTATTTTAATGCACTTTATTAATAATAATTTGCAAACAATGCCTTTTTCTAAATCAATTATTTTAGCTGCAAGGCGTAGATTTTTTCCAGTTGTCATGACAACAGTAACCACCTTTGTTGGTTTATTACCAATAATATTAGAGAGGTCTATGCAGGCTAAATTTTTAATCCCTATGGCTATTTCTCTAGCATTTGGCGTGCTGTTTGCAATGATAATAACTTTGGTGTTAATTCCAGCCATATGTTCTATTTTAGATGATTTTAGGGCCTTTACTAAGACTTGAGTTTACACTTTTATTTATGTTTTTTGTTTAGTTCCCTGTCTATAGATTTATTCCATTTATCTTTATGCTTGTTAAAAAACAAGGGGTCATTGTCAATTACATCTGTTATGTAGAATTGAACCCAGGCACTAAACTTAGGATTAACATGCCTAAATTTATATTGTTCCCAAACATTTCTTACTATTGGATCTTTTAAGTACATTCTAAAGCATGTTATCCATCCTGCAAACTTCCCTTCAGTTGATTTTTTTAGGTCTTCCATGTTGTTAATTTGGAATTTTTTTTCAAGCTCAAACATCCTTACTATGTTAACTAGTTCTTGAATAAATTTTGCAGCATAATGCCACTGTTCTTCATTGCCCTTATATGGGGTGTATTTAACTGGTATATTTAATTGCTCCCATTCTTCTTCTGTGTAAAAGTTGTTATTATCCCCACCTGATTTACTAAAAATACTTTCATACATGTCATTAAGTCCAGGATTTTGCATTGCTTCATCCTCCCAGCGATCAACGACAACTTGTTGAGTAAATAAAGATAGGTTTCTAGCTAGTGATTTTTCTTGGAGTTTTTGTGACTGTTGTGAGGTGAATTCTAGTTGATATATGAGAAAAAACACGAAAATAGCGTTGAATGTTTGGATTGGAAACCCTACTAAGTCATTGGCAGCATCTTGACTATAATGATTGTGTATATAGTAGTTAGCATATACAACTGATGCGACGAATAATAGTAGGAATATTAAAAAATTATTTGCATGGTTGCTGTTTTGTGATTTTTCTTCAACTTCAATGGTTTTGAAGATGTCTTGTATATGTGAACTAGAAGAAGGCCATTTTAGCTCGTATTTAGACGATTGAGCTTGTGCCTCACCCGTATTTGAAGGGATACTCATGCTATATGCTGTAGATATTGTTATAATTAATAAAAATAATAATTTGATACTTTTCATATTGCCTCACATCGGTGCTTATAAATATTATAGTTTTAGTTTGTGTTATCAATGTCTATAGTGTGCATTAAGTCTTTTTTAGCCAGAATAATAGCGTGATTTTTTTGTGTTTTCCAAGCTAATAACAACCTTGCTTC
The DNA here is from genome assembly GCA_018664045.1 of Legionellales bacterium. GTDB lineage: Bacteria > Pseudomonadota > Gammaproteobacteria > Comchoanobacterales > Comchoanobacteraceae > JABJPE01. Next base: position 28,455 of record JABJPE010000064.1, on the reverse strand, counting down.
CAGCTTGTGGTGGGGGGCAATTTTAGTTAAATAGATTAAGAAAAAGTTAGCAGTTATTGATGATATAGCCGGTGTAGTGGTGGAGTTAGTTTTTGATCCGCACCCGACACAAGAGATGATGTCTGATGAGGCTAAATTAACCCTGGGCGTGTTTTAAATAGCACTTTGCTTGTGCTTTACTTTTTTGCATGAATGTTGTACCATATTTGTTAATAAAATTAACAATGTAGGGGTTTTCTATGAAAAGCTTAAATAAAAGTAATAATGTGATTTCTGCTGAAGCAGGAATTGATGCTATAGATCGACATGACAAAAAGCCGCTGCTCAAAGCTGCCTTAAATGGAGATGCTGAATTAGTGAAAATTTTAATTGAAGGAGGCGCAGATAAAGAGGCCAAAGATAACAATGACTGCACCCCGCTGCACTGGGCTGCATTAAAAGGACATACTGCAACAGTAGAGACGTTAATTAAAGCTAGCGCAGATCTTGAGGCCAAAGATGACAATGGCTGCACCCCGCTGCACTTAGCTGCATTAAAAGGACATACTGCAACAGTAAAAGCTTTAATTGATGCTGGCGCAGATAAAAAGGCCAAAAATACGTACGACGAAACCCCGCTGCATTGGGCTGCAGAAAATAGACATGCTAAAACAGTAGAGGCGTTAATTGATGCTGGCGCAGATAAAGAGGCCAAAAATACGTATGACGAAACCCCGCTGCATTGGGCTGCAGAAAATGGACATATTGAAGTAGTAAACTTTTTAATTGATGCAGGAGCTGAAATAAATACTAAAAATAAAAATTGTAATACCCCGCTGCACAAAGCGGCAGGGAACGGACATCCAGAAGTAGTAAGCTTTTTAATTGATGCAGGCGCAGATAAAGAGGCCGGAGCTTGTTATTTATTACAAAGAACAGCGTTGCACCATGCTGCATATAATGGACATATCGAAGTAGTAAAAATTTTAATTGCTAAAAAAGCGAATATTGATGCCAAAGATAACATAGAAAAGACTCCGCTGCATTGTGCTGATGACAGTGGACATGCTGCAATAGTAGAAATTTTAATTAATGCAGGAGCCAAAGAATGTTTGTCAGGGCCTACTGCCACCATGGTGACATTGTCATTAGTGGCGGTAGGTTTATTAGCTGCGCATTTTGTGCCACAAGTATTCTTGTTTTTAACTGGGCCGCTGCTTGGTTCTTTAGGTTTAATACATAATCTACCTGTACTACAAGTTACGGTTTTATCACTAATTGTCAGCTTGGGTAGTATCTTGGTTGGCAGCTTAGTTAGTCGCTTCGATGGAAAGCTGGGTTCAGACCCACAAAATCCTTTGGGGTCTGTAGATATAATCCCTGGCACTGGTAATAAAGCTGAGCCTACAGTAGTAGTTGGTTCAGGTAAGAACCCTAGTGTGCTTGGAGAGGTCAAAGATCCTGATGCTCAAGTACGTGATAATTCCCTCGCTAATAATAAATAAGCAGCAACACTGATAATATCCTGACAGCAGGCGCTAAGCCTGCTTTCTTGCTGTAAAAATACATTTGTTTATTCTATAGAATTGCTGAACGCTAATTAAAATTAATTGCTGCTAGGGCGCGTTCGCTTTAATTTTTTGCATGTTACTAATGCTAATTATCTTAATGTTAAATTCATAGCTTATAGTTTCTGCAGCAGTAGTTTTATTTGTATCGCACCTTTCTTGACGATCTATTGCTACAGCTAGGGCAACTGGATTTGCTCCGGCGTTTTTTATGTATGTTATAGCTTCTTTGCATGCGGTGCCTTTGGTTATCACGTCATCTATAATTAAAACTCGGCCTTTTATGTCGGCCCCTATAATATTGCCACCTTCGCCATGTGTTTTTGTCTCTTTGCGATTAAATGCAAAGGGTATGTTTTTGTTATGGTGAGTTGCTAATGCAATTGCAACAGCGCTTGCAAGGTGAATGCCTTTATAAGCTGGCCCAAAAATCATATCAAATTCAATATTGCTTTTCATTATCATATTAGCATAATGAATTCCTAATTGTGCAAGAGCCTCCCCATCATTTAAGGCCGCAATATTAAAAAAAACATTGCTCTTAATGCCAGATTTTAGAGTAAAGTCACCAAATAACAAAGCTCGCTTTGCGATTACTAACTCTAGAAATTGTTTTTCATTTGTGTCCATGGGCCTAATACCTATATGCGTAAACATAGTTTATCATAACCTTTCTATTTGTGATAACAAATAGAAGTTATATGTTTTTTGCTTCAGCTATATTCGGCGCGCACATTATTTGTTAAAATTATTTTAATCTTTTTGTATGGTTGAGACTATGAAGGTAATTACATGTAATTTAAATGGGATTCGCGCTGCAGCGCGTAAAGGTTTTTTTGATTGGATGCAGGCAGAAGACCCAGATTTTGTGTGTATGCAAGAAACAAAGGCGCAGATGCAGCATTTGCCCGATGAATGTTTTTATCCTAAAGGGTACCACCACATGTTCTCAAATGCTGAAAAAAAAGGCTATAGCGGCGTTGGTATATATAGCAAACTAAAACCAGATAATGTTATTTTCAGTATGGATTTAGATTGGGCAGATAACGAAGGCAGGTTTATTGAAGCTGTGTTTGGTAATTTACATATAATCTCTATTTATTTCCCTTCTGGATCAAGCGGTGATGAGAGGCAGGCATTAAAATATAATTTCATGGAAAAGTTTTATGAAAATCATGCGTCTAAAGCAAACAATTCACAAAAGAAATACATAATATGTGGTGATTTTAATATTGTTCATAAAGAAATAGATATAAAAAATTGGCGCGCTAACCAAAAAAATTCAGGATGCTTGCCAAAAGAAAGGGCATGGCTAGACTCTTGCCAAGCAAAGCTTGGTTTTGTTGATGCGTTCCGTGAGATATGTACTGAGCCAGAACAATATACCTGGTGGTCAAATAGAGGTAGGGCATGGCAAAATAACGTAGGTTGGCGTATCGATTACCAAATGCTGTCAGCAAACTTATCTGGAACTGTCGACAGCGCTTTTATATATAAAAACGAGAGGTTCTCAGACCATGCGCCTTGTTTGATAAAATATATAAATGATGTTGGCAGCTATGTTGCTTGATTTTTGTAGGTAAATGTTTATGCACTCTAAGTATGTGAAACTACCATATATATGTTCTTTGTCAATTCATGTTTTGCTAATGCTCTTCATGCTGAATAAAACCCATGAATTAAGCCTAAATGAACCGCTATTAAAAGGAAATATAATACAGGCAAAGCTAGTTTCAAAAGAAACGCTAAATGCAATAATAAAGCCAGAGCCGGTTAAAATTAAGACGGTAAAAGCTAAAAAATTAAAAGTGCCGAAAAAAACTGTCAAACCTCACAAGGATATCCCCAAAAAAGAAATAAAAAACACTGCAAAGAATTATGAAACTAAAAAACCAGTCAAAAATACGCCTAGAATTTCCGAAGATAAAATGATGGTTATGCTAAATGATGCTGTTGAAAATGAAGATAGGCAGTATCAGGAATTTCTGGCTGCAGAAGCTAGGCGCCTTAGCTTGAAAATCAAGCATGCAATTGGTTCTAACTGGCAAATTCCAATAGGAATGAGTGGCGATTTGCATTGTAAGGTTCTAATAAAGCTAGATATAAAAGGAAAAGTGTTGAGCGTTGATATGTTGGCATCTAGTGGTAATGGATCTTTTGATAGGTCAGCTATAAATGCAGTGACAAGGTCCAGTCCCTTACCAATGCCAGTAGATTATTCACTGTCACGTAAATTCCAAGAAATAATACTTACGCTGTCGCCTGAAAATATATGATCTGGTAGCTTTATAATATAAAAATTAAAGATTTTGGTGTTATATTCTTGATTGTTAATGCCTTTTTTGTCGTTGAGATGAGTCTGGCGTCCCATGCCCCGTCATTGCGCTGCTCCTAGTAATCTTGTGCCCCAACCGGTCATTGCGAGGAGCGCAGCGACGTCGCAATCCAGTCATCCCAGTTATTACGCCGCTCCTAGTAAGCTTGTGCCACACCCCCGTCATTGCGAGGAGCGCAGCGACGTCGCAATCCATTTTTAATGTGTGTTCACGAATAATATAGTTCACTACATCCTTGATAGTGTTTTTAAAAAGTTATACTGCTTTTGTTAATTAATCGGCGTTATACTGCAGATCTATTCACTTAAAATATATTAGTAATTCTATTGGTCGATAATGCTTCCTTTATGAGAAAAATTTGTTACAATTATATTGATATTTACGTGTGAGGGTTGGGGTTTGAAAAAAAGATATATAGGTTTAGTTTGGATGACGTTATTATCAACTTCTACTTTATCTAGTTTGTCGTTTGCACAAGAGCTAAATAATAATTCCACTAACAGCGGATTGACTAATTCTTCTTCGTGTGAGCGTTGGAGCGAAACTGGTACAAATGATGTTAGTAACAGTCCTTCCAATAAATGTCGCAAACAATTTTTTGAAAAGTATTCAGATATTAGTGAAAAAAATAAGTTTAATTATGGTCAGCAATATTCATTGCCAATTATAAGGTCTCTGCCTGCACAAAGAGTTATTCTATAGGAGTTTGGAATCATTAAGAAATTATTGCTAATAACTGTTTTTTTTATAAATGTAACTTATGCTGCTTTAAATTTGGAGTTGACTCAAGGTATCTATGGTAGCATGCCTGTTATGTTTAGTGTTGGCGGAGACTCATCATATGAGGAGCATGCTGTAGCAGAAAAGTTAAACAAAGCTATAGCGAGAGATCTATCGTTAAGCGGTGAATTTAAAGTAAGTCAAGGTGATCCATTTATACCTAGCATGGATAAAATATCTCAAATTCAAAAAAACGGCATTACTTACGTTGGCTTTTTACGTATTAAGAGTGATGATGGTGGAAGCTACACTGCTACGTTATTATTTTACGATCTAATGATAGATAATAATGTGGATTTTACTAGGCCAAAGGTAGTTACCCGTTATAAGTTTAATGAAGCCGACTCTAAAGATTTTGCTCATGTTTGTGCGGATGATCTTTATAAGTATATAACCGGGGACGATGGCGTTTTTAATACCAAGCTAGCTTATGTAGTGCATAAAAAACGACCTGGCATGGGATCAATATACAGCCTTGAAATTTCAAGTTATGATGGCTCAGATTCAACCTCTATACTGGAAAGTTATGAGCCTATAATGTCACCAAGCTGGTCTAATGATGGTTCTAAACTTGCTTATGTTTCTTTTGAAGGTAAAAAATCTAGTGTTTTTGTTCAAAATATAGCTACAGGACATCGAGAAAAAATATCTGATATTAATGGCGTTAATGGTTCACCAAGTTGGTCTAAAGATGACCTGACTTTGGCTGTGGTTTTGTCTGATGCAGGTTTTACTAAGGTTCACGCTGTTGATTTGGAAACTAAAAATGTGAGTCCACTTACGGATGGTTATTCTATAGATACTGAGCCAGAATGGTCTAGTGATGGTGATTCTTTATATTTTACTTCTAACCGTGGGGGCAAGCCGCAAATTTATAAGTATAATGTCGCTAGTAAGATTGCTGATAGAGTTACTTTTAAAGGTGATTACAATGCAAGCCCTGTATTGTCACCAGACTTGAAATATTTGGTTTTCATGCATAGAGAAGGTGGTTTGTTCTCTCTGGCATCTCAGGATTTACACAAGGGGACTATGAAAATAATATCACGCAATGGCTCTGAGGAGTCTCCTGACATATCTCCTAACGGTAGAATTGTTGTTTATGCAAGTAAGTATGGTTCTCGTGGAGTACTTGGCTTTGTGTCTTTAGATGGAAATATACATTGGCGTTTGCCTGCAGTTAACGGTAGTGTTCAGGAACCTTCTTGGTCACCATTTATGCATAATAAAAGAGAATCTTTTTTATTGGATGAAACTAAAATATAGGAAATGATTATGTTAAGAAAAGTTTTTTTTATGTTGTTTTTTGTCCTGGTGAGTTCATGTAGTAATAATAATGAATTTGTAAATAAGTTAAATAATTCGTTCACAAACTGGAATGATGATCTTTACAATAATGATGTTAAAGTGCATGCGTTAAATGATGTTGTACCTGATACTAGCCATGAAAATAAAGGTTTGTCCTGGAAAAAAGAACAGAGTCAAAAGGTGGTAGAGGTGTATAATTTTGGATTTGATAAATCTTCTGTTGATTTTGAGTATTTGGATAAGATTAAATCACAGACAGCTTATATTAATTCTAAAAATAATTACGTGTTAAGGATAGCAGGCCATGCTGATGAAAGAGGAAGTCGAGAGTATAATGTTTCTCTTGGTTGGAAAAGAGCTGAGGCAGTCGCATCTTATTTTGAGCAGTATGGATTATCAAAACAAAAGATCATGATAGTGAGTTATGGTAAAGAGAAGCCTTTGGTTTATGGGCATAACCCAACAGCCTGGTCAAAAAATAGGCGCGTTGAAATTTTTTATGAGGATGCATAGATATGAAACACAAGTTTAAACATGCTTTTATACTAAGTTTTGTTGTACCGTATATAAGTTTAGCTGATGATTTTAGCTCAGAAAGTGTTGTAAATAATGCAACAGATACAGATGTGGCCGTGATAGATGGTACAGTTCAGCCTGATTCTATTAGCGTTGAGGACCAATTGGGAATTTTAAGCAAGCAATTAACTAATTTCCAGCAGCAAAATTACATAGAAAGGATTGATCAAGTTCAGCAAGATCTTCAAAACCTACGAGGCATTATGGATGTGCAGTCACATGAGATAGAGAGCCTAAAAATGCAACTTGCGGATGCCTACACTAAAAAAAATATTGCTAATACAACGGTTGGGTTAAGTGAAAATGGTGCTAAAGTGGCTTTGGTAGCCTCTACTGAATCTAAAAATAATGCCGAGATAGAAGCTTATCAAACAGCATTTACTTACCTAAAAAGTAGGGACTACGGTAAATCTTTAAGACTTTTTAACGAGTTTCTAACTGATTATCCAGAAGGTAAATATGCTCCAAATGCACATTACTGGTTAGGTGAAATTTACCTACTACAAGGTGAATATTCATTAGCTGAATCAAATTTAAAACATGTAATTGAAAATTCTACGGAGAATAATAAAACACCAGATGCAATTCTAAAGTTAGCTATGGTTTATGTTAATATGAAAAATACAGATAAAGCTCGTGAGCTAGTTATGGTTTTGGAGAAAAAATATCCAAATACCACTGCTGCAAGAATGGCAAAAATACAACTAGGAAGCTTATAAGTTAAGTGAAATTAGAAAAAGTACTTGCTCTTTTTTCTAATTACTATTAATATGTAGGTCGTTGTTAGGATGGGTCGTTAGCTCAGCTGGTAGAGCATCGGGCTTTTAACCCGCTGGTCGTGCGTTCGAATCGCACACGACCCACCATCTACTTCAAATATAACTATGCTAGATATAAATATACTACAAGAAGCCAAGTCATATAGAACTCGTTTTGAAGAGCTAAGGAGGTTTCTTTGACTTTGATTCTAAAAAAACAAAAGTAATAGAGTTAGAGCGACAGCTTGAGCAACCAGATATATGGCAAAATCAAAGCCTGTCAAAACAAATTTTAAAAGAAAAATCAACGTTAGAAAGCCAGCTTGCTGAATTAGAACAAATTCAGAGCGACATAGATTTTGTGATTGAATTGTATCCTTTGGCTGAAGAAGAGGGTGATAAGGATCAGTTAGATATCATTCTTGCTGATTATAAAAAAGTTGTAGCACGCATAGAGGCTCTTGAGCTGAGGCGCATGTTCAACAACCCAAATGATAAAAATAACGCATTTATAGAAATTCAGGCTGGTTCTGGTGGTACTGAAGCCCAGGATTGGGCTGAAATGCTGCAGCGAATGTATATAAAATGGTCAGACAATAAAAAATTTAAAGCTGAAATTGTAGATACATCAGCAGGTGATGTGGCAGGAATTAAATCTTGTACAATTTTTGTTAAGGGTGACTATGCTTATGGTTTGCTTAGGACTGAGACTGGAGTGCATAGACTGGTTAGAAAGTCTCCATTCGATAGTGGTAATCGACGTCACACTTCATTCGCCTCTGTATTTATTACAGCAGAAATTGATGATCATGTAGATATCGATCTTAATCCATCTGATCTTAGGATAGATACTTATAGATCAAGTGGGGCAGGTGGCCAGCACGTTAATACAACAGATTCTGCAATTAGAATTACACATCTTCCAACAGGATTGGTTGTGCAATGCCAATCAGATAGATCTCAGCATAAAAATAAAGCACATGCCATGAAACAAATTAGAGGTAAGCTCTATCAGTTTGAGATGGAGAAACGAAATGAAGATAAGCAAAAGTTAGAGAGTGAAAAATCAGATATAAGTTGGGGCAATCAAATTAGATCATATGTTCTTGATGATTCAAGAATAAAAGACTTGCGTACTGGGGTTGAAAGCTCTAATACCCAAGCAGTTTTAGATGGTGATCTTGATAAGTTTATAGAAGCATGCCTGATGGCGTCTTCAAAAAAAAGCGGGAGCAAATAACATGACAGACCAAGTAAATACAGGAAATGAACAAGAGTTTGACTATCATGATCAGGTTGCAATGCGCAAGTCTAAACTTGATCATCTGAGAAAAGAAGGCAACGCATACCCAAATAATATAAAGCCTAGCGATTTTGCTGGAGATATACTAAAAACTCTAGCTAATAAAAACAAAGAAGAGTTAGCAGGTATGGAAGTAAGTGCCAGCCTTTGTGGTAGAGTGATGAATAGAAGAATTATGGGTAAGGCTAGTTTTGTTCATATGCAGGACTTTACTGGTAAAATACAGATTTATATAAGAGGTAATGATTTAGATGAAGGTGTATATGATGCTTTCAAATCTTGGGATTTAGGTGATATTATTTATGTATCAGGTACATTGTTTAGAACAAAAACTAATGAAATTACTGTTCATGCTAAGCAAATAAAACTAATAACAAAAGCATTAAGGCCTATGCCTGATAAATATCATGGTCTGTGCGAAAAAGAAATTTGTTATCGTCAGCGATACCTAGATCTTATCGCCAACCAAGAAACTCGAGATGTTTTTACCGTTAGGGCAAATGCAGTTGCTGCTATTAGGAATTATTTAACGCAGGCTCGTTTCCTGGAAGTGGAAACGCCAATGATGCACTCAATTGCAGGAGGAGCAGCAGCCCGTCCATTTACAACTCATCATAACGCTTTAGATATTCCTCTTTTCATGAGGATTGCTCCCGAGCTTTTTTTAAAGAGGCTAATTGTGGGTGGGATGGATAGAGTTTTTGAAATAAATAGAAACTTTCGTAATGAAGGGTTGTCAACTAGGCATAACCCTGAATTTACTATGTTAGAATTTTATCAGGCATATGCAGACTATAATGACTTCATGGATTTTACTGAGAGCATGATGCAGCATGTTGTTAAAACAGTTGTTGCTAAAGATGTTCTTCCTTTTAATGGCATGGAAATAGATTTTTCAGCTCCATTTACCAGGATTAGCATGCAAGACTCTATTTTGCATTATAATAGTGATATAAATGAATCAGATATTTGTAGTCTTGAAGCGGCTAAAAGTCTAGCTAAAAAACTTGGAATAGATGTCATTTCATCTATGGGCTTAGGTGCAGTACAACTTGAAATATTTGAAAAAACTGTTGAGAAAAAGCTAGTCAACCCAACTTTTATAACGCACTACCCAACAGATGTTTCTCCGCTTTCACGTCGTAATGATGAAAACTCGGAAATTGTTGATCGTTGTGAGCTTTTTATAGGTGGGCAAGAAGTGGCGAATATTTTCTCTGAGCTCAATGACCCAGAAGATCAGGCTAAAAGATTCAAGGATCAAGTTGCAGCGCGCGCTGCTGGTGACGTTGAAGCCATGGAGTATGACGCTGAGTATGTTGAAGCTCTAGAGTATGGCATGCCGCCTGCTGCTGGAGCAGGAATAGGCATAGATCGCTTCGTGATGATGCTTACAGATTCTGCTGCAATTAGAGATGTGATATTATTTCCTTTATTAAGGCCTCTATCTCAAGATTAATCAGTTTGGTATAAGTATTACTGAGTTGCTGCTTCAGGTTGAGCTACTACTGTTAAATTTTCAATTGATGTGTTTTGCACAAATAGGCTGCTTGATATTGTGTGGTCAGCTAGTACTAGTAAGGCATGCGACTTGTCCTTCTCAACAGAGCCTAGTGCAACAATCATGCCAGCTTGTTCGCCACTTTTTGTGGTTATATTTTCACCTATTGCTACTGAGTTATTATTATTTATTTCGCACTTGTATAGCTTCCTTTTTGAACGACCTCTATGCTCAGTTCGGGCGATTATCTCTTGCCCTAAATAACATCCTTTTTCGAATGAAACTGCTGAGGTCTTATGGTAATTAATCATGTGAGGTGTTAACTTTTCAAGTGTTTCAGGGTGTATATGAACTATTCCAGAGTTTATATTTGCTTGCTCCCAATGATGCATGTCTAACATAAGATCAACATCTTTTTGAGAGTTAATTTTGTCTTGAAATTCTATCATGTTTGCCATCTTACCAAAGAATAAAAATAAGTTGTTATCGCTGTTAATGCACGCTGCTTTTACACCAGGCTCGATGTTATTAACTTGGCTGTCTATTGTGGGCAGGTCTATATTATTTGGAGTATTTATACATGCAACTGCCAAAATTTCATTAGTCTGTTTAACTATTATATTTGAAAAAATAGCATATTGTTTGAATTTTTGCTCTGTATGAGCTAGCAAGTTTTTTGGGGTTAGAAAAAAATATTCTCCCTCTAGCATTATTATATAACCAGATGCAGAGATTCTCCCTTTATCATTACAGTATGCTGCCAGTGATAATCTGTTTTCTGATATTTCGTCTATATTGCATGTTAGCTGGCCTTGTATAAAATTCCGAACTTCTTTTCCAGAAATTTTAAGACAGCCAAAGCTTGTTAGGGGAGATATAATTATTGACATATTCAGAACTCTCAGGCGAAAAAATATATAATAACATATTTTGTTATATTAATCCAGTATATTGTTGTATGTTATAGTTATTTTACGTTTTGCTTTCTTTTTTTTAATGACTTGATGCCAATAATGATGCTGCATATAATAAATATTGGAATTAGTTCTCTTGAAAATATAAAGTTAGTTATGTCGTTGTTATACAGTCCTAAATTAACATAGAATAATGTTGATGGAATAAACCCAAGTGCTGATATTAAAACGAATTTTTTGAAATCAAAATTATATATCCCAGCAGCAATACTTACTAACCAAGCCGGAAATATTGGAAGTAATCTAAGCAAGATTAAGTATCTTATAGGTTTTTTTTTGAATTTCAAGCCCACCCTTATAGTATCTTTATTGCTAATATATTGATGTATAATATGTCTATATTTTTTTGCAATCCAATATAGTATAGATGCACTTAATGTACTCGCAACTAAAGCATAAATAATTCCTGGCTCTCCAAATAATGCTCCGCTAATTATTCTTAATGCGCCACTAAGCGGTAAGCAACAAACATTTATGATTACATATATAAGCATGTAACAAATTACGCCTATTACGTAGTGCTGACTTATTAATTTATGACTTGTTTCGCTAAAAATATTTAAATATTCTATAGCATTTATATTCAGACAGGATAAATGTAGCGCTAAAATAAAGAATATAATTAATAAAAGTTTATTATTCATCTTTATCATTAATTGCGACTATCCGTTTGTATATTTCTTTTATGCTTTGTTCCCTATCAAGGTCATGGTATATATCTACCAAGTCAAGTAGTGCCCGTATATCTGCCGTATTTTCAGTGGCTTTTTCCATATATACTAATGCTTTTAGCTTATCACCTAGGCGCAGGTAAGTCCGAGCTACCGCTGCTTGTAGATTTTTGTTTTGTGGTTTGTGGTCTAGCCACTTTAACAGCTGCTTTAGTGTTTTATGATTATTGTTTGTATTTATGTTTTGATATATTTTTATTAGATCCTTATCAAAGCTATTAAATATATTTTTTTCTAAAATGTGAGATGCATTTTTTTCATCTTTATTTTTTAGAAGTTTACCAACATATTTTATTATTACTTTTGGAGTCTCTCGAGAATGTTTTGCTAGAGTTTTCCATGTTTTATATGCTTTTTCTGGGTCAGAAGATTCTAGCTTATATATTGCATATTTGTTTTCCAGGTCTTTCATCCTTTTTTTAGATAACGCCCTTTGTCTATAACATTTTTTTAGAGTTTCTGCTAACTCCTCCCACATTTCAAGGTTTTCATAGCAACATGTAAGTAAATATAAAGCTGTAGAGTGATCTCTTTCTTTGGGGGATAAGTTGTATATCTTTTTCACGGCTTCTTTATAATCTCCTGCATTTATATATAGTCTTGCATGAAATAATGTGATTAACATTTTGTCTTTATTATGCGATATATAAGCTTTTTCCATATATGGTTCTGCTTTTTCTACGTTATCTTTGCTAGCAGCATATGCAGCACAAAATAATGTGCTTATATCAGATGATCTCTTTGCTGATTTTGAAAATTGATATTCCGCATTTTCCCAGTTGTTTGCAATACTATTATATATACCGTTTAGCTTGTCTGTTGCACTTTTATGTTTTGAATAAGGTGCTATAATATCCGTGATTAAACTTGATAAGTTAATTATAAAGCTTGATATATTTAGCAAAATATACACCAGCACAATAACCAGAGCGAATGCAAATATTGCAAAAAATAATGTGGTCTCAATGTTGTAACTATTGTATTGAATTAAAATATGTCCTGGATCCTTTGACATATTAATTCCTATCCATACTGATATGCAAAGTAGTATTAAGTATTTCATTAATCTTAACATATTGTCTTAAAACTCCCCACTAACTTCAGGCATTTCCGGTGTTATTTCATTATAATCTTCAATTTCTTGTGTCTCAGCTTTAGGTTGCTCCATTATTTTTTTGTTAATTATGCTCTTAGTTATGGTTAAATCTAACAAGCTATCAATTTTAGGTAAGGCTTGTAATGGATTTGACTTTTTAATGCCATTTAGTTTGTCTATTAAATCTATTGTTTCAGGTGAGTTAATATTTTTCAGTAGACTGATACTTTTATCTATAGCAAAACTAAATATCTCATCATTTTGGTACAGAAGAGCCCACTGTGCTTGATATATCATTGCAAGAATATCCTGTATCAAAATTGCTTTTTGGCTAGGGCTGAGCCAAAGCCTTTTATTTTGATCATTATCATGACTTATAATCATATATTTATTTAAAAAATTAATTAAGTAATCTGATGCTTTGCTTTTTATTTCAGGTTTTTCATCTTGTTTTTTTTGCTGTTCACTTTTATGTACTGTAAATTCTAGCTCAGGTATTTTGTTCGCAATTATTCTTAAGCTACTTAAAGACTCTTCTAAATTGGTGTTTTTAGTTTGATTAAGCAAACTAATTTTATCTTTAATAGCATTTGCTTGTTCTGGGCGAGTTGTTGAGCTGTATGCTTTTTCAAGCCAGTATATCGTTTGAACTTTATTCTTGAAAATATCAGCTTGGTATATTGCCATTTGTATATCAAACATTAGCTTTGTATCTTGTGAATGAGGGGATGCAAGTTTTAACTCATAGTTTGTCTTTTCTAGGGCAGATTCAATGTTTTGTATATTCTTAATATTGTTATCAATCTGTTTTCTTATCCCATTATTATATTTGCCTAAATCTTTTTGTTCATTTAATTGCATTTGTTGTTGATTATATATTTTGTGTTCAAGGCCACTTATCTTTATTAGGCAATATGAAATGGATGTGGCGCATGCAGCTATAGTAATTGCTAAAATTATATGTGAAAAATTTTTTTTACTTTTATCTTTCTTCTTATTATTTTGTTCCATTTTTAACCCCATATTTATACATTAATCAAAATATAGTAATATTATAAACAAAATAACAAAATTTTACTATGTAACTTTTGTTATAGCTTTTTGAATATTAAGTTCTGTATTTACTTTAGTAGTTGTAGCTTTAGTTGTTTTATCAGTGCTTTGTGTTACTGATGGTTTAGGAGATACTTTTATTTTGTTATCTTTTTTTTCGCATGAGAGACTTTTATTCTGGGAAATCAATCTCTCTTTTAAATCATTTCCTAATTTTATTGATAGTTCAATTTTAGAACTGGCCTTGGATAATTTATCAAGTATTAAATTTTGATTTCCCACTAAAATATCTAGCTTAGATATTTTATAGTGCAATACAGCTAGTACAATTATGCAAACAGTAATGAATGCTAAGTGAGTAGAGTTTTCTTTGCGCAATTGATATCTTTCGCCAACTTTATACGTCATTTTTAGTCCTTTAATTTATTATGGTCTATAATTTCCTTGATGCAATTTTCTAAAGAAGCATCTGTTGCGTCTTTAGATACAATAATATTATCATTAAAACCAAGTTTAATTGCAAGTTTTCTTACATCTATGTTTATAGTAATTATCGCTGCTGTTTTTAGCTCTATTTTACCTGATTCTATAATAAGTTGATTAAGAGCTATTAAACTATCTCTGCTTGATATTAAGATATAATCTAGTTTAGTAATGTTTTTTATTTTGGTTATTGAATCATTGTTTATTATTCTTTTGTATGCCTCTATTAAAGTAACCTTGTGTCCTGTTTCTTGGAGGCATGAATGTAATTGTTTTTTTGGATTATACCCTGTGATTATAGTGATATTTTTGTTTTCACGGAGTTCTGTCATTTTTAATATGCCAGAACTATTGAATGTTTTGGGGCAAATTGCGTATATTTTTCTTTCCAATAGGGCTGCTTGGGTTGCTGGACCAATTGCGATAACTGTGTTTTGTTTGATGTTACTCATTGATTTTTTGAAATAAAAGTAAACAGCATTGGCACTTGTGAAAATTATAACATCATCATTTTTAAACTTTGTTTTATTAATTTTTTCTACGTCTCTATCAAGGCCTATAATTTTTAATGAAGGACATTCTATTACTTTTGCCCCAAGTCTTGTTATTTTATTTGTCAGCGGCTTGGCTTGTCTTTCCGGTCTAGTATTTAGTACAAGAATGTCCTGAGTCATAATTTATGCATACCTATCAAATTGATTTTTTATGCTAACATAAATGTTGCTTTTTGGCTATAAGCTCATAAGTTTATGTATGTTTTGTGTTTGTAGGTGCCCAAATCATTCTGCTCTTTATGCTGTATTTTGCTAAAATTGGATCGAGTGCAAATTGCATAAGCATTTTGCATTCTTTTGCGCCTTGGAGCGTTGTTATTTCATTTTTATAAAGATCTAGTAGTGTAGTGGTGGCTATACTTAACCTTGTTTGATTCTGCTTTGGTATAAATCCTGTTGCTGAAGAAAACTCATACCAATTGGCTCGATTTTTATCTTGTTTTATATCTATAAGTGGCAGCCCATAGCCAATTTCATCTAATAATATTTTTTCAAATATTCGCAGAGGAATATTTACATGATCATTATTCACTAGAGCGCTCAAGCTATTTTCATATGCTAAAAATAAATCAGGGTGAGGGTCTGAGCTTGGTATTGCTTTCATTATTAATTCATTAATATAAAAAGCGCATAATAATTTTCTATCTACAAGTTGTGGCGATATTCCTCTGGCTTCTATTGAGCTCACAGATGCCAAATCTGTTTTAATGCTCCAGCTGATATAGCATGGTGTAAAAGGCTGTATTAATGCTTTTTTATTTTTTGCTATGCCTCTGGTAATCGCTTTTATTTTCCCGTGATTTTTTGAAAATATATCTATTATGTAGCTATTTTCTCTATACTGTTTTCTATGTAATATAAAGCATGACTCTAATTTTACTCTTAAGGTCACGTTATTTCTCTATACTTTTGTTTTATCGATAAATTCAGAGTCTTCCCACCATGTTTCTTTGACTTTGACCCATAGCGACAAGTGTACTTTTTTATTGAAAAAGTGTTCCATATTTTTTCTTGAATAGGTGCCTATTATTTTCAGCATAGCACCTTTGTTACCAATTACTATTCGTTTTTGACCTTCTGAGTGTACCCATATTATAGCAGATATGACTTTTATTTTTTCCTTTTCGGTTATTTGTTCTAACTGTACTGTTAGCTCATATGGTAATTCTTGGTGAAGGTTGTTTATTAGCTGTTCACGTATATATTCAGTTATGGCAAAGCTTTCATCACTTAATACTTGTTGGTCATCATAGATAGGTTCTTGCTCGGGAAGGTGTGATACTATTGTCGATAGCAAGTTATTGAATGATTTATCTTTCAACGCACTAATTGCTATGATGTCAGAAAAGTCATGTTTATCTTTTAAGTTATCGATTAAAGGTAGTAGCTCGTCTGTGTTTTTCAAGTAATCCACTTTGTTTATTACCAAAATAGTTGGTCGACCTGCATCTTTTATGTGTTTTAAGGCCCACTCATCGTTTTCATTCCACGAGGTTCCCGATACTAGAAATATTATAGCGTCAGCATCATGTGCCGCTAGTTGAGCAGTTCTGTTTAAGTGCTTATTTAAGTTGGATTTTATTTTTTTCTCTAGCCCGGGCGTATCACTAAATATAATCTGAGCATTATCTGTGTTTTTTATAGCTTTTATTTTGTGTCTTGTAGTTTGAGCTTTATGGGTTGTTATGCTTACTTTTTTTGCCATTATTTTGTTTAGCAGGGTTGATTTTCCTGCATTTGGTTTGCCTATTATGGCAACAAATCCACATTTTTTTTCCATTATATTTTCTCTTTTGTTTGAAGTTTTTCTAGAAACGCTTTTGCGGCATTTTGTTCCGCTTTCTTTCTGGTTTTACCTTTACCGTTAGTTTTAAATTTTAGCCCCTTGACTTTACATGATACTGTGAAAACTTGATCATGTTCCTGCCCTTCAGTTTTTTCAACTTCGTATGCTGGTATTGGCCGTACTAAGGCTTGCATAAATTCTTGCAGTTTTGTTTTTGGATCTTTATCTTGGCTCATTATATCTGCATTTTCTAGCTCATCATTATACCAGCCCATAATAACTTTAGCACAGGTGTTCCAATCACTGTCTAAAAAAATAGCGCCGATTATTGCTTCTAGGGCATCAGCTAAAATTGATCCGCCGGTGTTGCTATTTCTTTTCTGTTCGCTGCTACTTAATGTTATTGAAGATTCTATTTTTAGTTTATGTGCTACCTCTATAAGTTTTTCTTTTTGAATTAGGTGAGATCTCATTCGACTTAAAACACCTTCATTTTTGTCAGAAAATTTTAAAAATATTTCAGCAGTAATTATAGAGCTTAAAATAGCATCACCTAAAAATTCTAGACGTTCATTATGCAATTTGCCTGCACTTTTATGCGTTAAGGCTAAATTTAATAGTTCTTTGTCTTTAAAAAAATAGCCGATACTTTCTTCTATTTTAGATTTTTTCATCACGTTATTTTATTCCCAATTCTATCCCATTTTATTCCGAATGAGTCTGTGTTTATGCTAAGCCAGATGCGCTGAGCTTTGCCAACTAAGTTTTTGTCTGGCACCATTCCCCATACTCTGCTATCACTACTATTATCCCTGTTGTCACCCATCATAAAGTATTGGCCATCAGGAACAATAAGGTCAATTAAATTACTATCGACGGTGTTGGCATATTGTTGGATCTCATGTTTATGTCCAAGTAAGTCTTCTTGTTTTTTTGTTATCATTATAATATTGCCAGAGCTTTCTAATTTATAGTCGTTTTTGATAAAACTTTGTTTCATGGGTTTATCGTTTATATAAAGAGTTTTGTTTTTATATACTATATGATCCCCTGGGACCCCAATGACCCTTTTTATAAATAAAATATCTTTGTTTTGAGGCCACCTAAATAAAGCTATTTCACCTCTTTGTGGCTTGTTCACAGAAAAAATGGTCTCGCCGAGTATGGGCATTCTAATACCATAGCTATATTGACTAACAACGATAAAGTCTCCAGGCTCTATGGTTGGCTCTAAAGATCCAGTAGGCACCACATATGGCTGAATAATAAAGGACCTAATAGTCCAAATTATTAACAAGACACCTGCGTATGATTTTGCTTGCTCTAATATTATTGAGTGTGAGGTTTTATACCTCTCTTTTAAAAATACTTTAGCTGTTATTACTATAATTACTGCTAGCAAGGTAAATACGGTTAGTACTTGCTCTAGGGTGAAAAATATCATAAAAAACCCTATTAAAAATAAAGGGATTGTCTCATAAAGTTGGTTATAAAATTCAGGCCTGGGTATATCATTTTTTATGCGCTCTGCCTGAAGAATGTATCTATCATGCATGGCTATTGGCATACTTATAGCTAAAGCTACGCAAACAAATATTTTGAGAGTCATGATTATTTCCATTTTTATCTCCTACTTATTTTTATCTTCAACTTTTAATACAGCTAAAAAAGCCTCTTGTGGCACATATACTTTGCCAATTTGTTTCATTCTCTTTTTTCCAGCCTTTTGCTTCTCTAGTAGTTTTTTCTTTCTACTTATATCGCCACCATAGCATTTTGCCGTTACATTTTTACGTAAAGCACTTATCGATTCACGCGCAATGACATGGTTTCCTATGGCTGCTTGAATTGCAATTGGTATCATTTGTCTTGGTATTAGCTTTTTCAATCTTTCTGCAACAGTTCTACCTTGAGCATAGGCCCTGTCTTTATGTACAATTGCCGCTAGCGCATCTACTTTGTCGCCATTTATTAAAATATCAAGACGAACTAGCGGAGCTTCTTCAAAGCTGTCTAGGCTATAATCTAGAGAGCCATATCCTCTACTTATGGACTTCATTTTATCGAAGAAATCTAATACTATTTCATTCATTGGAAGTTTGTAGCTTAGACTAAGCTGATTGCCTACGTATTGCATATTTATCTGTATGCCTCTCCGTTCATTGCACAGGCCTATAACAGCCCCAACATATTCTTTTGGAGTTAAAATGTTGGCAATAGCCAAAGGTTCTTTCATTAATGCAATTTGGTTCGGTGGCGGTAGCTTCGTAGGGTTGTCTATAAATAGCTTGTTGCCCTTGGTATCAGTTACCTCATAAATAACAGTTGGGGCTGTTGTTATTAGGTCAATATTATATTCTCGTTCTAATCTTTCTTGCACAATTTCCATATGTAGCATCCCAAGGAAGCCGCATCGGAATCCGAAGCCAAGAGCATCAGATGACTCTGGCTCAAAAAACAAAGCAGAATCATTTAGCTTTAACTTTCCAAGAGCTTCGCGAAAAGCCTGGAAATCTTCAGAGCTAATTGGAAACATCCCTGCATAAACTTGAGGTTTTACTTTCTGAAAGTCAGGTAGGCATACCGTAGTAGGATTATGTGTATGAGTTATTGTGTCGCCAACTGGCGCACCTAAAATGTCTTTTATGTTCGCAACTAAGTAGCCAACTTCTCCACATTCTAAAGATTTTTTTTCTTCTCTCTTAGGCGAGAAAATTCCAATATGTTCTGCCAGATAATCTTGCCCTGTGGACATCATTTTTATTTTATCTGATTTCTTTATTGAACCATTAATTACTCTTATTAATGAGACAACACCTAAGTAGCTATCAAACCATGAGTCTATTATTAATGCTTGCAGCTTATCTTCAGCATTTCCAATTGGAGCTGGTATTTGCTCTACAATCATCTCGAGCAGATCTACTATTCCTTTACCAGATTTTGCGCTTACACATAGGGCATTTTGAGCTTCAATCCCTATTATATCTTCAATTTGGTGCTTTACTGCATCTGGGTCTGATTGCGGTAGATCTATTTTGTTAAGAACAGGTAAAACGTTTAAATCTTGCTCAACCGCCATGTAGCAAACAGCAACTGTTTGTGCTTCAACACCTTGTGCCGCGTCGACTACTAACAGCGCTCCTTCGCATGCAGAGAGGGATCTCGATACTTCATATGAAAAATCAACGTGACCAGGAGTATCAATGAAGTTTAATTGATAGCTGTTGCCATCTTTGGCCTTATAGTTAAGAGTCACGCTCTGAGCTTTTATGGTTATGCCTCTCTCTCTTTCTATCTCCATAGAATCTAGTACTTGCGCTTGCATCTCGCGTTGAGATAGGCCGCCACAAGTTTCTATAAGCCTATCAGACAGTGTTGATTTGCCATGATCAATATGAGCAATTATGGAAAAGTTTCTTATAAATTTTTGCATTTAGAAGCCAGATTAGTTTCAAGTATCATATGATAACTATTTTTTCTTACTTAATAAAGTGTAATTACATAAAATATTTGATATTTTTATGTGTGCCACAAATATTTCTCTTATATTATTTTATACTCTTAAACCCTATTTATGCTTGTGCATATGAGGCCTCATTTAAAAGATGCTGTTATAAGGCGCGTAAAAACACTGTTTTATCCACGAATTTTTATAAGTGACGGGTATCCTTTAGTGATGATTTTAAGAGTTATTATAATTGCGGTGCTAATTGCAAATGAGAGTAGTAAGTATTGTAATGCGGCATTATAGTTAGCTATGGTGTAGTGTTCTCCCATAGATTTTGATCCTAAAGCCATACCAAACATTGGAGTAATTATGCTAATTAAAAACTGGAAGATATAGCCGTATACTGCTGAAATTGTGCCGGTATAACGTGGTTCAAATAAATTAGCTAAATAAGTCGCAACATATGCATTATTTGCACCAAGTAAAGATGAAACTATAAGCATTATTAATGACACTACCCAAAAATTTAAAATAGAAGTTGGCAGATACAGTAGCATTGCAAAAGCAATAAAGCTTCCGCTGTATTGAATTAACATCCATCCTAGGGGGCTAAAGAATTTATGGTATAATTTTCCAAGTATCATGCCAGCAGCGCCATAGGTGATTAATGACCCAGTTACAATTATTGTTGCTTCAGCAGGAGATAAAAGCATGCTCATATACGGTATGGCCCATAATGGTAAAAACACATAGCTAAATACTGTGGGGATGGTTTGTGAAATAATCACTGGTATTACAATTCTATTTTTCATGAGTAGAATTTGCGCTTCGTAGTCTTGAAAAAGTGTCGTTGTAATATCTATCTTATCTGGATTATTAGTTCTTGCGGTAATAAACAAAGCAACCGCTAGTATAATAGATACAGTCAAAATGCATAAATCAGCATCAAATAAGCCATATGTTTTACTTAAGTATATTACCCCACTTATAGTTGCAGATCCTATTGCATTGAAAAATAAGAATATGCCCGCTAAGAAAGGAAGTTTTAGGGGGTCGAAATGGATTTTAAGAACTTCAAGTCCACTAGGGTACCATACAGACACGCCTAGCCCAATAATAAACTCACTAATGCCAAAAGCATAAAAAGTATGGCTCATAGTGAAAATAAAAACCCCAATCACAGCAATAAATCCACAGATGCTTGATATTGTGCCGGCGCCATAACGATCAATTAACGTCCCTCCGATTATACAGCCAACGCCGTTTCCAAAAAACAAACAAGCAGTCAAGGTGGTAAATGCGGGTGCTTTAAAGTGAAAGGTATTGCCAAGTGTATTTTCAACGCCACCAATGTAAATATTAATCATTCCCTGAAAAAAACTAAAAAGCATTAAACTAGCTAGTGCTGTGTATTTCATATAATTGTTCATGCAGTCTCCTTAAACTTATTTCCTTTTTAAAGACTCGAAATATCTTTCGCAAAAAAAGCATAACATATGGTTTGGCTAAAAGTAACGTTTATTGTTTTTTTTAAATTGATTTATATGTAGAATACACAGGTGATTATTATATGGGTTGTTTTGAATGATTGAAAATAATGTTATTACAGATGTATGTGTTATAGGTGCTGGTTTATCTGGACTAGTAGCTGCGCTTGATTTATCTAGTAAATACAAAGTTACAATCATATCTAAATCTACTGCCGGCATGAATGCATCTTCTTATGCGCAAGGTGGGATTGCTGTTTCTTTTTCTGATGATGATGCTAATGTACATGCTAAAGACACCATCTACAGTGGTGATGGTTTGTGTGATGAAGAGATTGTTCGTAAATATGTATACAAAGCAAAAGATGCTGTGGCATGGTTACGTCAGCAGGGAGTTGTTTTTAACTTAGATAAAGACGAAAATCTATTGTTTACAAAAGAGGGTGGTCATAGCTGCTCTCGTATTGTTCATTCATATGATGAGACAGGGAAAAAAATAATGGCTTCTTTGCAAAAGAATGTAAATATAGCTCCTAATATTCAGGTTTATACCAATGTAACTGCAATAGACTTTGTAACTGTAGATAATAAAGTGACCTCGCTTAAAGTGTTAAACAATGAAGACAATTCTATTTATAGTATCGTCGCTAGGCGCTTTGTACTTTGCTCGGGTGGCGCTAGTGGTCTTTATTCAAAAAGCACTAACCCTGATAACTCACTTGGAGATGGGATTTCTATGGCTTGGCGAGCTGGTTGTAGTGTCGCTAATTTAGAGTTTAACCAATTTCACCCAACATGTTTGTATACTAATTCTGGTCGTCCAGTGTTGATCAGTGAAGCTGTACGTGGTGAAGGAGGGATTTTATGTGCGGCGAGTGGTGAAAGATTTATGGATAAGTATCATCCTGATGGTGAGTTGGCAACTCGTGATATAGTTTCACGTGCAATGTTGGTTGAAATGCAAAGGCTTGGGGTTGATCATTTATACTTGGATATATCGCATAAAAATGCAAAATATATAAAAAAACGTTTTCCTGGGTTATACCGTAATTGTATGTCTTACGGCCTAGATATTACTAAAAACAAAATTCCAGTATTGCCTTCATCACATTACAGTTGTGGTGGTGTAGTAGTTGATGAGAATAGCCGCTCTAGCATTGAAAATTTATATGTGGTTGGAGAGTGTGCTTACACTGGGCTGCACGGGGCTAACAGGCTTGCTAGCAATTCACTTATGGAGTGTGTTGTTAGTGCAAAAAATGCAATTAAAGCAATAGAAATAAATATGCCTATAACAGAGCAGTCATCTGAAGGGAGTTGTGCCTATCTTAACGATAAAATTAATCGGTCAGACTGTATCTCATCATGCCTCGAGACAATAAAAAAAATAATGTGGGATCATGTGGGCATTATAAGAACAGTTGATGGTCTTTGTTTCGCCAAAAAGCAACTTTTGGCAATAAATGCAGAAGTGGACGATATTTTTGCAGATTCACAAATAGACGCTGATTTATTAGAGTTAAGGAGTGCGTCTCAGCTTGCGCTTTTAACAGTATGCTCTGCTATTGATCGTAAAGAGAGCAGAGGGGGGCACTATAATTTAGATTTTCAAAAAAAAGAAGCTAAATATGATGGTAGGCCAACTATAATAAAAAAAAGCTTTAAAACAATTTATAACCAAGGTTAAAGCAATATATTACATAAAAATCTCAATTTGTGGAATAGTGCTGAGTCAATACTGTCTTTGGCAATCAATATTTTGTAGGTGTCTTTTGTTTCTAAGTCTTCAAAATTTAAGATTATAAACAACGTGGTTTTGAATATGGGCCTTTTTAACAAAGCTGCTTGACTATTGCCGTTTGATAATGAGAGCCGCCAAAATCCAGGGTGATTATAGTGTATTGATTTTATTGTTTTCCTGTTTGATTTCATAAAGTGTTTTTCTAAGTCATTATATAAACTTAGAGAGCTTAAAATAACAATTAATATTTTAATTTTATAATTTGTTTTTATAGCTACAATCAGTATTAAAAGTAAGCAGTAATTAGTTGTTATAATTAATTTTAATATTTTTGATTGTTTGTTTATGGTTATTGTTATGTTGTTTGCTGTTTTCATTGATAATTATCAGATGTTATAATTTTTTTTAGTGCTTGTAGTTCGCGACTCTGCGTAAATATTTCTAACCCTATGCAATTTATAACTATAACTACCCAAATTAAAATATACCCGCTTTGTTTGCAGGGTGCTTTAATTTCGCTCATATCGAAAAAACCATTTTTGTTTCAATGCATTTTTTTCTATCGTGTAAACATATTTTAGGGTGCAGTGTTATTTTGTTGTGCTCCTTGTCTTTGGTTGAATTTATTTCCCATGCACACACCCCGTTCAGAATGCTTCTTGCTGTTTTGTCATGAGTTTTAATATACAGCCTACATGTTTTGTCCTCTTGCAGGTATAGTTTTTTTTCATGGTATACCCCTCCATTTTTTTTACAAAGCACTGTCATACTATCGTGATCACTATGGTCTTTTTTGTGAACTGTAAATTGCATTTGTTCGTTGTTGCACTTTAGTTCATTTTTCAAAACTTGATGTAGCAGTATAATTCTTTCAGCCAAGAATTCTTTATTTGTAACTTCACTGCTAACTTTTAATTGAGCCATGATTGCTTTTTCACATAATATAAATAGCACAGCGCTAAGAGCTAGAGCTATTGAGTATTCTATCATTAGGTTTCCTTTTTTTGATCGCATTATTTTTCCTAGGGTTATATTTATAATATACTTTAAGTATAAGTGTGTTTTTATACAGGCTTTGTTGATTGCTTCTTTTGTTATTTTTTCTTACAATAAAATGTAGTTATGTTTAGTGGTTTTATTTTTCAGGATGAATATGCGAATCTTAATTTTAGGAAGCTCTAGGGTGGGGGACTCACTGGCTTGTGAATTGGTTGATCAAGGATGTGATGTGACTGTCGTCTGCGACGACATAAAGTCTCTTAAAAATATGCAGCAGCAGTTAGATATAAGAACTGTAGGTGGGAGTCCTTCATATCCCGATGTGCTGAGGTCGGCACGCGCAGATCAGATGGATGTTATAATTGCCGCAACTGTAAGTGATGAGGTGAATATGATTGCTTGCCAGGTTGCATACTCTCTGTTTAAAGTGCCAGTTAAAATGGCTAGGATTAGATCAGACCATTATTTTATTAAAAATGAGTTGTTTGGCAATGAAAATCTTCCAATCGATGTTTTTTTAAACCCAGAGGATGCGGTCGCTAGCAGTGTTCTTCGACTAATTCAAAATATTGGTGCAACTGGGGTTTTCCCTTTTGATGACATTAAACTAAGCTTGGTTTTAGTTAAGGTAACCAAAGATTCAAGTCTTTGTGGTAGAGTTTGGCATAAAGTTACAATTGAAATCGAAAAATTAAATTCTAACGCAGTTGCGGTACAAAGAAATAACAAATATTTAAGATTGAGACGAGACTTTAAATTGTTAGAACATGATGAGATTTACATTATTTCCCCTCAAAAGTTAGTGCAAAGTCTTTTGCTGAAGTTTGGATTTTCTAGGGTGGGAAAAGTATCTAGAGTCATTATTGCAGGGGGTGGGGGTGTAGGTGCAATTGTTGCAAAAAAAATGCTAAAGATATCAAAAAATATCAAAGTTATTGACCACGATAAAGAAGTTTGCAGTCAATTATCTCGAGATTTACGTGACGTTACTGTTTTGCAAGGAGATGCTTCAGAGCGAGAGCTGTTATTCCAAGAAAACGTAGAGGGGATTGATGTTTTTTGTGCCCTGACTAGTGATGATGAGGATAATATAATCAGTTCATTGCAAGCTAAATATTTAGGTGCTAAGCATGCCTTGTCTTTGGTAAATAATAGTGAGTATATGGAGATATTTGCAAAGAGTAATATTGATGCGTTTGTGTCTCCTCAGCAAAGTAGTATTAGCCATGTGTTAACTTTAATCCAGCCTATTCATGTAACTCAAGTTTATACTTTATCTCGAGGCGTGTCAGAAATTATGTCTTTTGAAATTATGCCAGAAAAAGCAACTGGCATTGTTGGAAAAAATTTAAGTACAATAAAGTTTCCGGAAGGAGTTGTTTTTTGTGCTTTATATAGAGGTGGAGATATTATTTTCAAAAAAGATGTTTTACTAGATGTGGAAGATAGTTTATTATTCTTTCTGCAAGATAAAAACATGTTTTCCACTTTGAATTCTTTATTTGAGTGATTTTTTAGTTAGGAGGTTATTTATGTCTAAAAAAATATTTATATTGTTATCCACGCTTTGTGTCGGCGTTGCTGAGGCTGATTTATCTACAGGAAGATTTGATGGCCTTAATTTAAATTATGGCAGAACCACTTCAAGTGATGTCAATGTGTTTGGGCATGATTGGTGTTGGGATTTACCATTATATCCAACACAGAATTCCGCAGGTCACTTGTTATTTGGTATTACTAGGTGGCAGGATAATTCGGTTGCGGATAACTCTTTTGTCGGTCTGCATTTAACGCCTTCACTTCGTTTTGTTTTACCAAGTAATAATGAGCTGTTTTCTCCTTATTTTGATTTTGGAGTTGGAGTGGCTTATTTTGGTAGAAAAGATTTTGGTGATCATTACAGTTTGGGTTCTGACATAAAAATGGAAACTGACATTACTATAGGTGCTAACTTTGGCGCGCAATCTGAATATGAGCTTGGCATAGCTTATACTCATTACGGCTTAGGTGGTGGTGATGATGTTGATTTATTGCCAAGAGTGTATTTTGGCTACCATTTTTAAAAATGCCCTTGCAAACCTTTTTTATCAGGTTATAATGCATATATCTCAAGTCTGAGCGGGCCCATAGCTCAGTTGGTTAGAGCAGGGGACTCATAATCCCTTGGTCCGAGGTTCGAGTCCTCGTGGGCCCACCAATTATTCAAATAAAACTGTTGATCTATAGGTCAAATTGATAAGTTGTTGGCGATTCATTTCCATCTATTGCATCTGCGGCTACCCAGGTTATTGGCAATATTAAATTAAGTGTGAATGTTGTTAAACTAAAATGAATAGGGGAACACAATTGCAGTTGTAAAGCATCACTTTTATGTTAATATCATTATCTTAAAAAAAGGTGGGTTGCAACGGCCAGGTGCCGCTTATATTTTATAGTGGTTAAATGTTCTGTGGAGTAATTTTTATACATAGATTGTAAATTGAGAAAAGACCCTTGGAAAAAATAATTGTTGTGTTTTAACACGGTGTCATTCGGGTTGCTTGACAATTTAACTAATTTTCAATATATTTATCAAGGTCTTGAAAATTAAGAGTATTATAATATGACAGCAACTACATTAGATACTATAACTAATACACTTGGTTTTGTTGGGAAAACGGTTGTTTTTCTTGTTTTGAGTTCTTGTCTTGCTGCTTGTATTGAGGTCTTTTGGTCCCTGCAGGTTTAAATTTATTGGCAGTTATTACACCCTTTTCTTTAAGCTCTCTCCCTTTTTATTTCGAGTTAATTATTTTTTTTCTTTCTTTCCTTGTGGTGGCGGCGCAAGTTTCCCCTTGGTTTTTTGATGCCGACACTTTTCATTCCGATTTTGGTGAAGATCTTGTAGAAGTAATGCGTAACGAAATTGAAAATAAGAAACGAAGAGATCTGAATTATAATGAGCTTATAACAGAAATTGCCGGCGCAGTGTCTGAAGGTAACATTATTATTTCTGGGGAAGCTGGTATTGGGAAGACCGCTCTAGTTGAAGAGTTGGCCTATAAAATTGCAAGAGGTGATTGTGATGAGGAATATCCCAATTTAAAAGATGTTAAAATAATAAAGCTAAGTCACATTGATTTTAACTCTGGAACTAAATACTTAGGTGAAACAGAGAGAAAGATACAGAATATTTTAAAATATGTGCAACAAAATAATGTTATTTTGTTTGTCGATGAGATTCATATGTTGGTTAGTAATGGAGACCGAATGGATCATGGGCCACGTTCTGTATCAGAGATGCTAAAGCCTTATCTGGATGGGAGCAAAAGTTTTAAGAATAAAATTAGAATTATTGGTGCAACTGACAAGTTTGAGGATATGCAAAATGACGATGGTGCTTTTACCTCCAGATTCAGTAAGATTAATATGGAAAAGCCTGATAAACAAACTACATGTAAGATATTAAAAAGCCTTGGTTACACTAATACGGTTGCTTTGGAAGCCTTTGAAAAAGTAGTTGGATCTCCAGAAAATAACCCAAGAAAAACAGTTAAATACTTGGGTTTAGTTGGAAGGTTTGCTAAAAAGAATGCCCCAAGTTTAGTTACTTCTGATGATCTTGAAAAGTTTTCTAAGTCTAAAATTGCGCAATCATATAACGATAATAAGTCTAATCTAGATTGCCATAATTTCTATACTTAAGCAGCTCAATAACTTGTATTGTTATTCTTTTTCTTCATTTCTCAATGATAAAATTTCACTGCCATCTTTAGTGATGACTAAAGTGTGTTCCCACTGCGCTGACAGACTTTTATCTTTTGTGACTACAGTCCAGCCGTCAGCTAGTAATTTATTGTATTTTTTGCCTGCATTGATCATAGGTTCTATGGTAAATACCATGCCTTCTTTGATAGTCATGCCTTGTCCTGGTTTGCCATAGTGAAGTACTTGTGGTTCTTCATGTAGGGTTTTGCCAATGCCATGCCCGCAATATTCTTCAACTACAGAAAAG
>JABJPE010000063.1 GCA_018664045.1 Legionellales bacterium | reverse complement strand
TAATTATACATGCTGGAGTTGATGATTTTGTTTCACAGCCATCAGGTGATTCAGGTGTGAAAATAGCTTGTGGTATAATAGAGTAGTTAGGTAATCATATAAATAATTAATTATAAAGTTTTTTAATGTCTTAAGATTTTCTTAAGAAAACTGTGGGATATTGAATACATTTAAATGGCACATTTATGACAGACCCAATAAGGATTGGTGAATGCCCAGAAGCTATAGATAGAAGCGCTCTTAATGCATGGCGTGCCACAGGTAAAAACACCTGTCCATTTACTAGAAATATCATTGAAGAGGGAGATATAAGGCCGGCAGAAGATATTATATTGAGTAATAAGGATGCTGTAGAAGGTTTTGTAGAAAGAGAGGCCGCAATATCTCAAGAAAAAGCTAGTACTACTACTACATATTTTGAGGCAAACAAGGATAATTCACGATGTGTTGACCCTGTGTCAATACAGGAAGAAGCGGGGCAGGAAGTACAAGAGGCGACAAACTATTATAGCGTGGGTTAAGGCGTGTATAACAAATAACTTTTGATAGCGTATATTGTGTTATATAAAGTAAGATTAGACTAGAGAGGAATAAGACACTGGCAAAAACAATACTTTTATTTCTCTAAAACAATTTTGTTTATTTTAATTATTATGTTAAATTTATAAAATTATTGCCTACTGGTAGTGGTTGAAAATAAGCATTTGTTAAAATTTATTATGGGGACCTTAATGACAAATACAAGAATAGAAACAGATAGCATGGGTAAGGTTAAAGTTGATAATTCTAAGTATTGGGGTGCACAAACCCAGCGTTCAATCAAGTATTTCACCATTGGCGATGACCAAATGCCACAAGATGTAATTAAAGCTATGGCGATCCTAAAAAAAGCAGCTGCGCGAGCTAATTGTGACTTAGGTATTTTAGATGTTGATAAAAAAGATTTAATTCTAAAAGCAGCAGATGAAATTATCGCCGGCAAGCTTGATGACCATTTTCCGCTGCATGTGTGGATGACAGGCAGTGGCACCCAATCTAATATGAATGTTAACGAGGTGATATCTAACCGTGCTATTGAAATTGCCGGTGGAGTACTGGGAAGTAAGGACCCAATACATCCAAATGATCATGTTAATATGTCACAGTCATCTAATGACGTGTTCCCAACGGCAATGTACATCGCAACAGCTGTGGGGATATCAAAACAGTTACTACCAGCTGTGAAATTAATGCAGCAGCATTTAGCAGCAAAATCTGAGTCTTGGGCTGATATTGCTAAAATAGGTCGCACCCACATGCAAGATGCAGTGCCACTTACATTAGGTCAAGAGTTCTCTGGGTATGCGGCGCTTTTGCAAAAAGATGTAGCCAGGCTTGAGCATGCTTTAACTGATGTTTATGAATTGGCTCTAGGTGGCACAGCGCTAGGAACTGGGTTAAATGCACCAGAGGGTTATGCTGAAAAGTCAGCTGCATATATAGCTGCTGAAACTGGATTGCCATTTGTGACCGCTCCTAATAAATTTGAAGTACATGGCTCGCATGATGCTTTAGTTGCTATTATGGGACAGATTAAAACCTTAGCAGTATCGTTATTTAAAATTGCCAATGATATTCGTCTTTTAAGCTGTGGGCCGCGCGCGGGTTTTAATGAGTTGAAACTGCCTGAAAATGAGCCAGGCTCTTCAATCATGCCTGGCAAAGTGAATCCAACCCAGTGTGAGGCTATGGCAATGGTCGCAGCGCAAGTAATTGGGGCAGATGCTGCAGTTGCGATAGGTGGTAGTGCAGGCTATTTAGAAATGAATGTCTATAAGCCTCTAATGATATTTAATATATTAAAGTCAATTTATGCTGTGGGGGATAGCTGCACTAATTTTTCTTTGTATATGTTAAAAGGTATGCAGCCAAATAAAAAAGTAATTGATAAGTATTTACATGAATCTTTAATGCTAGTGACCTCTTTAACTCCTATTATTGGTTATGATAAAGCTTGTCAGATGGCCCATTATGCTGATGAGCATGATTTAACTTTGGCTGATGCTAATAAGCATTTTAAGTATTTATCTGATGCCGAATTTAAAAGTGCCATAGACCCATATGCAATGACTAAAGGCGGCAGGGTTAGTTAAGCATTGCCAGTAACTCTTTAGTAATTAATGGCAATCCGTTTGTTTGCTATGTTATAACTGATTGCCAAATATAGTTGGCCTAGCTCACAAAATATAAAGCACTAATTTTTTCCTTGTATTAAATAATTAAGTATAAAAAAATGCTAAATTATAGTATATTTTTCATTTTGTAATTTTATTTTACTGGTGTTTTTTAGTTATGTTGAATATAGCAATTATAGGTTCTGGATTATCTGGGTTAACGTTAGCCCATAATCTTAAAGGCCATGCAAAGATAACCGTGTTTGAAAAATCTCGTGGAGTTGGTGGGAGAATGGCAACGAGGTATGCATCGGAATATAAATTTGATCATGGCGCGCAGTTTTTTATCGCAAAAACAAAAGAATTTAAAGATTTTATCTCTCCTATGTTGGAAGAAGGGGTTGTTAAAAGGTGGGACGCTAGATTTGCTGAGATAGATGAAAACACAAAACTAAGAACAGTGATGTGGGGTGAAGAAAAAGCACATTACGTTGGCGCACCTAATATGAATGCTATTGGGAAGTATTTATCAAAAGATCTCAATATTAAATTAAATTCTGAAGTTACTAAAATAAGTAAAAAAGATAAGTGGCATTTATTTGACGGGCAAAATGAACTTTTGGGTGAATTTGATTGGGTTTTAATAACTGCACCATCAGCTCAAACATATGATCTTTTGCCAAATGATACTCCTATGAAAAATATAATTAAGCATATAAAAATGCAGGCTTGTTTTTCATTGATGCTAGGTTTTAATGAGGATTTAGACTTGGGGTATGATGCTGCATTGGTGAAAAATTATGATATTAGCTGGATCTCGGTAAATAGCTCTAAGCCTGATAGGGACTCTGGTTGTTCTCTACTTGTGCATTCAACAAATAGCTGGGCTGAAAAGCATATAGATGAAGACAAAGATAGTGTCATTAATTTTTTATGCAATGAAACGACTAAAGTTGTTGGTTTTGATGTGAGTAAAGCAGATTTTATAGGGATACAGAGATGGCGTTATGCGAATATAGAAAAGCAGCAATACAATAGTTTTCTTGATAATAAAATGCAAATAGGTGTATGCGGGGATTGGTGTGTTCAGGGCAGGGTAGAGTCTGGATACAGCAGTGCTATGCATCTATTCTATGAGCTAAAAAAACATATAATATGAATATAATTAATTTAAGGAGATGATTATAACTATAAATATTGTTTGGTTTAAGAGAGATTTAAGAGTTAATGATAACCAAGTGTTGTCTGATGCATCTAAAATAGGTCATGTAATACCCTTATATATAATTGAGCCAGATTTATGGAAGCAACCTGACCTTAGTTATCGGCAGTACTGTTTTTTACAAGAGTCTCTCAAGGACTTACAAAAATCATTGTCTTTGCTTGGACAGCCTTTAATAATTAAGGTGGGGAACGTCCTGGATGTTTTTTCTGAAATATTAAACACACATAACGTTACAAAAGTATGGTCACATGAAGAAACCTGGAACGGATGGACATATGAGCGAGATAAAGGTGTTGCTAAATATCTAAAAGAAAAAGGTATACCTTGGCGCCAAATTCCACAAAATGGTGTAATACGTAATATAGATTGCAGGGACGGGTGAGCAAAAAAATGGTTTATAACAATGCAGAAACCTTTGTGTGGGGCCCCACCCTTTCTCTCAAAGACCCAAATTATTATAGACGATATTCCAACACCTGAGAGTTTGGGTTTGCAAAATGATGGTGCTCTTTTAAGACAGAGAGGTAGTAGAGAAAAAGGCCTAGATTTATTAGATAATTTTCTTAATTTACGCGGAGAATATTATACAAAAGAAATGTCCTCTCCTGTTACAGCTTATGAGAGTTGTTCAAGAATTTCGCCATATCTCGCTTTTGGTTTGATTTCATTAAGGGAGGTTTTTCAAATAACTCAGTTGCGTATCGATACTATAAAAAACTTGCCAAGGGGGCAGAAAGGGAAGTTGCCAAGTGCTATGCGTTCCTTTTCAGGACGCTTAAGATGGCACTGTCACTTTATTCAAAAATTTGAAGATCAACCAAGTATAGAGTTCTCTAACATGCACTTCATGTATGATGGGATAAGAGAGAATGACTTCAATAATGATTATTTTGTTGCGTGGAAAAATGGGCAGACAGGCTACCCTATGATTGATGCTTCTATGCGTGCGCTTCGAAAGCATGGATGGATAAATTTTAGAATGCGGGCTATGCTAGTTAGTTTTGCTAGTTATCATCTATGGTTGCATTGGCCAAAAGTTGCTATTTTTTTGGCCTCCCAATTTACAGACTATGAGCCTGGCATTCACTATTCACAAATTCAAATGCAATCTGGCACGACTGGCATTAACAGTATTAGGATATACAACCCTATTAAGCAGGGTGTAGATAATGATCCTGATGGTGAATTTATCTATCATTGGATTCCTGAACTTGCTAATATGCCCAAAGAATTTATTCATATGCCATGGAAAAACCCAGAATATCTTAACGGATATCCATTGCCAATTGTGGATGAAAAAGTTGCAAGAAAAAATGCTGCTGATAAAATTTATAGTGTAAGGAAAAGTATGGGCCACATGCTAGAATCAAATATAATTGTACAGAAGCACGGCAGTCGTAAATCACCTTTTAAATCTAATGTTGCTGTGAAGAAGAAAGATAATAATCAAGGAGAATTGCCACTATGAAAGACAATATTGTGATATATTGGTTCCGTCAGGATTTACGCTTATCTGACAATCCTGCATTATGTGCAGCATCTAAAGCAGGTAGAGTTCTGCCACTTTATATTCTAGATGACTATAACTCAGAAAGTTACAAGATGGGTCAGGCAAGTAGGGTTTGGCTGCATAAATCTTTAAAATTATTAGATGATAGCCTTGACAATTATTTGTCTATTTATAATGCTGACCCAATAGCAGTGTTGAAGAGGTTATGTTCTGAGTATAACGTTACAGATATATACTGGAACCGTTGTTATGAACCATGGCGAGTTAAGCGTGATAAGAATATAAAAGAAAATCTACAAGAAAATAATATAAATGTGCATAGTTATAATGGTTCCTTACTATGGGAACCGTGGAATGTTGTGAAAGATAATGGCGATCCGTACAAGGTGTTTACCCCTTTTTACAGAAAAGGCTGTTTAGGTGCAAAACCACCACGTGAGCCAATTTTAAAGCCAGACGCAGGTGTTTATTTTAAAGACCCCAAGCATAGCATTGGTTTGGAGGATTTAAATTTGTTGCCAAATAATAATTGGCACCAATTAATGATTGATCATTGCAAGGTAGGCGAAAGTGCCGCGCAACAAAAGCTGGATGATTTTATAGAGGTTGGGTTGTCAAATTATAAAGATGGGCGCAATTTCCCGGCATGCCCATTTGTATCTCGCCTTTCTGCTAACATTCACTTTGGTGAAATATCTCCTAATCAGCTTTGGTACACAATTAAAGATTTATATGATGATGCAAACTCTGATCATTTTTGTAGCGAGCTAGGTTGGAGGGAGTTTTCATATAGCCAACTTTATTTTAATCAAGATTTACCTTTTAAAAACCTTCAGCAAAAATTTGATAATTTTCCATGGAAAGATGATGAAGTAAGTTTAAAAGCATGGCAGGAAGGTAAGACAGGCATCCCAATGGTCGATGCTGGCATGAGAGAATTGTATCAAACAGGCTTCATGCATAATAGGGTTAGAATGGTAGTGGGGTCTTTCCTTGTGAAAAATCTTTGTCTTGACTGGCGTTATGGCGAGAGGTGGTTTTGGGATTGTCTGGTAGATGCTGATTTAGCCAGTAATAGTGCAAGTTGGCAATGGGTTGCAGGTTGTGGCGCTGACGCATCACCTTACTTTAGAATATTTAACCCGGTAACTCAAGGTCAAAAGTTTGATTCAGATGGCGAGTATGTTCGCAAGTATGTGCCTGAAATAGCTAAGTTACCTAATAAGTTTTTGTTTTCCCCATGGGAGGCTCCCCTGCTTATATTAAAGGAATCTGGTATAGTATTGGGTGATACTTATCCAAAGCCAATAGTGGATTTGAAAAAATCTCGTGAGTATGCACTTGCAGCTTTCGCTAGCTTGAAGAAGGAGCAAAATGACTAGTCTTAGAATTATATTGCATGACCAGTTATCTGATAATATTTCATCTTTAGAGGGTTTAGATAGTTCTTCAGATATAATATTAATGCCTGAGCTATTAGGATGGGCAGCCGCAGTTAAACATCATAAAAAGAAGTTAGTATTATTGTTTTCTGCAATGCGCCATTTTGCAAATCAGTTACAAGATAAAAAAATAAATGTTGTTTATATAAAGATAGAAGATAACATCTTAAGCTTAAAAGATGCTGTCCTAGAGCTAAAAAAACAATATGAAGTAGACCGCATAATTATTACTAAGCCAAGTGAATACTCTTTATGGCAAGATGCACAAAAATTAAACGAGATCAGTGAACTTGAAATTAGAGAAGATACTCGTTTTTTAGCTAGCACTAGTTTTTTTATCAACTGGGCAGAAGGTAGAAAAAGTTTATTGATGGAATATTTCTACAGATCTTTGCGTGTTAAATATGATATTTTGATGGAAGGGAAAAAGCCTGTTGGTGGCAAGTGGAATTATGATGCAAGCAATAGAAAACCACCGAAGTCGGGGCTAGAGGTTCCTAAACCATTTTCTATAGAGCCCGATGAGATAACAAAAAATGTTATAGCCACGGTAGAGACAAAATTTCCGAACCATTTTGGCAATATTAAAGGTTTTCATTTTGCTGTAACCAGGAGTGATGCCTTACTAGCGCTAGATAATTTTATTAATAACAGGTTGGTTTTGTTCGGTGATTATCAGGATGCTATGGTTACTGGTGAGGCTTGGATGTATCACTCTCATATAAGTTTTTATTTGAATTGTGGTTTGCTTCTGCCGCTTGAATGTATCAATTTGGCTGTTGATTTTTATAATAAAGGTAGCGCTCCTCTTAATGCTGTAGAAGGTTTTGTTAGGCAAATTCTTGGGTGGAGAGAGTTTGTTAGGGGTATTTATTGGTTTAAAATGCCGCAATATAAAGAATTGAACTATTTTGGTGCAAATCGTAACTTACCAAGTTTTTATTGGGATGGTAACACTGATATGAACTGCCTAAGTCAGTGTGTAAATGAAACATATGATAATGCTTATGCTCATCACATCCAAAGATTAATGGTTCTTGGTAATTTTGCATTAATCGCAGGTATAAATCCACAGGAAGTAAATGATTGGTTTTTAGTTGTATATGCTGACGCTTATGAATGGGTGGAATTGCCAAATGTTTCAGGAATGATACTTTTTGCCGATGGTGGTTATCTTGCAAGCAAGCCATACGCTGCTGGCGGCTCTTATATTAACAAAATGTCTGATTACTGCAGGGGCTGTAAATATAAAGTTTCTGAGAAAAATGGTGGTAATGCATGCCCTTTTAATTATTTGTACTGGGATTTTCTTTCTAGGAATAGGGATAAGCTTATAAAAAATCATAGAATAGGCATGATGTATAAAATTTTCGATCGCATGGATGAAAAAAAGAAAAATGCGATCTTGCATGATAGTGAAAAGTTTTTAGATTCACTATTTTAGTTGTTTTAATATAATAATGCTTTACCCTATAAGTTCATTTATATAATTTACAAGGTAATATGGGTAAGCAGAAGCTACTAGAGAAAATATGCCCAGTTTGTTCTAGGCCTTTCTCCTGGAGAAAAAAATGGGAAAAAGTTTGGTTTGAAGTTAAGTATTGCTCAGAAAGATGTAGAAGAAATAGGGCAAAATTAAATAATGAATATGGAGATAAACATGAAAAATAAACTTAAAGTACTTTTATTATCTTTTTTATCATTATTAATATTATTTATTATGTGGGGGGCTATCGTGAGTAATGTGGAACAACCTAAATATAGTATAGTGCAAAAAGATGGTGATATAGAAATACGCCATTATGAGCCTATGATAATTGCAAAAGTAAGAGTTGATGGAGAAAGGCAGGCAGCAGTTAGTAGTGGTTTTAAATTATTAGCGGCCTATATATTTGGTGATAATACAGCGCAAAATAAAATGAATATGACGTCCCCAGTAAAACAAGTGTCAGTTCAAGAAGATATAGGCGCACCGCCCCCAGTTACGCAACAAAAAATTAAAATGACGGCTCCAGTTAGACAAAAAAAAGTTAATAATAGCTGGGAAGTTTCTTTTGTAATGCCTTCTAAGTATACTAAGGAAACTTTGCCAAAACCGATAAATAGCAAAGTACACATTGAATCTATCCCTAAGAAACAATATGCAGTTATTGTATTCTCTGGGTTAATTTCTGATAAAAATTTACAAAAGAATAAAGATAAGTTACTAGGGTATTTGGCAAAAAATAATATAAAGATGCTGTCATCACCTATATATGCTTTTTATAACCCTCCATGGACCATGCCTTTTTTAAGGAAAAATGAAGTCTTGGTAGAGATTCCGTATAAGAGCTAGCTATATCAGAATTTAAATAACATTGTTACATTTTACAAATTTTCATTTATTGGTTATTATATTTAAATATTTCAAATCATATGTAGTATTTGTTTTTATCGCGATTTAATGTTCGCAAATATATATTACTATTACAATAAATGTTAATTATTTAAGGAGCTAATATGCACAGGGATGGATTACTTAACTTGGTTAATACCTATAGTCCTGTATTTTCAGAAGAAAAAATATACAGAGATAAGATACTAGATTTTATCCAGTCACATCCAGATTGTTTTAATAGAAGTTGTTCTTATGGTCATATCACCGCTTCGAGTTTTTTGTTGAGTTATGATGGGGCATCTGCTCTGCTTATGCATCACTCAAAACTTAATATGTGGTTACAGCTAGGAGGGCACTGCGATGGCGATAATGACGTGATAAGGGTTGCATTAAAAGAAGCTCAGGAAGAGTCAGGAATTATGCCAATTAAATTAGTCAGAAAAAGCATTTTTGATATTGATGTTCATTTAGTTCCTGATAATGATAAAGAACATGCCCACTATCACTATGATATAAGGTTTTTATTTAGAATAGATGATGAAGATGCTGTGGCATCAAAGAATAGTGAGTCACTCGAGCTAAAGTGGTTTGCTAATAATATATCTGAATTGCCTACAAGAGAGAGGTCTATTGTTAGGTTGTTTGAAAAGTGGGGCCGCCTTTAATATTTAAAATGGAATTTTAGTTATGTATAAAAATATTGTGATAATTGGTGC
>JABJPE010000005.1 GCA_018664045.1 Legionellales bacterium | reverse complement strand
GGGCGCTGATTATTCTAAAGAGCAGCGCCATGCTAACTGTAGATTATGGGGCTTGTTAGATTATGAGTATGATGTCGTTTTAAATCGACCAGCTAGCATGATGTCGAACGGATCTAAGCCTTATCAAAGTTATTTGGTTAGGAATTTTGGCTTAAAATTGCCGCGTTATTCATGTTTTGCGAATATCGAGATCGATGATGTTGGTGAGGATGTTATTTTTAAATCAATTAGCTCAACTCGCTCTATCGTGAAACAGTTTGCCACTAACAGTAAGCGCCATGTTACAGAGCCTGTATTATTTCAAGAATATATAAAAGGTGATAATATTAGGGTGCATGTTGTACTTGATAAGATCGTTGCGATTTTAATAAAGTCAGATATTGTAGATTATCGCTATAATGATGCGACTGTCTTTCAGTTGTATAGGCTGCCTGCGGCTATAGAAGGTGCCTGCGTCAACATTGCAAAGTTTTTAGGCATGACGTTCTGTGGCATAGATTTGATTTTAGCAGGGGGGGATTATTATTTTTTAGAAGCAAATCCGGCGCCTGGTTATAATTATTTTGAAGAAAAAATAGCGGGGTTCCCGGTTAGTGAAAGTTTGGCTTCAGTTATGCTGTCAGGGGATCTCTTATGATAATGCTTCTTAATTACTCTGATAGGGTAGGTGGCATTTTACTTAATTATTTGCAAGACAATAATATTGGCCATTTATGTTTGTCTAGTTCTGATGTGGCTAGAAGTTTATCTGTTGGGCAGTATTTGCAAGAGCCATGTTTGTGGCTGAGAGGAAACAGAATTAATGTTGATGATATTAATGCTGTTTATTGTGGGCGGGAGTCAGCTGCTGCAAGCTCAAAAATATATTGTGAGAATGAAACTGATCTTAACTATATTGCAAATTCTTGGAATTCTTATTTGCAATATTTATTATTGCGTATTCCAAAAAAAGTAGGAGTTCTGCCTGCAAATTTATGGTCTGGAACCATGAGTCATCTCCCTAGTTTATATGCAGTTGCTCCTAAGTTTGGTTTATTATGTCCTGACTTTTATTATGTTGATTCTGCAACTGGATTAGAATTATCCTCTGCTAAGAATTTATTTTTTATTAGTGATAACAGTGTTTCTGGGATAGATGACTTTGGTTGTTTTAGTGATGACAGTGTTTTTGCTGTGGTTAAAACTAGTGGCTGCTGGGTTTGTGTGCTATGCGTTGGCGAGCAATTATTTGCATTAAAAAAACAAGATGATGACTGGGTGCCTATGCATTTATCTTCCTCAGTTAATTCGTCATTATGCAGTTTTTTAAGGTTTTTCTCTCTTAATTTGGGCCAGATTTTTTTACGTTATAACTTTAATTTGGAGCGCTACTATTTTTATGGCTTTAGTTTTTTAATTATGCCTGAATTTAGTGACTATTATGATGGGGAGATATTAATCTCTTTACGGCAGGAGTTATTATGAAGGTTTTGCGTATAGTGGTTAGCCCTTGTTATCCAAGCAAGAAAGATACTATAAAAACTTATATTTCAGCTAAGTTGCGTCCGCAAATTATTTCTGGTTGGATTAAGCCCGTTAGCATTTAGAATTTATTATTGCGCGCCTATCTCTTGGAATATCTGCCTGGTTGACGTTGGTGTTGCAGCTTTTATTTTGGGCGTAAGAGGGCAGTCCTTAATATTGTTAGATACACAGTTTAAGTAGTTATCTTCGCCAACACTCCAGTTTTTTTGCGTTGGCTGTTCAAACAAGTGATTATTTTGTACTTCAATAGGAAATACTCCTTTAGTTTTGCTCTCATATATGCAAATCATAGGACCTACTTTTACGCCTTGCCATTGTGCGCCTGAAAAATGTGATATTTCATCACCAAAGGATGCTTCGGAGCTTTTCCAGACAATATTTGTTGTTGACTTCCAATTTAGGCCTTTTTTTATAAGTTGATTTGCTTCTGGGCAATATATTATCGGTTTTTCTGCGCTTATTGTGGTTTCACTCTGGTATGCATGGATCGTTAGGTGTGATAAAAGTAAGCTTATAAATATTAGGTTTTGTTTTGATTTCATTGTTTGCTCCCCGCTTTGTTAGTCCATGCCTTTAAGCTATGCCAGTAATAATAATAATGCTTTTTTTAAAGATTGTCGATGCTTAATTCATGGGACTATTTTCTGAACTTGGTTGCTTATTTTCTGGTGATGTAAGATAATAGATGAGCTTGTTGCATGGAGGTTTAGATGGCGTATTTTAATTTTTCTTTTTATGTTCCCACAGCCGATGTAGAGGCTGTGAAAAATGCTGTTTTTGAGGCAGGTGCTGGGGTGATTGGGGAATATAGTTGTTGTGGTTGGCAAGTATTAGGTCAAGGGCAGTTCATTGCTGGGGCTAATAGCAATCCTGCAATGGGAGAAAAAAATAAAATGACAAGTTTGGATGAGTATCTAGTAAATATAATTTGCGCTAAAGATTTAATGCAAAAAGTATTAAATGCTTTTTTTGCAGCTCACCCTTATGAAGAGCCAGCTTACTTTTTTACGCCAATTTTAACTAAAGAGGATATCTAAATATGCGTTGGCAATATATATTTGCTATTCTTGGTATGATTCTATGTATGTTTAGCATTAGTATGCTGCCTCCAATTATTGTAAATTTCATTTATGCTGAGCAGATGTTTTTACCATTTGCCTATACGTTTTTTATTAGTTATTTATGTGGTTATTTATTATGGTCTAATTTCGATAGCAAACACTATGAGCTTAGAAATGTAGAAGGTATAATTGTTGTGGTTTTATCTTGGGTGACGTTATGCTTGATATCAGCGTTGCCTTTTCTTTTTGGCGCAGTTGAGCTTAGTGTTGTAGATGCTATATTTGAAGCTGTTTCAGGCTTAACGACAACAGGCACTGAAGTTTTATCAAACTTAGATACTATGCCTAAAGCAGTCCTATACTATCATCAGCAGTTAGAGTTTGTAGGGGGCATGGGTATTATTGTTTTGGCAACTTCGGTGCTGCCATTGCTTGGTGTCGGTGGTATGGAAATATATAAAGCGGAAGTAGGTGGTCCTGTAAAAGATAGCAAACTTATGCCTAGAATTAAAGAGACATCCATGTTGTTATGGGGCTTATATATCTCCTTGTTAATTTGTTGCATTCTTGGTTATAAACTTGGCGGAATGAGCTGGTTTGATGCTGTGTGTGAGTCTTATGGAACTGTGTCAACAGGAGGGTTTTCCATCCATGATAATAGTTTTGCTTATTATAATAGCCGATTTATTGAATTTATTTGTATGATATTTATGCTGCTTGGTGGTTTGAATTTTTCGCTCCACTTTGCAGTTATCTATAGACGAGATTTATTGGCTTATTTTAAAAATGTTGAGAGCAAAATTTTTCTATCAATTATATTTATCGTAGGTAGTTTTGCAGTTTTAATGCTTTATTTAAATGCTAATGAATATGGTGGTTTTGAACGAGTATTCGCAGCTTTTTTCACTACAATTTCTATGGTGACAACAACGGGTTTTACTATTGGTGATTTTACTTATTGGCCAGGTTGTTTACCGGTGCTTTTTATGATTTTAGCAATAGTAGGTGGCTGTGCAGGTTCAACTTCTGGTGGTATCAAGATTATACGGGCTTTGCTTGTTTATCGAGAGGGGACATCTGAGTTAAAACGCTTATCGCACCCAAAAGCGATTTGCAGTCTTAGTAATGAAGGTGATAATATTCCTGTGGGCGTAATTGATTCAATCCGAGGTTTTATATCGGTATTTTTATTTTTATATGTATTTTTATTATTATTAGTTATGAACACTGGTTTAAATTTTTATGACTCGTTTGCTGCGGTAACTTCATGTATTTCTAATGCTGGGGCTAGTATTGCAGGTGTGCATCATGGTTTTGCGCATTTGCCATGTAGTACTAAAATTATTTTAATAGTAACAATGTTAGCTGGACGGCTTGAGATTATGACTTTGATTATTTTGTTTACCCCAGGTTTTTGGCGGGATTAGTAAATTTTGAGATAGTTTATGACTAAAAAAGTATGTGTGCTTGTCGATGGTTCTTCTTATTTGTATAGAGCTTATCATGCTATGCCATATTTAACCAATGATAAGAAGGAGCCAACTGGGGCAATTTACGGCGTTATTAATATGCTGAAAAGCTTAATAAAGCAATATCCTAGTGACGCTATGTTTGGGATGATATTTGACCCAAAAGGCCCGACGGTTAGGCATGATATTTATCCAGAATACAAAGCTAATCGAGACGCTATGCCTGATGAATTAATTCAGCAAGTTGAGCCGCTTTATGCCATTATTAAGGCGATGGGTATTCCTTTAATTATTATGCCAGGCCAAGAGGCAGATGATGTTATAGGTACAATAACAAAAACAGCGCTTTCTTTAGATTATAGCGTAGTAATTTCAACTGGTGATAAAGATATCGCGCAGTTAGTTACGCCAGAGGTTGAACTGATTAATACGATGACTAATAAAAAGCTTGGTGTTGATGCTGTTAAAGAGAAGTTTGGTGTTTATCCAAAGCAAATCATAGATTACTTAGCTCTAATTGGTGATAGTTCTGACAATATACCTGGTGTAGATAAGGTTGGTCCAAAGACTGCTGCAAAATGGTTGCAGGAATATGGTGATATTGATAATTTGCTTGCTAATATTGATGCTTTGCGTGGTAAGGTTGCGAGTAATTTAGCTGCAAGTGTGGATACTTTAGCACTGGCAAGAAAGCTAGTTACAATTGATCAGAATATTATTATCCCTGATTTTAAATTTGAGCAGTTGCAGCGAAGTTCGCCTGACACAACCACATTGGCAAATTATTATAAGCAGCATGGTTTTAAAAAGTTTTTTGAAGAGCTCAATATAGAAGTCCAGCCGCAGCTTCAGCCTAATACGGCTAATGACTATATAACGATTTTGACTCAAGTTGAGTTTTCTAGTTTATTGGATGTTCTAGCTACAAGCAATGTTATAGCGGTAGATACAGAGACAGATTCGTTGAATGCACGTCATGCTAATTTAGTAGGTATATCCGTTGCGGTTAAGGCAAAGCAAGGCTTTTATATCCCGCTTAAACATAATTACGAAGACTGCCCTTCGCAGCTTGATCTAGCGGCTGTAATTTCAGGTTTGGCGCCATATTTAACTGCAGCTACTAAAATTATTGTTGGGCAGAATTTAAAATATGATTATCAAGTTTTAGCTAGGCATGGTTTGGAATTAGGTGGGCAGTGGTATGATACTATGTTGCTTTCTTATGTTTTAGATAGCAGTTCAGGCAGGCACAATTTAACTGCATTAGCGTCACGTTTTTTAGATATTGCAGTTTTAGAATTTGAAGATGTTGCGGGCCGTGGTCGTGAGCAAGTTACTTTTGACAAGGTAGATATCGCAACTGCGACAAAGTATGCTGCAGAAGATGCAGATATTGCACTTAGGTTGTATGAATTAATTTGGCCCCAGTTAGTATCTAATGGTTTGTCTGATATTTATTTTAAATTCGAAGCCCCGCTTATAAAAATACTAGCTACAATTGAGCAAAATGGTGTTTTTCTTGATATTGCTAGCTTGAGGGCTCAGGGTAAACGCTTAAAGTTAGCTATTTATGAGCTTGAGCAGGCAGTACATTTGTTAGCTGGTGAGGAATTTAATTTGGCTTCAACCAAGCAGCTTAGGCAAATATTATTTGAAAAACTAGGTTTGCCTGTTTTGAAAAAAACTCCTAATAAGCAAGCAGCCACTTCAGAAGAGGTATTAAAGTCTCTAAGTGCGGAGCATGAAATTGCTGCTAAGCTTTTATCGCATAGGAGTTTAACAAAGTTGCAGTCTACTTATGTAGATAAATTACCAACACAGATAGATCCCTCTACAGGGAGGGTACATTGTTCTTTTAACCAGGCGGTTACAGTTACGGGACGTTTGTCTTCTACTGATCCCAATTTACAAAATATCCCTGTTAAAACTCATGAGGGTCGTTTGATTAGGCAGGCATTTATTGCTCCTGCTGGTAGTTTGCTGCTAGCTGCGGATTATTCGCAAATAGAATTAAGAATTATGGCGCACTTATCGGGTGATGAAACTTTATTAGTAGCTTTTGCAGAGGGGCGAGATATTCATACTGCGACAGCCTCTGAAGTCTTTGGTGTACCGTTAGATAAAGTTGATCAACAGCAGCGCCGTCATGCTAAGGCTATTAACTTTGGTTTGATTTATGGTATGTCTGCATTTGGTTTAGCTAAGCAAATTGGGGTGGGGCGCGTAGAAGCACAGCTTTATATAGATAAATATTTTTCACAATATCCTGGGGTTGAAGCATATATGGCTGATGCGGTGACTAAGGTTAAAGATTTAGGCTATGTTGAGACTATATCTGGGAGAAGATTATATTTGCCAGGCATAAAAGATAGGAATCATATGGTGAGAAAAGCAGCTGAACGAGCAGCTATTAATGCACCTATGCAAGGTAGCGCATCAGACATAATAAAAACTGCTATGCAAAATGTTAGCACTGCTATTGAAACAGAAGGCTTGGAAGCAAAGTTATGTTTGCAGGTACACGATGAGCTGGTATTTGAAGTTAAAGAACACGATGCGGAGAAATTACGCCAACTAGTTGTAGTTTCAATGACGCGTGCAGCTGAGCTTAGGGTTCCTTTAGAAGTTAGTGTTGGTATGGGGTTAAATTGGGCCGAGGCTCACTAATATTAGTTCTCACTATTAAATTTGGGTAATTATTACTATGAAATCACATTTTTTACCATTGCATATAGTTTTTCCATACAAGG
Source organism: Legionellales bacterium (assembly GCA_018664045.1). Taxonomy (GTDB): domain Bacteria; phylum Pseudomonadota; class Gammaproteobacteria; order Comchoanobacterales; family Comchoanobacteraceae; genus JABJPE01. The sequence goes on along the minus strand of JABJPE010000005.1, from coordinate 20,213 downwards.
AAAAAGATAGGTTGGTGGATTTGCTTTTGCAAAATTTAGCAAAACTAGGTCACTTTGATCATGTACACCTGATGCATAAAGAGGGTGAAGTTGGTCTTTGCGTCCATTATAGTGAAGATGAAGTAACTAAAGATGATTTGGCTGCTATAGTATCTTCATCTGGGGCTAGAATCGCAGAAAATTATAATAACAGAAGCTTTACTATAAAAAACATGCATTCTGTTGATTGTGCGCGTTTAATTGAGCGAAAACTAAATCAAATGCCAGGAGTTTATTATGCTGCGGTTAGTTATTCAGCTGCGCGTTTGGTTATAGAGTATGATGGACAGCAGCTAGCTTATAAAGATTTGCAAGAATGCATCGCATCAATAGGATATAAAATTTCTAGAAAAAATTTAAAATTAAGTTTTTTTGAGAAAAATAAAGAGCTTTTTTTTAGTTCATTTTGTGGTTTATTTTTAATTTTAGCTTGGTATTTACATCATGTTATTAATGTACAGGAATGGTATTTACTGGTTTTGTCATCGTATTTTTTCGGAGCTTATTACTCTTTTCAGCATAGTCTTAGTGCGTTACGCAATTTTCAGCTTGATATAGATTTATTGATGATTTTAGCCGCGTTTGGTGCCGCTTTTATTGGCAAATGGCATGAAGGGGCTTTGCTTTTGTTCTTGTTTAGTTTGGGGCATGGGCTTGAGCATAAGGCTATGCATAAAGCACGTTCTGCAGTAACATCTTTAGCTAAGTTAACTCCTAAAACAGCAATTATTAAAAATGCAGATACTAGTGAGCGTGTTGCGGTAGAAGAGCTGCAGCTTGGAGATTTAGTTTTGGTAAAGCCAGGTGAAACAATCCCTTGTGATGGCAGAGTGGTTGCAGGTGTCTCGGCAGTAAATCAGGCACCGATTACAGGTGAGTCATTGCCGCAGGAAAAAGAAGAAGACTCTAGGGTGTTTGCGGGCAGCATTAATGGTAATGGTGCGCTAACTATAAAGGTAACTAAATTAGCTGAAGATAGCACTTTAAGTAAGATGGTGCAGCTTATGTTAGATGCTGATGCTAAAAAATCGACAACCCAGAATTTTACTGAGCGTTTTGAGAGGGTTTTTGTCCCATTTGTGTTGTTTGTAGTTACTTTGCTTATATTTTTACCTCCTTTTCTATATGGAGCTGATTTTTTTAAGTCATTTTATAATGCTATGATGGTTTTAGTTGCGGCTTCACCTTGTGCACTAGCGATTGGTACTCCTGCTGCAGTTTTGTCAGGAGTTGCGCGTAGCGCAAAAATGGGTGTTTTAATTAAAGGTGGTTTGCAGTTAGAGCGCCTGGCTATGATAAAAATTTTAGCTTTAGATAAAACTGGAACTATTACTACTGGCGAGCCTACTCTAGCAAATATTGTAACCTTGAGTAATATGGTTGAAGAAGAAGTATTGGCTCTTGCTGCCAGTATTGAACAAGAGAGCTCGCACCCAATAGCTTTAGCTATTGTGCATGCGGCTAATGACAGAGGAATTAATCTATTTGCAGCTACCAATGTTAGTGATCTTGTTGGCAGGGGGGTGTTAGGTTTTATTGGTGAGCGTGAGGTTGTGATTGGTAATTTATCTGCTTTTTCTCATGTATCGCCGCAGGTTAAGCACGTCTACAAAGATTTAGAAAAAACTGGCTCTACGGTTATGTTAATTGCTGTTGATGCCATATTTATTGGGGCTATTGCCGTTAGTGATATGCAGCGTCCTGGTGTAGTTGAGCTGCTTGAGCGTATGCATAACCTTGGCATAGAAAAGGCGGTTATGCTTACAGGTGATAATGAGAATGCGGCAAGAATTATTGCTAATAATGCAGGTATAGACGAGTATTATGCTCAATTATTGCCAGTTGCAAAAGTTGCTAAAATAACAGAGCTAGAGCATCAAAGTGGTGGCCGCGTAGCTATGCTAGGCGATGGTGTTAATGATGCTCCAGCTATGGCAAAGGCATTAGTTGGTATTGCTATGGGTGGCGCCGGCTCAGATGTGGCTATGGACGCGGCTGATGTAGTGTTAATGCAAGATGATATTAATAAGCTTCCAGTAGCATTTGCGCTTAGTAAAAAAGCTACTAAAATTATTAAACAAAATGTAATTTTAGCTATTCTATCAATAGTCTTATTAGTGCTAGGCGCATTGATGGGGCTACTTAATTTGTCGTTAACAGTATTCTTGCATGAGAGTACTAGCATAGTTGTTGTGTTAAATGGGCTGCGCTTACTTCGTTTTAAAGAGTGATTAAATATACTCCAAATACCTGAAGTCATGCTGTCAGTTTGCTCAGCATATATTGTAGCCCCTTGCAATGACGGAGGTGGGGCAGCTGTCATGCTGTCAGTTTGCTCAAAACACGCGAGTCTTGTTGGCAGCTGTTTTAAGATGGATTACGAGTAGGACATTCTCCCCAGTCCGTCATTGCGAGGAGCATAGCGACGTCGCAATCCATCTTTTTATGGGTTTTACCGAACAAACCATTCCGAGTAGGGCATTCTCTCCAGCCCCGTCATTGCGAGGAGCATAGCGACGTCGCAATCCATCACAAAGAGTAATCAAACAAACCCCAAATATCTTAAAACACTATAAAAAACAGCATAATATGGTTTTACGTGCTATATATGTTAGATGATAAATTTGTTTTGGAGAATTATTATGCATGGTCCTAACAAGAGTATTCCAAGTCCCATGTAGGTATTTTTAACTCATGAGATACATGATGAGCTCGGTGGTATGACAGCTAAAGATTATATAGAGCAGCAACTAAAGGCAGTAAATGATGAGCAAAAAGAACTTTTTATGACACACCCTCTTAGTGTTTTTGCAGATAAACCTAATTTTACAACAAAAATGCATACAGAATTTATAAAACATAGTCATGATTATCCAGAGCGTATATCAATCTTAAAAGCTACTGTGGTATCAGCTGCAAACAATATTTCTTTGGGTAAAAACATGGATTCTAGCATAAAGTCATTGATAAAAAATAGCTCTATATTTAAACAGAGTCCAGACAGTCGCGCAGAATCACCAACAGCTGTTAGTGATGTTTTGAAGGGAGATGATGGCCCTACAACTCCTGGAAAAAAATAATAAACAAGAGATTAATTAGCACTCCCCAATTCTAGCTACTTGCGCTCTTATTGGAGATAACACATTGTTTTGAGCTTGTTGTCATTGTGGATTTTATATTTAATTTGTGTTATAATATGTTCCCAAGAGAGAATAGAGATTTTTAAATGTCGATGATAGATAAAAATATAAAAGATAATTTCGACACAGTTGCAGCTAATTATGACAAAGCAGCCTTTTTGCAGCATGAGATTGCAAAAAAACTTATAGCAAAGACAGTATTCATAAAAGATGCACCACAGTCTATATTGGATTTAGGTACCGGTTCTGGAATACTTGCGAAATTACTTGTAGAGCAGTATCCAGATAGTAAAGTTACAGCAATTGATAATTCTGAGAAAATGTGTGAAGTTGCTGCTGCAAAACCGGGTTTTAATACTGTTTGTGCTGATGCAAGGCAATTGCCATTTTCTGATTGGTCATACCGCGCCATTTATTCTAATTTAATGCTGCAATGGGTTCCTGATTACTTGCGCGTATTTACCGAGGCTAAACGTGTTTTAGCACCTGGTGGTTTTTTTATATTTAGTTCCTTTGGACCAAAGACGCTGGTTGAGTTGCGCCATGCATGGGCCGAAGTTGACGATTATAAGCATGTAAATGATTTTACGCCAATGCAGGAATTAGCTGACAAGCTATCACAACAAGGTTTTATTGATGTGGTCGTCTCTACCGAAACAATAGTTGTTAAATACGATAGTATTAGAAAAATATTTACTGACTTAAAAGCGGTGGGTGCTACCAATGTAATGGCTGTTGATAAGTATCAAGGCTTAATGACCCGGAGTAAATTAGCTAAATTTTATAAGGCATATGAAACTATGAAGCTAGAAGATGGCAGTTACCCAGTTACTTATGAAGTTGTATATGCAATTTGCTGGAGCAAAGACAAGGCTGCTGAAGTTAAACAAAGTAATGTGGTTTCAGTCGATCATTTGCGTAATTTAATGCAAAAATTTAATGATGGCTCCAAGTCTTAATTAGACCTGGCGGTTAATGTATTTAAAATAGCTAGCATACTATCTGTTTTTGGTAGTTCAGTTTCAATAATTTCTTTTGCTCTATTATAAGTCTCAGCAAGAATTTGCGTTGCTGCTGCTATGCCAATTATGCCTGCATGTGTCGCTTTTTGGTTTTTTTGATCTGAGTTTACAGGTTTGCCAAGTTTAGTGCTTGTTGAATATGTTTCGAGTAAATCATCTTGCAGTTGAAATGCAAGTCCTAGAAGTTCACCTAGGTTACTCAGGTTTGGTTTTTTTTGTGTAGCTAGCGAACCGATGGTTATTGCAGCTTGAAATAAGCTGGCTGTTTTTTCTCGATGTATTTGTTCAAGTGCATCTTGTCGTAATTGCTTGCCCTCGGCTGCTATATCACGTATTTGGCCGGCTATTATGCCACGTGCTCCTGCAGCTTCAGCAAGGCAGCTTATCATTGCAAGTTGAGTTTCTGCTGGATAGTTTTGTTGTGGCTCAGCTAAAACTTTAAAGGCTAGAGTGAGTATTGCATCTCCTGCCAAAATAGCTGTTGCTTCGCCAAATTTAATATGACAGCTGGGTTTGCCGCGTCTCATGTCATCATTATCCATAGCTGGCAGGTCATCATGGATTAAGGAATAGCAATGAATAAGCTCTAGTGCGCAGGCAGCTTGATCTAACTTGTAATTGGCAACACCATAGGCTTCTGCAATTGTATAGATTATTACCGGTCTGATTCTTTTGCCACCACCTAGCACACTGTAGCAAATGGCTTCGTATGCTGGCGATGTGGCTGCATACTTTTCTATGTAGTTAGCAAGAGCTATTTCTATATGTTGTTGTAGGGACATGTTTTTTACTTGTCATCTTTGTCTGGGGTAAAGACTGATAGCCACTCTTTGTTTTTATCTTGCAGTAGTACTTTTACTTTTTGTTCGGCAGAATTGAGTAAATCCTGGCAGTGTTGAGTAAGTTCTACGCCTTTTTCATAACAAGTTAAAGCTGCTTTTAAAGTTAAGTCGTCACTTTCCATATCCTTTACGACTGTTTTTAGCTCTATTATTGCTTGTTCAAAGTCTAGTTTTTTAGTTTTACTGTTGTCGGTTGTCATAACGCTTCTCCTAAAACTTTTCCCATCTAGTAAAATTAATATACCACTTTTTAGCTTATTTTGCAAATTTGCTTCGGTTTAGCATGGTTTTTGAGTCAGTTCATAACTTAAGTCTTGCTGATAATTTGGAAGATGCTTATAATGTTTTAATTCACTAGGTTAGGTAGTGCAATAAATATTACTGATTATAGGGCGTAAAGGAGGACATTAATGGCAGGTAAAAATGAAACACGTAGTGGCCATTTTAATGCAGTAAATAGGCTGGGAAATGAGGCTTTTAGACCACCTAAAGCTGAAGATTTAAAGCATATTCTAGAAACTAGCAGACCTTTTTTGCAAGTAGTAGGCATTATTCAAGATGCAGCTGAAGAAGATGAAATTTTAAAAAACACACCGCCGCCAGAGATAGACATAACACCTATGGAAGATTTGTCTGCTGAAGAAAACAAAAAAAAGGCAGAAGACTTTTTATCTGGGCTACAGAGTGAAGGTTTTGGTGAAAAAATAGATTCCGGCTACTATGGCGAGCCAGCATTAATTGAAATTACATCTGGCTGGATTGTACATTATTGGCCCAAAACAGAAGAATATCCGCCAGCTATGTGTGTTTCAGCTGGTAATGAAATAATCGGTGGTGATTTAACTGATGATGAACAAGTGCCAGGAACGGTGGTTAATCGTGCTTTTGATGCCGCAGCGCAACTAATATTAATTGCTATGGCGCGCCGCTGGAGTGGTATTCAAATAGTAAGTGGTACTGACCTAATGCAGTGGGCAGCTTGGGCTGTGGCAGATAAAAATGGTTTGCCATGTTATGGCTATGAGCCAGACTCAGAAGGCGAGGCTAAAGCAGAGCGTATTGCGGATATAATTACAGCTAAATATAACCATAAGCCTAGCATTAGCAGTATTCCTGTACCAATAATTGGCCCCGGTGGCCAATCTAATCCTGACCAAGAAGATTCTGGTGATAGTGAAACATAAGTTTTAAGTAAGTTTAGGTTGTCCCCGGTTTGTTTGGTTGTGGGGTTTGTGTGCCGGGACCGGGAGAAGCGTTGACCGCAATTTCACTAGGATCAGGTGTTATCGCCTCTGGACGCTTCGAATCAAGAAGAGATTTTTCTATTTTACCTACAGTTTCATGATTTAAATCATGACCTCTTGCGCTCTTCATAACCTTGTCAAAAACATCTTTTGGTTCTTCACCCGTTTGTTTGGCTATTTTATCTGTTTGCACTCTTATCATGCCTTTTGTAGGGTCTGATGTCCTGAGATTTAAACCTCTCCCAGCCAGGTTTTTGGCAAAATTCTCCGCTTGTTCTTCTGGGGCTTGTTGTGCTAGATCTTTAGCTGCGTATTTAATATGGCTTTGATCTGTGCCCCGGATATGATACGCCCAGCTTGCAGCAGATGATAAGATGCTTGTAAGGGCAGCCCAGCCTATTTTAACGGTTTTGTCTTCTAAGCCTTTTCTAACACTTGTAGCGCCTTCCCCAACAGCGTCAACAGCTTTTATTGTATTTGATGCTGCGCCTTTAACAAGTCCTGGAGTTATCCATTCTTTTACTTTACTTTCATCTCCTTTAAATCTATTTCTTATAGTATTATATGCGTCTGCAACTACACCTACTACTGCTGCGAGTGACCCTGTAGTCACAGCCGCCGCCACCGTAGTTGCTTTGTTTAATACAGATCCTACAATGTCTGCTCCTGCGCTATAAGCGGTTCCTGGTGTGTTTTTTGCTATTGTTTCCCATGTGTTATCTTGTATTTTTTGTTGCTGTTCGTCGGTTATCCCTTTTTCTGAAAATTTTTGGTCACTATTAAACTGTAGTACGCCTGTTGATTGATCAGTTGTTGAATCGTTAACTGATGTTCCTATATTGCATTTTACCGTATGATCCCCATTTTTGGTGATAACACTGTCTATTTCTTTCAATTGCGCTGTCTGCGCAGGGCTCATGCCTATAGATAGCACTTTATCTACGCTTTCTTTTAGCTGCTTTTCAATATCATTGTTGATATACATCTCGCTGCTGCTGCCGCTGTAGAACATGCTTTTTTGGCCATCAACTCCTCCTTCACTTATTAATGCCGATTTTTTTGCTTCGTTAATTACATTGTCAGTTTCTGACCTTATAGCTATATTCATCATAGCAAGATTGCTAGGGTCTAATCGGATGTTATTTTTTACGGCTTGTTTTAAAACTGCTTTGCGGGCATCGCTAATTATTAATTCAACTGATAAGTCCATTCCTGTCTTTTGGGCGGCGGGCCTCTTGTCGCTTAGTGCAGGATTGGCCTTGTCAAGCCAGCCAGCACCATTATTATATTTTACTATTGGGTTGTGCTCGCTTGTTGCAAAATCTGCAAAGGTTAGCTTGTCTCCGCCATCTAGGCTTACACTCGCTCCTGCACCATATTCGCGATGTTCACTCATAAACCCAACTGCGGCTTCAAGGGCAAAAAAATTAGGTCTTGTAGTTGAGGTAAAGGGTTTTAGTGTTAAAGTGTAGTTTTTGGTTGGGTCAAAACCATTTTTCTCAGCCAGTGTGCGCGCCATTAAGCGACCGTCATCTTTAGTTCTGGCTTTTAGTGTTACCACTCCGTTTTCATATTTCAATACATTTGGATTAATATCACTTTTTTCACCCATTAAATATGTTCCAAAGCTTTTCGATGGTTTTATGGTGCTGCCTTTAATTTTTTCTCTATATTCAACCTGAACTTTTGTTTGGTTCATTGTTGATTTAAATAATGCTGATTTTGGATCTCCCTTTGCATCATGAAACTTCTTGATTAATTCAGCTGATAGCGCCTTTGCGTTATCTTCTTGTTGTGCAACTTCAGTGACTGCTTGTTGCGTAACAGCTAAATTATCATTACCTTTTTTTGTGCTGTCATCAACGCCACATATTTTGTTGGCAATAGCTGTTATTCTAGCATTTATTATTTCTTTATGCTGACTATCGGTTTTTGCTTGATACTCTGGATTTTTATTTGCGTGGATTTCTGGGTTTGTATTCGCTGGCAAGTCATTTTGCCAGCTAGTTATAGCTTCGCCTAGCTTTGCATATAGCTCTCCAGACGATGTTAATTGGCCTTCACTGCTAAATAATTCGATGTGCGTGTCTTTACCTGAAATAACTGGCCCTAAAATATTCATGGCTTTTTGAGCATTTAATATCTTGCCAGGGGTTGCCGTAGCTTCTGCAACACCTCCCTTTATCTCTTCTGCTGTATTCATTTCGTCAATTTTCATATTTATTTCCTCTGTATATGAACTTTATAATTATAGATGCGATTTATTTGATTTATCATCATGTTGCTTTAGTGTGCTTTTTTCACGCTATTTTTGTTTTTACACCTTGTTTTGTAGATGTTTTTAAGTAATATAATAATTGTTTTTTACTGTAATCTAATAAAATTTATAATTTTTTAAAATATATGCTTGTATAATTAGGTGTTCTGCTATAGAATGGCAGTTCTTTTTATAGTAGGAATTTTTTAGCTATGAGTACTTATACGCCAAAATTATCAGAAATAGAACAAAACTGGTACTTAGTTGATGCAAAATCTCAAGTTTTAGGTAGGCTTGCATCTGAAATCGCCGTTTATCTGCAAGGTAAGCATAAACCAACATATATAAACTTTTTAGATACAGGGGATTACATTGTAGTTGTGAATTGCAAAGATCTACGTGTAACTGGGAAAAAAGAGGAAGATAAAATATATCATAGACACACTGGCTATCCAGGCGGTCTAAAATCAACAAATTATGCAAGCATGATGAAGCGTGATCCAACTAAAGTGCTGCAACTTGCAGTTAAAGGTATGTTGCCTCGTGGTCCTTTAGGGCGTAAAATGTTAAGCAAGCTTAAATTATTCACAGGTAGTGAGCATAGCCATGCAGCGCAAATGCCACAGCCTTTAACGTTTGATAAAAAGCTAGGAGAGACAAGTGAGTAAAAAACAATTAGAACAATACTATGCTACAGGTCGACGTAAAACTTCGGTTGCACGTGTATTCTTGCGTCCTGGTAAAGGCGAATTCTCTATAAAAACCAGCAAAAATAAAGCTTATAACTTAGAGCAGTTTTTTGGTGATAATACAAGGTGGGCTCAACAAGTAACACAGCCATTGGCATTACTTGAAGTGGCAAATAAGTTTAATGTATATGCAACAGTTTCCGGTGGCGGTGTAACTGGGCAGGCAGAAGCATTATGCCTAGCTATTGCACGAGCACTTGATCTGGTTGAGCAAGCTAAGTTAACTGCGCAAGGCGTAGACTTTGAACAGCAGCATGAAACACGTGAATGGCACATAGCATTACGCTCTGCTGGCTACCTGACTCGTGATGCGCGTGCTGTACTACGTAAACTATACGGACTTGTTAAAGCACGTAAAGCAAAACAGTTCTCAAAACGTTAAGTTATTTTACTCTAATTAGGATTAGGCTATGTTGAAAAGGTCATCGATAACTGTGTTTTGTAATGAGTCATGCATTTATAGCCATAGAGTAAAAATTGTTCTTGCTGAAAAAGGCGTTAATTTCGATATAGTTTATGTTGACCCTGATAATCCTCCTGAAGATTTTTTAGATATTAATCCCTATGGTAGTCTGCCAACATTAGTTGATAGAGATTTAATGATAAATCAGTCTAATATCATTATGGAATATCTTGATGAAAGATTTCCCCATCCACCACTATTGCCTGTATACCCAGTTGCAAAAGCAAAAACAAGGCTTATGATCTATAGAATAGAAAAAGATTGGTATAGCTTGATACAAACAATAGATGCAGGTGGCGAAGCTGCAGATGCTGCACGCGAGTCATTTCTAAATCAATTAATAGCTCTTATACCGGTTTTTTCTGAAATGCCATTCTTCCTTAATCAAGAATTTTCATTAGTTGACTGTACTATTGCTCCAGTATTATGGCGCTTACCACAATATGGTATTGAGCTGCCAGAAAAAGCAGAGGCTATTGTTGAATATGCAAATCGCATTTTTGCACGTAATAGCTTTAAAGGTAGTATGTCTGAAACAGAATTGGAAATTCGAGAACTTGCAGATGAAGTCTAAAACACCATATTTATTAAGAGCTGTTCATGCTTGGATTATTGATAATGGTTTAACCCCTTATGTACTAGTCGATGCAAACTATGAAGGTGTGTGTGTCGTTGAGGATCATGTTCGAGGTGGTAAAATAGTACTGAATATAGATGCAGAAGCCATTGATAACTTATGCCTTGATGATGATAGTATTTCTTTTACGGCGTACTTTGGTGCTGCTAGTGAGGCTACACAAATATATGTGCCTATGGGTGCTGTCAAAGCAATTTTCGCTCAGGAGCTAGGTGACGGAATTACCTTTGAAGAAGAGGCGCCTCGTTCGTTGGCAAAAAAACTAAGTACAGCTGCGAAGAAAAAAATATTACAAAAAGTTGCAGTGAAACGTAGTAAAACAAAAGATAAAACCGAGAAAACTGCCACAGAAAAAAAAGAAACCAAGCCATTTTTAAAGGTGGTTAAGTAGTTTTAATTAAGCTTGTCTAGCTGATTTTGTAAGCAATCTGATACATTTATTACTTTGCCATTGGCGGTTAATAAATTTTTTATAGAATTTAGCTCTCTACATAATTCCAATCGCTGTTCTGGTTTTTGCTTTAATTCTAGTACCCACTGGACAATGTTGTCGATGTTAGCATGGTCTTGAATAAATTCTGGAATAATAAGCTTGCCTGCAATTATATTTGGTAGGCTAATAAAAGGCACTTTTATAACTCTTTTAGCAATCATGTATGAAATATTACTGGTTTTATATATTACACATAATGGCTTGCCAAGCAAGGCTATTTCTAATGCTGCTGTTCCTGAAGCAGCTACAACTTGATCGCTTGCGGCAATGATATTGTATTGGTCTGACTCTATTATATGCGTATTACTGCTTAGTTCTGCCGGGATTTGATCTTTTATAAGGCTGGCGTCTATAGTGCTTGCTAATGGAATTATAAATTGGCATTTTATTTTTGTGTTTATTACTTTAGCTGCAGCTATCATAGTTGCTAAGTGATATTTTATTTCTGATTTTCTGCTGCCAGGCATTAAGCAAATAATTGTAGCGTCTGGGTCTAAGTTATATTGCCTACATAGCTCTGCTTTTGTTTTATTAGCCTTACTCTGCTCTAAGCTTGGATGGCTTACTAAAGTTACAGGCACATCCGCAGCTTTGTAGATATCAACTTCAAATGGAAAAATAACAGCCATATGCGCTACTGTTTTTCGAATAGTGTTAATGCGATTTTTTTTCCAAGCCCATATTTTGGGGCTTATATAATAGAAAACAGGAATGCCAATTTTTTTTGCATACTTGGCTAATTTCAAATTGAAGCCAGGGTAGTCAACTAAAACTAGCATGTCAGGCTTTTCTGTTTTTAGTGCTTTTTTGCATAGCCGCATAGCTGCTAATATGCTTTTAAGATGTTGCAACACTTCAATAAAGCCAGTTACGCTTATATGTTTGCAGGGGTATATTGTTCTGAGTCCTGCTTGTGATGCTAGGTCGCCCGCTATGCCAAAAAAAACCGCATCTTCGTTAGTCTTTTTAAAGTCTCTAATTAGGATGCTAGCAGCAATATCTCCCGATGCCTCACCAGCGACTAGCATTATTTTTTTTGGCATATTAGAAGCCTATTATTTAGCGTTTTATGTGAGATTTTGTGCCAAGCACAATAGGAAGCACATCATTAACGCTTGTAATAGTATAGTTTGGTATTAAAGCATCACAATCTTCGGGATTGCCAATACCATATTTGGCCCAGCAGCTATCTATACCTATATTTTGTGCAAATTGTAGGTCAGTTGCTGTGTCACCTATCATAAGAAAACTATCTACTGGGAATGCTGCATATTTAGGCAATATATGATGGTTAAAGATATCTGGGTGAGGTTTGAGTGGGTACTGGTCACTAATTCCTAGAATAAGTTCTATATGTTTGTAAATTTTGCATTCCTTAAGTGCTTTTTCTATGTTTTTTTCAGTGTTGTTACTAGCTATAATAATTTTTATATTCTCTGCGGCTAAGCTTTCTACTACTGATGCTGCATTTTCGTACATAGGTCTCGGATTTTTTTTTGAATAATTGCGGTAAACAGCAAGCCATTCTTCAATTTTACTGTTACTAATAGTCATTAATTCTGGATTTAATAGCTTTAAAGAATCATGCATTCCTAAGCCATTTTCCATTACTGTTTTTAGGTGAGTATCAGAAGGTGGTGTTTTTTTAAAGTGCTCAAATGTTGTTTTTATATCTGTGATGATGGCTTCATCTGATTTACATAAGGTTCCATCAAAATCAAAAATTGCTACTCGGTAATTATTCATGTTATCTCCTGTTTTAGCTAATACAAATAGAATAGCTAGAATCTAATTCTAACAAAGTAGGTTATCGATGCAAGTATTACCTTGTCCTTTTACTGGTATATTTGCAAAGTTGTAGCAATTATAAGTGGCTCTATGGCATAATTATCAAAGTTAATTATTAAGGAATTTATGCATGACAATTATAGCTGGGGTTGATGAGGCAGGTCGTGGGCCATGGGCTGGCCCTGTAGTCGTTGCAGCAGTAGTACTTTCACCTAAACATAATATAGCTGGCCTGGATGATTCAAAAAAACTAACAGCTATTAAACGTGATAAATTATTTGATGTTATTATTGCAGAGGCACAAAGTTATGCATGGCAGTTTGTACAAGTGCCACAAATTGATAAGCTTAATATTCTAGGTGCAACTTTACTTGGTATGCGCCTTGCAGTATTAAAGCTACCTATACAGCCAGAGCATGTTTTAGTCGATGGTAGAGATGTGCCAAATTTACCTATGCCAGCTGAAGCTATAGTTGGTGGTGATGGCAAGGTTGCAGAAATTTCTGCCGCATCAATTTTAGCCAAGGTGATTCGCGATAGGTATATGCAAAGGCTAGGAGATAAGTATCCAGAATATGGTTTTGCAAGCCATAAAGGCTATGGAACAAAGCAGCATCAGCAGGCACTTGCTAAACATGGTGTTTTAATTCATCATAGGAAAACTTTTGCACCTATAAAAAAAATTATAATGACTAGTGAATATAATAAAGAGGCCGAGTTAATATGACCGATCAATTTGTACATTTAAATGTCCATAGTGAGTATTCAGTTGTAGATGGCATTGTAAGACTTAAAAACTTATTCCAAACAGCTAAAAACATGGGTTATAAATCAGTTGCTTTAACTGATAAGAACAATATTTATGCCCATGTTAAGTTTTATAAATTGGCATTAAAGTATGGCATAAAGCCAATTTTTGGTGCTGATGTTACAGTTGCATCTACAAGTTTAGAGAAATTCCAGGCTGATATAACGTTGCTATGCATGGATGAGCAAGGGCACCTTAACTTAATGAAGCTAATTTCTAGATCTTATCAGGAGCGTGGTAATGGCTGTGCTGTTGTTATCCAGCCAGAGTGGCTTAATCAGGATTCTACCGCTGGTTTAATAGCTCTATCTGGTGGTATAAAAGCAGAGTTGGCTCAGTACTTAATTAAAGATGAACTTGATTTAGCAAAGCAATATATTGAGAAGATGCAGCAGTGTTTTGCACAGCGCTTTTATATATCTATTGCAAGATGTGGTATGCCTGATGAGAATAAGTACGTGCAAGCTGCATATGATATCTCGGTATCACAGCAGGTGCCATTAGTTGCTGTTGGTGATGTCCAATTCTTGAAAAAAAACGATGTTATGGCTCATAAAGCCAGGGTTTGTATAGATCGTAGTCAGGTACTAGAAGCTATAAAAGATGATTATAACTATAGCCCAGAGCAGTACTTTAAAGACCCACAATCAATGGCAGAATTATTTGAAGACTTACCTGAGGCACTAGAAAATGCTGCAAATATAGCGGCTCTTTGCAATGTTAAACTGGATTTAGGCAATGTTTATTTGCCAGATTATCCTGTTGCTGGAGATCAAACTGTAGCTGCTCACCTTGAAAAAACGGCTTATGAAAACTTGGCATCTAGGCTTGGCCCTGACCTTGATGACACTTATACAGAAAGACTTGCAATTGAGCTTGAAGTTATAAAAAAGATGGGTTTCCCTGGTTATTTCATGATTGTTGCTGATTTTATTAATTGGGCAAAAAACAATAATATTCCAGTAGGACCTGGGCGTGGTTCTGGTGCTGGCTCATTAGTTGCTTATGTGTTAGGGATTACTGATGTTGATCCTATGCCATATGGGTTGTTGTTTGAAAGGTTTTTAAACCCTGAAAGGGTATCGATGCCTGATTTTGATATCGATTTTTGCATGCTCGGTCGTGATGAGGTTATTCGTTATGTCAGTAAAAAATATGGGCGGGAAAATGTTTCGCAGATTATAACCTATGGTACCATGGCTGCAAAAGCTGCAATTAGAGATGTTGGTAGGGTGCTTGGCTACCCTTATGGATTTGTTGATAATATTGCAAAATTAATTCCATTTGACTTAGGTATGACCCTAACGAAAGCGCTTGAAGATGAGCCTAAATTAGAGCAATTATGCCAAGAAGACCAGCAGGTTGCAGCTCTTTATGAGCTTGCGTTAAAGCTAGAAGGTATTACCCGTAATGTTGGTAAGCATGCGGGGGGAGTTGTAATTGCACCTAAACCATTGGTCAATTATACTGCCCTATACTTAGAAGCAGAAGGCGAAGGTATTGTATCGCAATATGATAAAGATGATATTGAAAGTATTGGTCTTGTAAAGTTTGACTTTTTGGGCTTGAGAACTTTAACAATAATAGATTGGGCTTTAACGGATATTAATAATTCATTGTCAACAGACAAAAAAGTTTGTATTGATAATATACCTCTAGATGATGCTAAAACAATTGAGCTTTTGCAAAGCGCTGAGACAACAGGTGTTTTCCAGTTAGAATCACGTGGCATGAAAGATTTGATCAAGCGCTTAGTACCAGATTGTTTCGAAGATATAGTAGCTTTAGTTGCTCTATTTCGTCCTGGGCCACTGCAATCTGGTATGGTTGATGATTTTATCGATAGAAAGCATGGGCGCGCAGACATGGCTTTTCCTCATCCTATGTTGGCTGATATTCTCCGCCCAACATATGGTATTATTTTGTACCAAGAGCAAGTTATGCAAATTGCCCAAGTTTTATCAGGTTATTCACTCGGTGGTGCTGATTTGCTGCGACGCGCTATGGGGAAAAAGAAAGCATCCGAGATGGCAAAGCAACGTGATATTTTTGTAGATGGAGCTGTTGAAAACAATGTTGATGCTAAGCTAGCTTCTGAAATTTTTGATTTAATTGAGAAATTCTCTGGCTATGGTTTTAATAAATCTCACTCTGTTGCTTATGCTTTAATATCATATAGAACTGCATATTTAAAGGCGCATTATCCTGCGGAGTTTATGGCTGCTGTACTTTCCTCTGATATGGATAACACTGATAAGCTATGTGGTTTTTTAGATGCAACTAAAACGCAAGGCCTGGAGGTGTTGCCTCCAGATTTGCAGCATAGCTGTTATAAATTTGTGGTTGAGAGTGAAAATAAAATAAGATATGGCTTTGGTGCTATTAAAGGTATGGGTGAAGGTGTTGCACAAGATATTGTTGTAGAGCGCAATAAAAAAGGTATTTATAAAAATTTACTTGATTTATGCCTAAGAGTAGACAGTTTTAAATTAAATAAGCGGGTGTTGGAGGCTTTATATAAAAGTGGATCCTTGGATTGTTGGCAGCATGATAGGGCTCATATTGCAGCATCTATAGGAAAAGCAGTGCAGCATGCTGATAAAGTTTTGCATGATCAGCAGATAGGCCAACAAGATTTATTTAGTATTGGTTCTAGTGATACTAAAAACGAGGAGTTTTCATATAATACTACTGCGGCAATTATGCCAAGCTCAGTTAAATATTCTTTTGAAAAAGAAACCCTGGGTCATTATTTTAGTGGGCACCCTTTTAAAAGGTATAGTCAGGAGTTAGCTAGTATTGGTGTGAAGCCACTTAATGATTTAGATGAGCATTTTAATGAGGTTATTAAAGTTGCAGGTTACGTAACTGCTGTTAGGGTACTCAAGACTAAGCGTAATAAAAAGTTTGCATTTGTTACTTTGGATGATGGCGTTGGTAGTATCGATATTGGTGTATTTGCAGATCTTTATATTGATGTAGAAGACGAGTTGGTTAAGGATGTGGTGTTGATTGTGCGAGGCACTCTTTCAGTCGATGATTATAGTGGCCGCAAAATAATTGCAGATAGTGTGGAGCCACTCGAGGCAATTAGATTAAAGCATAAACCATATTTAAGTCTTAATGTGGAAAATAACCAAGATTTTGTTGAGCATTTATTAAAAACTTTACAAGCTAATAAGGGAGGCTCTCATAAAGTTGTGTTACGCTATAAAAATAATAAAGGTAGTGTTGCGCATATGGAGTTTTCTGATAATTATCGAATTAAAATAGATGACGGTTTGCTCGACATGCTTGAGCAAACGCCGGGCTTAACTTCTTACTCTATTATTTATTAAGTACAATATTCCAATCTATTGCTTTTCTATTCCAGGCTGTTAAAGCCTCGTTTGCTTGTGAGAAATGCCTACATCCTATAAAGCCACGATGTGCAGACAATGGTGATGGGTGTGGGGCAGTTAGAACTTTATGTTTATGTTGATCAATATTTATGCATTTACGTTTAGCATGATTGCCCCAAAGTAAAAATACCACATTGTTATTGTGAGTGTTAATTGCATTGATAACTGAATCGGTAAAAGTTTCCCAGCCAATTTTACTGTGTGAATTAGCTTGATGCGCTTCTACAGTCAATACGGTATTTAATAATAGCACGCCTTGTGAGGCCCAGCAGCTCAGATCACCAAATTTAGGCATATTAATTCCAATATCACTACTTATCTCTTTATATATGTTTTGTAGAGATGGTGGAATAGCCGTCCCATCTTTTACTGAAAAGCAGAGTCCATGTGCTTGGTTTTCACCGTGGTATGGGTCTTGCCCTAGAATTACCACTTTAACATTAGCAAAAGGTGTGAGCTTAAATGCGTTGAAAATATTTTCATGTGCTGGATAGATGGTTTTACCTTGTGTTTCTTGTGTTTTTATATACTTGAAAATATTGGTGAAGTACGGTTTAGATTTCTCGGCACCGATTACTTCTTCCCATGTTAATTTAGTGGTAATTACAGTCATATTATTTCTCAGATTTCCTCATAGTTTGGGCCATCGCCTCCTTGGGGTGGGCTCCATTTTAAGTTTGCAATTTTTATAGCGCATGTTTGGCAGTGGATGCAGTTATCTGGTTGTAATTTTAACTTGTTGTCCTCTAAAGAGTAAACATTTGCAGGGCAGAAGTTGGTGGCACCTAGCTTTTCTTGGGAAGTTAGTTTATTGGTGTTTAAGCTTATATGGTTAGGTTGGTCTGTGGTATGCATGCTATTTGTTGCAAAAACAGAGCTTGCTCTATCGAAGTTTATTTTATTGTCTGGTTTTGGGTAGGAAATATCTTTGTATGTTTGTGTTGAGTTGAAGTTATTATTATTGTTTTGCCACTCCCAGGGCTCTCTGCCTTTAGTTATTAGATGAACTCCAGCAAGCAACATACCTGGAATAATGCCATACCTAAACCCTGCTTTTATATTCTTGGCTTTTTTTAATTCGGCCCCAACGCTGGTATTTAGGCGTTGAATATAGCTGTGTGAAATAGTGCTTTCTTGCAAAAACTCTGTAGCAAGACACTCTGCAGCTAGCTTGCCACTTTTTATGGCGTTATGAATGCCTTTTAACTTTATATTGTCAACTAAGCTAGCGCTGCAGCCAACCAGTACTCCTCCAGGAAATGCTACTTTTGGTATGCTTTGGTAGCCACCTTCATTTATGACCCTGGCGCCATATGCTAGGCGTTTACCTTTAGCAAAATAATGGCATAATTTATTATGAGTTTTGAGCATCTGCATTTCATTATGAGGGTTTAAGTGTGGATTTTGATAATCTAGGCTTGTAATTAGACCAACTGCAAGCAGGTTATTGGGTAGGTGATAAAGAAAGCCGCCACCGAATATTTTATTGCCTAATGGAAAGCCAATGGTATGAGTTATTTTGCCTGTGCTGTGCTGATTTTTGTCTATTTGCCATACTTCTTTAATGCCAAGGCCATAGCTGGCCTGACCTGTCTCTAATTTAAAATGCTCAATGATTTTGCGACTAAAGGGGCTTGCTGCACCATCTGCAACTATGGTTTTCTTTGCATAAATATTAATGCTGGGGCTAAATTGAGGGCCTTCTTTACCATCTTTTGTAACTCCCATTGCTTTTGTTTTAACGCCAGCTAGTTCATTATTGGTATTTATTATAAAATCACTTACTGCAGTTTGTGTGAATATATCTATGTTATGTGCTGTTGCAACTTGAGCTAGGTGTTGGCATAGATCCCCAAGTCTTATTATAAAGTTGCCATGGTTTTGCATGGCGCGTGGTATGGGCAGCTTATATTGTTTTGTTTTTGTTAAAAATAAAAGTTCTTCTGTAGTTACTTTTGTGGCAAATTTTGCGTTTTGCCAGTCAGGTAGTAGTTCAGTTAAACTATCTGCTTGCAGTATTGCTCCTGATAATGAGTGGCTACCAATATCTGCTGCCTTTTCAATTATGGCTATTGAAAAGGCGCTGTTTAGTTGAGCAAGGCGTAATGCAGCACTAAGTCCCGCAGGCCCGCCGCCGACAATAACGAAGTCATATTTTAAACTGTCTGTACCCATTAGTTATTCTCATGCATCCATAATTAAATATATTATATTCGTAGTTAGAATGTTTGTCATCTTCTTAAATAATATGGTGGGTTTAGCCGTTGTATTGCAATAGTTGTTGGCAGAATTCTTGACCTTATATAAGCTAATCTTTATACTGATGCTTTGTACTTAGGGCTTATTTTAATATGGAAGTTGTAGTTGCAGTTAAGCAAGTTACCGATTATAGAGTCAAAGTAAGGGTGGCTCAAGATAACAAAAGTGTTGTAACAGAAAACTTAAAAAAGTCATTAAACCCATTTGACGCCATTGCTGTAGAAGCGGCGGTGCAGTTAAAAGAGCAGGGGCTTGTATCTAAAGTTACAGTTGTAACTATAGGTAGTGTAGAAAAAACACAATTATTACTGCAGTGCTTAGCTATGGGCGCATGTGAAGCCTGTCATATTGAAACTGAATTAGAATTAAAATCATCTTTGCAAGTCGCGAAGGTTTTAGTGGCATATGTGAACAAAATTAAACCGCAGTTAGTTATGCTAGGGAAACAGGCTATAGATAGCGACGCTAGTCAAGCTGGGCCTATGTTAGCTGGATTATTGTCATGGCCGCAACTTACGTTTGTCTCTAAGCTTAATATAACTGGTAATTCTTGCGAGGCGCTGCGAGAAATAGATCAAGGTCTGCATGCTGTAGCTGCCGAGATGCCAGCAGTAGTTACAGTTGATTTAAGGTTAAATTCACCAAGATTCCCAAGTTTACCCAATATAGTCGCAGCAAAGCGCAGACCACTAACAAAGCTAAACGTTGCTGATTTATGCAGCGTAGATGCAGCTAAAACAACTGCTATCTCATACGCTGAGCCAAGTAAAAATAGGTCGTGTGAAATACTTGAAGATACTGCCGCTTTGGTTACAGTTTTGCGTGAAAAACAAGGGCTGCTATGAACTTTATATACGTTATTGCCAATCAATTTGGTGGAAATATTTGTGATAACACTTTAGCCGCAATTACTGCCGCATCTTCATTTTCTAAGCCTATTAAATTAATAGTTATGGATAATGTTACAGCTGATAGTCTGCAAGTTATGCAGAGGTGTGAGTTGCTCGATGAAATAATTCAGCTTGAGCATCCAAAGCTTGAGCATCTATTGCCAGAGTTCGTTGCTGCAGC
>JABJPE010000062.1 GCA_018664045.1 Legionellales bacterium | reverse complement strand
GTGCTGAAATTTTCTGTTACATACACTTTTTTATCTGTATTTCTACATATATGTAGAGCTTCCATTACTGAAAGTCCCCCTGGCCTTATTATTATAGAATTAGACTTGGCATATGTGTCTAGGACAAAATCATTTGAGACAAATCCGTATGAATTTATTTTTAAGTTATTAGTATGGTGCATTTTATCTATTGATTGTTTTAGCTGATCATTATTTCCGCAAAAAACATTCAAGGTAAATTGTTGCGTTGGATTTTTTATTGTTTTTTGTGTTAATGCCTCTATATACAATAAAATATCATTACTTGCTTGTGATCCAAGCATAATACTGTAAGTATTCAGGCTTTCTTCTTTAGTGGTTTTTGAGACATGTTTTTTGATAGGCCCTTCTGTAAATTCAAAAGTTATATTGCTATATGGCTGTTCGTTTTGAGCAAATAAATTACCAAGAAAATGTTTTGCATATTGAATATTATTTTTTTGTGATGGGTCTTGTAGCATTTCTATAGTTATGCTTTGTTCTTTATAGTTTTCTGGTTTAATTTTCTCTAACTGCTGCATAAAATGCACTGCTTGTTCTGGGCAGTCAGTTAGTACTTTTTTATATGATTTAATGTTTAATTTTTTTATTGTATTTAGCGTTGCTAAGGTAAATAAAGGTTGGCAATCTAAAATTATTATTTCTTTTCCTTTATGCTGTTTTTGTATATTTTCTAGGGATGTTGATATATCATTTTCAAAGACACTCTCAAACATATAGTTTGTGAGGCCTATAACCCATTGTGTTGCAAAAATCTTGTGAATCCATGAGTCATTTTTTTGAGAATAATTCCATCCTTTTACACCTTGTTGGCCAAAATCCATATTTCCTATGCGTATACTAGTTTTTTCTTCTTCACTAAGGACTTTAAATGTTTCTATTGCGCAGTTATCTCCTGCAGCTTTAAGCTGATCCTTTATGTTTTTTGCCGCCACCAAATGGCCGCCACCACCTTCGGAAGTAATTACGACATAAATTTTATCTGTGTATCTTGTCATTATATTTCACAGTATAGTTAATTATATTAATGAAATTATTTTAACGCATATTGGCTTTATTAGCAATGTTTTTCTGCAATATATTGGTGTGCGAGTGTTTTCTTTACTGGATAAGATGTTTATATTAATGGGTTTTACTTGCGACGGGATTCTTCTTAATAAATGATGGTTTTTTTCTTTGCATGAGGGGTATTAAAAACTAATAATTCTGTGTTTTTTACGGTTTGTTTATGTTTTGCTTGTTGGGTTAGTCAGTATAGTTTGCCTATCTCCATTTACTAGTTTTATTTCATTTGTATCGGTGGGATCTAAGTCACTTTTTAGTTCAGGGGATTGTATAGGAGTATCAGTTCTTCCCTCCTTTTTTTCATGAGGTTTTTTACTGCTTTCAAACAGTAATTGTATTATTTTAAATGCAGAGTATCTTATGGTGAAAACAGCATCGGCTATGCCAACAATACTCATTAATAGTTCTGGGACTGGTAAAAATGCGAGAATAAATACGGATATTGTTATAGTCCACACAGCATAGAAGAGGCCATCTTGACCTTTTTTTTCACTAATATTGGAAAACACGTGTAGCGTTAAAATTGATATAGATAAGAAAAAATATAATGGTAGCACATGGATTTGGTATATTAAATATGATATCGCTAGTAATGCAACTAATGGTCTGATAACAGTTTCACACTGTTTAATAATTTTTATGATTTCAGGTTCACACTGTTTATAAATTTTTTCGAGTTCAGGGATTATGTTTTCTAGCTGCATTCTTTTATAGGCCAATGTATTTAAGTTAAGCTTAGGCTAGCATATCGTGACCATTCTTTCAATTACTATTATAGATATGCCTGTATTGCTTGCAATAGATGTGGCCTTTATTATTTTGCCCAGTAGGTTTTTTTATACAGATCGGAGGTGTAATTATTATGAAAGGTAAGCATAATTGTGTGAAGGGATTTATTTTCATGATGTTGAATCCTTCATTTTCATGGTTTGTGGCAATGCTTGTTATTGCTTTATACTCTGCCGTCCATAGTGTTGTTAGCCCTTATGTGATGAAAGTTTTTTTAGACTGCATCGCTAATGCAGAGCCAGGTAAGCTTATAAAGGCTAGCGCTATACCTTCTGTAATTTTCATATTGATGAGTTTATCCATGTCTTGCCTTTGGCGGGTCTCTAGTTATTTTGCGCTTAAAGCGTACCCTAAACTAAAAAATGATATCTTGCTTTATGTCATGTCATATTTACGATCACAAACTTTTGGTTTTTTTCAGGATCATCTAAGTGGCGATATAAGTGCTAAAATAACTGATTTAGTTACAAGCATAGTTGATATTATTCATAATGCGCGTACTATGTTTATAAATATAGCCACTTTGCTTTTTTCAATAGTAATGGTGGGGTTTGTTAGTTTATATTTTAGCCTCTTATTTTTGTCTATTAGTGTTATTTTTATATTAGTTGCACGCCATGCATCTCATGCTATCAAGCCTTATGCTAGTGATTTTGCATCTGCTAGAGCTGAAAATTTTGGGTCTGTAGTAGATACTATTAGTAATATTTTAGATCTTAAGTTATTCGCACGAGAAAAATATGAGGAGAGTTCATTAAAGCAAGGGATGGCAATTGTTATAGCTAAAGATAAGGCTATGCACTATAAAAATCTAAAAAGTACAATTTTGCTTGGCCTTTTTGCATTTATACTAGAGTTTCTATCAATATTACTGTTGTTATATTTGGGTAATATTTCTTTGGTAACTATTGGTGATTTTGTTTTTATAATGTTGTTATCAATTAAGACTATGGATTTAGTTTGGAGGTTGGCTGAAGGGCAGCTATATATGGCGGAGCAGATAGGGACATGCCAAAAAGCTCTCGATACTATCTTTGCTAACAGGCAACAATGTTCTGCTGCAGGAGCTCCTAATTTAGAACTTAAAACTGGCACGGTTGTTATTGACAAGGTTAGTTTTGGCTATGAAAATAATCATAGAGTCATTAAAAACTTAAATCTTAAAATAACAGGTGGAACTAAGGTGGGTTTAGTAGGGTATAGTGGTGCGGGTAAAAGTACATTAGCGCAGTTAATCCCGAGGCTATTTAATATCGACTCTGGTAATATTTTAATAGATGACCAGGATATAAAAGAAGTTAACTTATTAAGTTTACGTGAACATATATCATTTATTCCGCAGGTCCCAAATTTATTTCATAGAAGTGTTTTTGCCAACATTCATTATGGCGATATTAATGCGAGTTTAGAAGATGTTGTCGCTGCAGCACAGCAAGCGCACGCACATGAATTTATTACTAGCTTGCCACAAGGCTATGATACTATCGTTGGTGAAAGGGGAGTGAAGCTATCTGGAGGCCAAAGACAGCGAATTGCAATTGCCAGGGCCATACTAAAGAATGCGCCTATTTTGATTTTAG
The DNA here is from genome assembly GCA_018664045.1 of Legionellales bacterium. Classification (GTDB taxonomy): domain Bacteria; phylum Pseudomonadota; class Gammaproteobacteria; order Comchoanobacterales; family Comchoanobacteraceae; genus JABJPE01. The sequence goes on along the minus strand of JABJPE010000062.1, from coordinate 4,447 downwards.
ATGAAGCAACTAGCTCGTTAGACTCTATAACTGAAAGGTTGATTCAAGATTCATTAGCAAAAGCTATGCAAAACCGCACGGTATTGGTAGTTGCGCATAGGCTTTCTACTATTTTAAATATGGATGCTATTTGTGTTATGGATAAGGGCGAAATTATTGAAATGGGTAATCACCAGCAACTTATCAAGAAAAATGGTCTTTATAAGTCGCTGTGGGATAGTCAGAGTGGCCATAGCTTTATTTGAGATAAAATAATTAGCTTATAAGTTTTCAATGTGATATATGATAGGCAATATCTTCCCCTAGGTTTTTTTCGATTGATATTTGCTGATATGAATCTAAAATACAAAGAGTATAAAACATATTGTTATAAATTTATTATTAATAATGTTCTTTAAGTGGTGCGTTTACTAAAATGGCGTTTAAGAATGCCTTTTTTATATAATCTTTCTTCATGTTCTGATATTTTTTTGACAAGTTTTCGGTCATAGTAATATACTATAATTGCACACCCGACCAAAAATAATAGTACTAATACTAATAGTGTTGTTTCTGTCATTTTGATTCCTTTGTATATTTAATTAAGTTTGCTTCAAATTCATGTAACCGTTTCCAGATTGATCGTAACTCTGTAATTGTTGTCCAGTTGTGAAGGAACAACGCAAACCCCCTGTGCACTTCCCCAAACGCATTTAATGCCTGCATCAAGACTCCAAGAGTTATTGCGCCAGTAAACAAACCCTGCCCCATAATGAGAAATGGAATTATACCCATAAACTGATCATAAAAATTAAGCCAACAATCAAAATAACCATAATGTAAGTACAAGCGTTGGTAGTTAAATTTAATCCCCAAGAATAACTCGGCAAGGGTTTCAGATTGTGCGTAATTAGCCTTATCGTCTTCACCTAGTACCAAATCTTTTCTAAATGCAGCTTCTACTCTCTGGTTATTGTATTCCAAGCCTGGCAATTTCCATCCCACAAACCATGAGACAACCAAACCTCCTAACGAAAATATCAGAGTCACCCATACAAGAGAGCCTGCAAAATCTCTTATGATTGGAATGTCTACTTTGTCACTAAATCCCCATAGAATAGGAATGAATGCAATTAATGTCATAATTGCACGAACCACTTGTAGTCCTAATGACTCAATCAATCGAGCCCAACGATTACAATCTTCCTGTATTCTTTGACTCGCTCCTTCAATTTCTTGATCGACTACTTGCCATTGTGGTATGTAATTAAATGTTATTGCTTCTCGCCATCGTAACCCATATATCCTAGTGAACCAACCAGTAAAAACAGCCAGAACAATATAAGGAAATACAATTACAGTGAGGGAAGGGATCCCTTTAAATCCTGATAAAATATATTGCAACGAAACAAGTTGTTCATATAGTAAAGTAATAGCTTCTTGTGGTTTGTCAGAGTAATCTTTCGCATTTTGAAGTAAGTCGTAAAACCTCCCGTACCACGAATTTATCGCCACACTGACTTGCACTTGTAACCAAAGAGATACAATAAGTGCAAGCCCACCGCCATAGGCCCAGCCTGCCCATTCTCTTGATCTGTAAAAGCTCCTAATCATTATTTCCCCCTATATTCTTATGTTTTTTCCTGGCATAAAATATTCTTATAGCTAGAATAACATTTTTTTCTGTAAATTTGCATGAATTCTTGTAGTTGATTATCTTGCCAGCATCTAATTTGGGTCTCTAGTGTGATAAGTCAGATAGGTGGTGATATATTCTAATCGCAAAAAACCCCGCCAAATTGCATATGAATATAGCGGGGTCTATTAATGCTCTAACTAGATTTTTTACATCTAATATTCTAAACTAATGTATTTAACGCATTAATTTAAAAAGACTTTAATTAGTCTAGTATTTCAATTTCAGTTGCAGAAAGTTTTCCTCTATTACTTTCGATAGTAAAAGAAATTCTTTGGTTTTCTGCTAAATCACGATACCCTTTTTTTTCTAATTCACTAATATGAATGAAAACATCATTGCTTTTGTCTTCTGGTTCTATAAAACCATAGCCTTTAGTGCGATTGAACCATTTTACTTTACCCGTTTTTGTTTCCATAATTTTACTCTTGCAGTTATTGTTGAATAGTATGTTATCATACAAAATATATGACACAGTAGAGATACACTATACATTAATTTATTTTAGGAATCAAGGGTATAAATGAACTTTTTAATAAAAAGTTTTAAAACTATGCACTTAGCTAAGTTAAATAATTGTAACTTTTAGTGATTCGGCAGCATGTGTCGCGTTAACCACTTGTTTTATAGCGATATATAGCAAGTGCTATAACGTCCGGATTTTTGTTGTTGCTAAGGTTTTAGGCATGTCTGAGGCGATGATTTTAATGAAAAATGGTTTTTTATAAACTTGTTATTGGGGTGTGTGGCAGGATTTTTTTATTTGAACTTGCGTTATTTTATTATGTTTTTAGTGAAGTTACTAAGCTAGTTAAGTTATTTGCATATAGTGTTTGTTTGTGTGACAATTCTCCGGTTATTTTATAAATTAAGTATTGGAATTATATGCAAAACAACGAAAGGTATAGTGAGCCTTTACAGGCCAGGGAGGATGAGTATCCATTAGGGTCAATAGTCTTTTATTGTGGCATTGATCAGTATCTCAAAAGTTATAGAGGTATTACTCATGTGGGTATAGTAGTTGGTTATGAGGATGGCTCTCCTCAGATAGCGCATGCTTGTAATAGCGGCGGTAAAAACCATGTTTTAATATCTCGTCTTAAAGCATTCCTTGGAAATGGCGAGCCCATGCACTATATTACTGCAAAGCCACCAGAAGGGGTTAATGTAGGGCTGATTGTATCCCTTGCTGCATCAATGGCAACTACTAAAGAAAAGCCGAAGGTAATTGTCAAGTTTAGTGATAGGCGGCGCGATAATATGGAGTCAAATTTGACAAAAGATTTTTTGGATATAAACGCTAAATTTACACAAGACATTTATACCAAGACAATGGAAAGTAATATTAGTCGCTGCCATAATGACTTTTTTGCTGGAAGAAAATTGGCAGGGTGTTTTACGTCACTTGCTAAAACATTAAATATAATTAAATCTGATTTATTTGATCCCATTAAAGAAAATGCTTCGAGTGAGATTCAATTCAATAAATCTATGCTTGCTCGTTTAGAGAATGAAAGAAAGGTGGTTTTCCCTGGGAATCAATTAACACACAAAGGTTATCATTGCGTGCAATTTGTAGTGATGGTGTATCAAATGGAGTTTTTGTTGTCTAATTCTAATATTAGAACAAATTTTTTGTGGTCTAATTTAGAAAAGGGTATATCTAATAATTCATATTTTAGCCGCAAGAATAAAGAAGGGTTGTGGCCAGGTGTTGAGACGTCTCCTCTAATAGAGGGGTCTTCTAATGGGAAAAAGGGGCGGCGCTGTAAAAAAGCTCCTTTAAAGCAAGAGATTAATAGCCGAAAGAAGAATAAAGAAGGGTTGTGGCAAGGTTTTGAGAGAGCTCATCCAATAGAGGTTATTTCTGAGGGAAAGGTGGGTGAGTTTAAAGATGATTTTTTAAGATGCCTTATACCTTTAGATGGTAAAATGTTATCGCCTGCAGGGTTATTGCACTTATTGGGAGGTGGAGGACCTCCAGGGCCTGGTGGTTATGGAATTTCTGCTAAGTGGGATTTTTCAAGTAGCATGGGCAAGGATAGTATTGCACAGCTTTCTAATAGTATTTCATATTTTGAGTGTAAAATTAATGATGCAACAAGACAATTTTCATTAATTTTGAATAAACGCTGCATAGCAACAATTAATTCTTTACTGGGTTTATTTGCAATAAAAAATGTAGTTGAACGGCTTTGTGTGAACGATATTGCATTATCTTTAAGATCCGTGTTTTCTAGGTTAAGGTGTCGAAATCAGATGCTTGTTGGTTTTATGGTTCATGTGTCTGGGAGCGCATTAACAAGCGCGCAGTTATCCATAGTCCGTAGAGGTATTGAACTTGCAGCTGTAGGTGTAGAAGAAGAGCGTCCTCGTAAAAAAGCAAAAAAATCTAGTGTAGTATCTAGATCGAGGTAGTTAATGTGCCAGATGCATATTTTGCCTCGCTGCCCTATTGCAGCTAGCTGCTCTTGTAGAGTATCTATAATATTTTGTTGCATTTTTAGAGTAATAGCTCGTTGAGCAGTTTGAGCCGCTAGTTGAGCAATTCCCTCTTTTAGATCAGCTTGTGGCGTAATTTCCTCTTTTAGATCAGTTTGTGGCGCATTAAACTCCTCTTTTTCTTTTATACTTTTTATTTCGTTTGCTTTAACGCTTTCATTATATCTTTCCATGGATATTTCTTTCACTAATTTATATTGAGTGCATTTAAAGTTTTGCAAGGGGCCGCCCACATATTCTAAAAATCGAGTGACTACATCTGGATTTAGC
>JABJPE010000061.1 GCA_018664045.1 Legionellales bacterium | reverse complement strand
TCGTCAGGAACTGCATTTAGATACTCCTTTTAGCTATTATAATAAGTTTAGAGCGTGAGGTTTTTTGTCTCATATGTATTGAACCCATACAAAAACTTGCAAAATAGTGCCAAATGGCATAGCATGTTAAGAAATACTTTTATACTAGAGGAGCGTCTTTGTGCAAAACATAACGCGACATTCAAACCGAAATTTAGCTAATCCCCAAGGCCAAAATATAGATGATGCTATAATTGTCAGCAGGCGACATATAACCAATGTTACTACACCACCAAATACAGAAATAGATGAAAAAGCGATGTCATCCGCAAATAAAACAATCTTAAACCTACTTGAAAATCATCCTAAAGCAAAGGCATTACTAGTAATAAATCAACGACTAGAAGCCGATATAAGCAGCCATTTTGAACCCCTTATAACTCTAGTGTCAGGAAACTTTAAATCTTCTGATAGTTTTTTACATGAATATGAGAATATTAAAGTAATGAATGAAGGGGCACATGCTATATACTATGGTTTTCATGCAGCAAGAGCTATAGGACCGCTGGCACGAGCAAGCTTATATCTCCCTTTTGTCTCGATTGGAGGAATGTTATATCTATCGCGCTTAGAGTCTGATAAGCTAAAGAATCATAAAATACACGCTATTGCTAAACTTGGTGCTAATACCCGCGGTCTACTTTATAAGTATATTTGCCTTCATATCATCAATAACTTGGCTAATGAAATAACTGAAAACCTGGGGGCAGATATAACCGATGATAAACTGGATGCACACTGTGAAAATTGGACGAAGAAACTGTCAAAAAACATATTTGAGGCCTTCATATTATTAAATGCCTCGGGGCAAAAACGTCAATCAGCACTTGGTCTCGCACAAGAATGGCACGCTCTAACCCTAACCCCTCATTTAAATGAGGCACAGGTTGTGCAATTAATTAAATTTGGAAGACAATGGAGATTAACAATAATGCCTAATAAAATTTGTAATGCAACAGATTATAACCATACCTTGGAAGTATATAAAATAATAGAAAATATAACCAAGACAGGGGATCATTATTATATTAATCACACACCCCCAAAGACAACAGATAGCTTTCACTCAGCTATAATAAACACATTTATTAAACCTTGCTCTATAATAGCAAAGAAACATAAATTTTGGTCCGTAATTACGCCTTTAGGACTTTATTACTCCAATTCAAACATCAATGATTTACGATACTTTTTTGGAAAGATAAATCATGCCATTAGCTATGCAACTGAGCATTTAACCAATTCTAGCAGGCAAAATATCTCAGAAACACAAATTGACAGATTAAATGAGCAAATATTATTTGTTAATCATTTAATTTTTGGTTTAATTAAAGATGCTGGGAAAAAAATGGGCTGGTGTACTGAAATAGAAAAACTCGTAAGATCGTATCGAGGACGTTATTCAGCATTTAGCATTATATATGATGAAGGTGGGGCTGATTTTAGCGTAGATTCACCTGTCATAAGCAATCAAGTTTCCTCAATCCGCTTACAAGAGCAATTAACAGCAACCCTACAAAGAGCTGAAGCGGCTGAAGCACGAGAGGCTGTGTTACGACAAGAAAGAAACACAGCACGAGAAGAATTAGGCACCACACAACAAGAAAGAAACACAGCACGAGAAGAATTAGGCACCACACAACAAGAAAGAAACACAGCACGAGAAGAATTAGGCACCACACAACAAGAAAGAAACACAGCACGAGAAGAAGCAAAGCAAGCTCAAGATGAGCTTACTACGAGCAAAAACACCATACAAACACAAAAAAAACAGCTAAAAAAACTAGAACAACAAGTTAAAGGACTTGCACAGCGAGTTGAAAACGCACAAGGCCAAACACAAATAGCAACCAGAAATAACGGACCATAAATATGACAAAAAAATTAGATTTCGACTCAAAGTTAGATAAACAGCATTACCACTGGTTATGGGGCGCAACAACTTCTCAATCAGTAGTAGAAAATAATTTTCTGGAAAAATT
>JABJPE010000060.1 GCA_018664045.1 Legionellales bacterium | reverse complement strand
GTTAAACAAGAAGTTAAACAAGAAGTTAAACAAGAAGTTAAACAAGAAGTTAAACAAGAAGTTAAACAAGAAGTTAAACAAGACGTTAAACAAGAAGTTAAACAAGACGTTCAACATTCAGGGGATCTTAAATCACCAAGTGAAGGCGCTATTTCTTTACCTAACAAAGTTAAACCAACACAGTCTAGGCATTATGCTGGTCATGGGTCTGTTTGTCCTGCTAAACATAGTGAAGAGAGAAGTATCAGTCCTAGTGAGAAGTTTGTTCCTGCCTCGTCCAAGATACCTGGAATAAAAGTTTATTAGGACAAAATCCTTACATTTAACAGAAAGATTGTTAAAACTATTGACCTTGGGTTGGTATATGGTTAAGATTTATTTCTGTGTTCCCTGGTAGCTCAGTTGGTAGAGCAGGTGACTGTTAATCACTTTGTCGGCGGTTCGAGTCCGTCCCGGGGAGCCATTCTTAAATTACTTTTATACCGAATAATAAAAAACATAGTCATAGTTATTACTAAAATTTTCCATAAATTATTTGTTCTTAACCGCTTTAGGTATAATGTATTATATTACTCTCCATTAGGGACAGGCCATTGACTAAGTGATTAAATGGTCCATTACGAGTAATGAAGTGGGTATGGATTGCGACGTCGCAACCCAGCCATCCCAGTTATTTCTTTGGCCCTAGTAATCCTGTGCCACACCTCATAATTGGATGAGCGTAGCTGGGCGGCAGCCCCTCTGTTGTGTCACCGATCCTAGTAATCCGCCCCTTACCTCGTCATTGCGAGTAGCATACGGCAACCACCTTACCTCGTCATTGCGAGGAGCACAGCGACGTCGCAATCCAGCCATCCCAGTTATTTCTTTGGCCCTAGTAATCCGCCCCTCACCCCGTCATTGCGAGGAGCACAGCGACGTCGCAATCCAGCCATCCCAGTTATTTCTTTGCTCCTAGTAATCCTTTGCCACACCTCATAATTGGATGAGCGTAGCTGGGCGGCAGCCCCTCTGTTGTGTCACCCAGGCCGAACATTATTTAAAGATGGATTGCGACACGTCGCAACCTGCCTACGCTAACGCTTCGGAAGGTTTTAGATCCTCGCAATGACAGAATTGGGGCAGTTATCATTTAAATCGACAATTTTATTGAAGTTTAGGCTGTGGCCTGGGATTTAATTTCTCTCTCTCGTGTGTGCGGCCATTTTGTTTTTATATATAAAAAAAGCACCTTAACAAATAAGATGCTTTTTCTATTGTTGTTCAATTATTCTTTTTTATCGTCTTCCTTTTTGTCATCTTCCTTTTTGTCATCTTCCTTTTTATCGTCTTCTTTTTTGTCGTCGCCGTCTTCCTTTTTATCGTCTTCTTTTTTATCTTCCTCTACAGCAGTTTCTTTAGCCATTTTGTTCAATTCAGCTACAACTTCTGCAAGGTTGGTTTCCATTTTACCGTATTCATCAGCGATTGCTTCTTGTTTTTCTTTAATTCCTTTGATTAATTCAGCTAAACGGTGAGCTCTATAGCCTAAAGGGTTTTTTTCTTGGTCTGGTGGTATACCAGACTCAGGGTCAATTGCATTATGTACGTTTTTTACAATAGATCCTAGATCAAATTTTATTTTTGCCATGACTTATCTCCTATTATTAAGTGGACATAGTATATTATAGCAGCTAATAGTAAATTTTGCTGAAAATTATTTATATCATCATTATGGAGTATGTGCTTCGATTGCTGTTTTTATCCTGTCTATAGCTTCTTGTAGGCGTTTTTTGCAGATGGCAAAGGATATTCTTATATGTTGTGGGCTACCGAAAGCGCTACCTGGCACTACAGAAACATTGGCCTTATCTAATAAAAATTCAGTAAGTTCTAAATCGTTTTTAAGGCCTAGCATTTTTATAAGTTTAGCAACTTTTGGCAGAATATAAAAAGTTCCATCTGATGGCTCAAGCTCTACTCCAGGGATTTCTTCTATAGCTTTTACAATATGTTTATAGCGGCAATGATAGGTGTTAACCATTTCTTCCACTACTATTTTATCGGTGCATAGTGCTTCTGCAGCAGCAAATTGTGAAATAGAGCAGGGGCTTGATGTGCTTTGTGATTGAATTTTAGTCATTGCACTTATAATTTCCTGAGGACCTGCAGCATAGCCAATTCTCCAGCCTGTCATAGCATAGCTTTTAGACACACCATTTATAATAATAGTTCTGTCTTTCAGTGTTGGAGCTACGTTGAGGATGTTGTAAAATGTTTTATCAGGCCAAATTATATGTTCATAAATATCGTCGCTAAGTATTAGTATATTTGGATTATTTTCTAATACACTGGCAATACTTTTTAGCTCTGCTTTTGTATATATCATCCCAGATGGATTGCTGGGGCTATTTAAAATTATCATTTTTGTTTTATTTGTTATAGCTTTTTGTAATTTTTCGGCAGTTATTTTAAAATTTTCAGCTTGGTTTGTTCTGATGATAACTGGTTTTGCTTCAGCAAGTATGCACATGTCAGGATATGAGGTCCAGTATGGGGCAGGGATTATCACTTCATCTTTTGGATTAAGTGTTGCAAGCATCAAATTTATAATAGCTTGTTTGGCGCCACAAGATACCATCACTTCATTGTTTTTAAAGTTTAAGTTATTATCGACTAGAAATTTTTTAACGATACTTTCTTTAAGGGCGGTAGTTCCCGAGACAGCTGTATACTTTGTTAGGCCTTCATGGATTGCGTCGATGCCAGCAGCTTTTATATTTAAAGGGGTGTCATAATCAGGCTCTCCAACATTCAAGCCTATTACATCAATGCCTTCAGTTTTAAGCTGGGCTGACTTTGCAGCTATAGTTAGAGTTGCTGATTCTTTTATCGCTTTTACTCTTTTTGCTAGAACTTTAACCATACTTATCTCATAATAAAATAAAATTTCAGACTAACTTATTTAATGCAAATTGTCAAAACAACTATTATACTTGCTCATTATTTCTCACTAGTTTATGTTGTTACGATAAATTTGCTAATTTGGGGAGTGATATTGTTTAAATTAAAGGCGCCGTTTAAACCTTCTGGTGGTCAACCTGCAGCAATTGACGCATTAATATCTGGCTTTAACAATGGCTTGCTTTCTCAAACATTGCTTGGAGTTACAGGCTCTGGTAAGACTTATACAGTTGCAAATGTTATTGCAACATTAAATAGGCCAGCGTTAGTTATGGCGCCTAATAAAACTTTAGCTGCGCAAATATATGGTGAAATGCGCGAGTTTTTTCCTGACAATGCTGTTGAGTATTTTGTCTCATATTATGATTACTATCAGCCTGAGGCATACGTGCCTAGTAGTGATTTATTTATAGAGAAGGATGCATCTATAAATGAACACATTGAACAGATGCGCTTATCTGCAACGAAAGCTGTGCTAGAGAGAAAAGATACTATTATCGTAAGTACTGTTTCTGCAATATATGGTTTAGGTGATCCACGAGATTATTTGTCGATGGTATTACACGTTAGTTGTGGCGAGACCATAGAAAGGTCAGTGATACTAGAAAAACTTTCTAAAATGATGTACACCAGAAATGATTATGAGTTTAGGCGTGGTAATTATCGAGTGAGAGGTGATGTTATAGATATTTACCCTGCAGAATCAAGTGAAAGTGCTATTCGTATTTCTATGTTTGATGCTGAGATAGAAAAGATATGGAATTTTGATCCTTTGACAGGTCATATTCAGTCATCTCTTCAGCGCACTACTATTTTCCCAAAAACACACTACGTTACTCCTGAAAAGAAAATAAAAGAAATTGTAAGGCAAATTGAGGCTGAGTTGGCCTTGCGCCTGAAGGAGCTGCGTGATGATGAGAAAATACTTGAAGCAGCTCGTTTAGAGCAACGAATTAATTATGATATAGAAATGTTTAAGGAGTTAGGATATTGTCAGGGTGTGGAGAACTATTCGCGCTATTTATCAGGGCGAGGCACAGGACTGCCCCCACCAACATTATTAGACTATTTAGCTCCTGATACGTTAATGATTATTGATGAGTCTCATGTTACTATTCCACAGTTGGGTGCTATGTATTTAGGCGATAAAGCGCGCAAGGGAAATCTAGTTAATTATGGTTTTCGTTTGCCTTCAGCTCTTGACAATAGGCCGCTTACTTTTGCTGAGTTCTCAGCTTTTAATTTTCAAAGCATCTATGTTTCTGCAACCCCTGGCAAGTATGAGAAGGCATATGTAGAGACAACTGTGGATCTTGTTATTCGTCCTACAGGGTTATTGGATCCTAATATTGAAATAAGGCCTGTTTCAATTCAAGTTGATGATTTAGTTGCTGAGGCTAAGGTACGAATTGCTCGGAATGAGAGGGTGTTGGTAACAACACTAACAAAAAAAACGGCTGAAAATCTTGCTGACTATTTGCTAGGTTTGGGTCTAAAGGCGCGTTATTTACATTCTGATATTGATACTGTTGAAAGAGTTGAAATTTTGCGCGATTTAAGATTGGGTTTATTTGATATTTTAATTGGAATAAATTTATTGCGGGAAGGTTTGGATTTGCCAGAGGTTGCTTTAGTTGCAATTTTTGATGCTGATAAAGAAGGTTTTTTGCGCTCGACAAGTTCTTTAATCCAGACAATCGGCAGGGTTGCGCGTAATGTTTCTGGTCTTGCAATTTTATATGCTGACAAAATAACAAAGTCAATTAAAGCGGCAACCGATGAAACTAAGCGTAGAAGATGTATCCAAGACCAGTATAACGTTGAGCATAACATAACCCCTGCATCAGTGAAAAAAGCCGTTACAGATATAATGCAAGTTAGCAGCAAATCAAATAAAGAAGAGGATCAAGTTGTTGATGATATTAAAGAATTTATTCAGATGGATGCTAAAAAGCTAGGGAAGAAATTAGCCCAATTAGAGCGTAAAATGCATGAATATGCTTCAGACCTTAATTTTGAAGAGGCGGCGGCTATTCGTGATAAAATAAAAAAAATAGAACAACATATGTAGGTTGATAAACAAACACTGTATCGTAACTTAATTGGCATATTGTTATATTAAAATCATATTAGATTTTGGTTATGTAGATGTGGTCCTATTTATTTGGTTTTGTTTGTACTGTGGTTTTTTTGCCATATAGCTTATCTAACTTAATTATTTTGATAATATTTTTGATCCTGGTGTTTTTGGTTCCATATTTATTTAGTAAAAAGAGAGCCTTATTATTATTTTTAGGTTTTTTTAGTGCCATAGTAGTTGTTAGTTTAGATGCTTATTTCTATCGCCAAAAAATTTTTGGTGACTCAGTTGTTGGTCATGACATGGATGTGACTGCTTATATTGCTTCAGTGCCTTATTATAGTTGGCCATTTTGTAGTTTTAAGATAGTTACAGATACAATTGACTCTAAACATTTAGAGCGCAATATGCGCTTAAGTTGGTTTAACAAAACTTCTTGTCCAGTAGTTCCTGGTCAAAAATGGTATTTTAAGGTAAGGGCAAAGCCAATTAGGGGTCTATACAGTCTTGGCGCGAATGATTCAGAGTTAAATGCATACATATCTAACTTGCATGCGGCAGCTTATGTTAAATCTAAGTATATCCCTCATAAGATTGAAAATGCAGGTTATTTGTTTCCATTTGTTAGGCTTCAATATTATTTGTGGGATTGTTACCAAGGCTTATGCCCAAAATGTCATAATAACGATATTGTGGCAGCTCTTTTATTTGGCCTTCCAGGTTATTTAAGTAGTGATAAAAGGCAGTTATTTGCAAATGTAGGCGTGAGTCATTTACTTGCAATATCAGGTCTTCACATTGGTATGGTTGCTTATTTAGCATCATTTTCTTTTTCACAAATATGGCGCTTAAGTGGGGATATTATGCTTAAATTGCCAGCTCCGTATGTTGGCATGAGTGCTGCAGCTATATCTTCCTGTTTTTATACAGCAATTAGCGGGTTTGGGGTCCCGGCTATAAGAAGCTGTATTATGTTGCTCATGCACTTTTTTGTTCGCCAGCTCGGTAGTTGCATAAATTTATCACAATTATTACTGCTAGCTGCATTTTCAACAGCTATTTTTTGGCCTCCACTATTATGGGGGCGTAGTTTTATTTTATCATATGCGGCTGTTGTCTTACTTGTTCTATCATTTTATGGCCGCCAGATGGAGCAGAGTTTTTATTATAAATATCTACATGCACAAATTTTTATAACTATTGGTTTAGCCCCTTTAATAATATATTACTGGCAGCAACTACCTCTATATGGTTTTATTGTAAATATATTTATTATTCCTGTTTTTACTTTTATTGTTGTACCCTTGGCATTTTCAGTTATATTTTTATCATATTGGACAAATATTGCAGCGTATTTAGCGCAGCAATTAGATGGCTTTTTAGACTTGTTGTTGGTATCCCTAACTTGGGTTGTAGCACTACCGTATAGTGTAATTGAAATAGCGCCGCAGTCTGGTTTGTTTTACTTGGTTTTAATGGGCATTTTATTTTGTTTGTTATTACCTGCAGGATTACCATCTAGAAATTTGGCTGGTATCTTATTTATATTACTGCCATTTTCATATTCAGGTGATCTTTTAGAAGATGGCCAATTTGAGTTGGATATATTGGATGTTGGGCAGGGCCTATCAGTTCTTGTGCGAACTGCAAAACACAATGTTTTATTTGATGCTGGCCCTGCTTATTATGGAGGGTTTTCAGCTGGAGAGAGTATTGTTTGGCCTTACCTAAAAAAAGTGGGTATAAGAAAGCTAAGCAGTATAATCATTAGTCACCCAGACCTAGACCACAAAGGAGGCTTGGCTGCTATATTAAAACATGTTACAGCTACTACTGGTTTTACAAGTGTCCCTGGTGTGTTTGACTCTGGGATTGAGACTGCATGCAGGAGAGGGGATGGCTGGAGGTATGATGGCGTTGACTTTAAGTTTTTATGGCCTGATTTTAAAGAAAAGTTGTCAAAAAATAATAAGTCATGTGTACTTAAAGTTACAGCCAAGGGAAAATCTGTTATTTTAACTGGTGATATAGAACGGTTAGGTGAGAAGTTATTGCTAGACAAAAGTAGCTTAGATGAGTTGCGCGCTGGTGTTTTAATTGCACCTCATCATGGTAGTAAAGGCGCTTCTAGTGAGTCTTTTATTGCAGCAGTAAATCCTGATTATGTTGTATTCTCAACTGCAGCAAATAATCGATTTCATTTCCCACACCAAGATACAATTAGGCGCTATGATTGCGCTACAAAAAGAAAGTGTTTTAATACTGCTGATACAGGAACCATAAAAATACATAATGTAGGTGATGCTTGGTCTGTATCTCTTTTCCGTCAAGATTATTTTAGGCTATGGCATTTTTATGGAACAGGTTACACTTTAAATTTTTGAGATAAAAGTATCATGTTGCTATATTTAAAGAGCTAAGTTAATATTAACATAAGTGTTTTGTATTTAAAGAAGGAGTTTTAGAATGCATAATATATTGATTTTAGGTGCTGGCAAAGTAGGTAGTCTTGTTAGCTATATGCTGGCTGAATCTAACGATTACAATATCCATCTGGTTGACCTTAGCTTTTCAGGAATTACACATGAAATGGCTGCTGGTTTTTCAAATATAACTCTACAAGAAATAGACTGCAGCCAAAAAACCAAGCTAATTAATTATATTGAGGCTAATAAAATAGCAACTATAGCTTCATGCTTGCCATATTATTGTAATGTGATTATTGCTGAAATAGCGTGTGAGAGTGGCTTGAATTATTTTGATTTAACTGAAGATGTTGCGGTATCAGACAAAGTAAAAGAATTATCACATGACAGCTCTGGTTATTTCGTTGGTCAATGTGGTTTGGCTCCAGGTTTTATAAGCATAGTTACAAATAATTTAATACAGGAGTTTGATGAGGTTGAGTCTGTTAAAATGCGTGTTGGTGCATTACCTGTCAATGTAAGTAATGCGTTGCAGTATGCTTTAACATGGTCAACTGAGGGCTTGATTAATGAATATTCAAATAAGTGTTCTGCACTAGATAACGGGGACATTGTATCTAGGTACCCTTTAGAGGGACTGGAAGAGATTAAAATAGATGGCTTAACCTATGAAGCTTTTAATACTTCAGGGGGCGTTGGTTCTTTAGTTAATAGTTCATTAGGGAAAATAAAAAACATGAATTATAAAACTATTCGTTATCCGGGGCATTGTGATAAAATTAAATTTCTTATGCATGAGTTGCGTCTTGGGCAAAGTCGTAGTTTACTGCAAGATGTATTAGAAACAGCAGTTCCACAGATGTCACAAGATGTTGTGTTGGTTTTTGTTGCTGTGCAAGGTAAGAAAAATGGTAGTTTGATTGAAAAAAACTACACAAAAAAATTCTACCCAAAAACAATAGATTCTTATCAATGGTCTGCTGTGCAGATGAGCACAGCCTCAAGTTTATGTGCTCTTATAGACTTGGTAATAGGTGGCCATGTTAAACCAGATAGTAACTTTGTTCGCCAGGAATTAATTAAATTTAATGATTTTATAGATAATAGGTTTGGCGCTTATTTTGCATAGGGAGTATCATGGGAATTATTTTAAAAAAGCTAGGGGTTGAGTCGAGTAATTCAGGTACTGGCTTTGGATGTAATTGGGAGCCAGGTAAAGATAGGGTGATCCCATCTTATAATCCAGCAAATAATTCATTGATTGCTAATGTTACAGCTGCTACGCAAGCTGGTTATGAAAATATAATTCAAGGGGCGACAAAGGTTCAGGTTAATTGGCGCAGCACTCCTGCTCCTGTAAGAGCGCAGTTAGTGCGTGAAATTGGTTTGTTGCTTAGAGATAGTAAAGATTACCTTGGAACTTTAATTAGTTTAGAGACAGGAAAATCTAAACAAGAGGGTGATGGTGAAGTACAAGAGATGATTGATATGGCTGACTTTGCTGTAGGTCAGTCTAGAATGCTATATGGTAAGGTTATGCCATCCGAGAGACAAAATCATAAGTTATATGAGCAGTGGCATCCATTAGGAGTGTGCGGCGTTATAACTGCTTTTAATTTCCCTGCAGCAGTTTGGTCGTGGAATGCTTTTTTAGCTATTATTTGTGGTAATGTAGTTGTGTGGAAACCTTCGCCAAAAGCCCCACTTACTGCTATTGCTATCCATAAGATATGTCAACAAGTTATGTTCGATTTTAAGGCGGACGGTGTGTTCTCTATTTTTAATACAGATGATCCTGCTATGATTGATGCTTTTGTTGAAGATAAAAGGGTGTCATTGATTTCTTTTACCGGATCGACATCTATTGGAAATAAAGTCGGCATTAAGGTTGCAAGCAGATTTGGCAGAAGTATTTTAGAGCTAGGCGGCAATAATGCATGTATTGTTGATTCAACTGCAGATTTAAATATGGCCACTGAAGCTATATTGTTTGGTGCTATTGGTACTGCAGGCCAAAGGTGTACTAGCCTCAGGCGCCTTATTGTCCACGAGAGTATAGTTGACTCTTTAATATCAAGTCTTAAGTACGCTTATGCTCAGATTAGAATTGGTGATCCATTAGATTTACAAAACCATATGGGCCCTCTTATTGATAAGGAGGCTGTACAGACATACAAAGACTTAATTATGCGAATTAAGGATCTTGGTGGTGAGATTGTTTATGGCGGCAATGTAATTGAGTCAGCAGGAAATTTTGTCGAACCAGCCATTGTTAGGGCAGAAGTTGATTGGCAAATATTGCAATTAGAGAGCTTTGTGCCTGTTCTATTTATTGTTACATATTCAGATATTGATGAGGCTATAGGTATAAATAATAATTCTTTTCATGGTTTGTCATCTGCCTTGTTTTCTAATGATAATAGAGTTATAGAGCAATTTTTATCAGCCTCAGGTAGTGATTGTGGCTTAGCTAATGTTAATATGGGAACTTCAGGCGCTGAAATAGGTGGCGCATTTGGGGGTGAAAAAAGTACAGGAGGTGGTCGTGAGGCGGGCTCTGATGCTTGGAAGGGTTATATGCGTAGGCAAACAACCTGTATAAATTGGAGCAGGTCGCTGCCACTTGCTCAGGGAATAGATTTTAAAATATCTTAAGAAAGGGCGAATATTACAGGGCTGCAAAACCAGCATAATAAAAAAGCGATAATAATATTCACTATAACAAATTTGTTTGCCCCATCTCGTGGTGCTATTATCATAGATGTAAATGTTACTGCGCTTACCGCAGTTAAAATAAAGTGACTGGCAGCAGACATATATGTATCAATAATATGTTCTTTATAGCCTAGTAATAGGTGTAGAACGCACAAAGCAGCTATTGCAAATGATATGCGTGCTATGTAATTTACCTCGCCATAGCCCATTGCTGGGAGTTTCTCAGTGAATTTGCTTATTTTAGATCTTTCCAAGATAGGGCATGGAACTAAGATGAAAGCGATAGATATAGTTATACAGAATTTTGTGTATCTAATTAGGCTTTGGAAAAAAACATTAACATTTTCTTTTGATATTACTTTATTTCCGCAAAGGCCTTTGTTTATGTTTTTTATTATTAGTTTGATTAATAGCGCTGGCCCTTGTTGTATTTTTTTAATAAAAGTTTTTTTTCTAAGCTCATTTTTTATGTCTTTGCTAGCCGTTATTATGCATGTAGTTATGCATAGAGCTAATTTTTCATTAAATTTTAAAATGTTTTTTATGCAGAGCTGTGTTTCCTCACTAAACTTATCTGTATGTATCCCTAATACGTGTAGGCGTTGGCTGGTGTAGAACAGGCCATAATCGATTGCAACTAGCATTGGTTTTATTGAGGTGTATTCACGAATTTTTTTTGAGATATTACATGTGATATTAATTATAATGCGCACAGGCAGTTCTGATGTCATGTATATCAATTGTTGTAGTAGTGTTTTTGGTGCTGTTTTAGCAAATTCCATAGTCATTCACTATATTAAAAGAATACTTATTTTAACAATTTCACCCAGGCTGGTCAATTGTTAAATGTATGTTTTTTATTGTCATATAGCTACTTTTGCCGTTATTTTTGGGTGGGGATTATAGTTTTCAATTACAAAGTTGTCATAGGAATATGCAAAAACATTTTCTGGTTTATTAACTAGCTTTAAGCTTGGACTTGTGTTTGGTTTGCGCGTTAGTTGTTCATTAACTTGTTCTATGTGGTTTTGATAGATATGGCAATCTCCGCCTGACCATATAAATTCACCTGGTTCGAGGTTGCATTGTTGTGCGATCATATAGGTCAGTAGGGAGTATGATGCTATATTAAATGGTACTCCAAGGAAGAAGTCAGCAGACCTTTGAGTTAATTTGCATGACAGCTTGTTTCCGCTAACATAAAATTGAAACAATAGGTGGCACGGTGGCAGAGCCATGTTTGCAACATCAGCTACATTCCAAGCGCTAACAATTATTCTCCTTGAATCTGGATTGGTTTTAATTGTATCGATTACATTTTGGATTTGATCTATAACTGTTCCATCGGGGCAGTGCCATGACCGCCATTGTTTACCGTACACCGGTCCTAAATCACCATTTTCATCGGCCCATTCATTCCATATTCTGACATTGTTATCTTGCAGAAACTTTATATTTGTACTACCGCTAAGTAGCCAAATTAATTCATATGCAATACTTTTAAAGTGGCAGCTTTTTGTTGTGACTAATGGGAAAGATTTGCTGATATCAAAGCGCATATCTATACCGAAATAGCTGATGGTTCCTGTGCCTGTTCTATCTTCTTTCTCTACGCCATGTTCCTTTATTTTGCGTAGAGCATTTAGATACTCTTGCATAACTTACTCCTTTATGTGTTATATTCACTAGTATAACAATTTACACCACTATTGCCGAGAAAAACTTGAATTATAGTGTTTTTATCTGGAGATGTGTTCATGCAGTTATTCAGATATATTTCAGAGTTGTTGTCTTTGTACCAGATAGTTGTTTGGTGCGGGAACTCTATTGTATTTGTAATTGTATCATCTGTTTTATCACTGTCAGATATTTCCTCGTCATCTTTAAATATAACTATTTTTTCTGGGTTGTAAAAGTTTTGGTGTAAATTTATAACTTCATAAGATAGTGGCTTTATTTCCCATGTTTCAGATGTTGATTTGTCTTTAAAATAAAATTTATATGGCGTGCTATTTTTGAATAATATTTTTTTTGTTACTTCAGGTTCTGCTAATGTAAGTGTTGGGAAAATTAACATCGATATTAAAAATATAATAGTTTTTTTCATCATGCTTCCCGCTGTTATAAATGGCTGATTATTTTTTTATGTAATTAATCATTTCATACAAGATTTTAGCATTTAATGTCTGGTTGGTCAATTTTGAAAATTATTAATTATTATTTTCGAACAGAAACTTTTGCATTTCATTTATGAGTATTTTTTTATGCTCTGGGTTTATCGGGAGTAGTCTTTGTTCATTAATGATTTTAGTTTGTGTATCTAGCCACATTCCCCAAGCTTCTGCGCTTATTGAGTTTTGAATTTTTAGGCCTAGATCACCAGGAATTGGAGGGTTTTCCATTCTAGTGGCAGGTTTTTTTAATTTTTTGCATTTGAATGTATTCATATTTTTATTCATTTTCAGGATTATGGCCAGAGGTGGAATCGAACCACCGACACAAGGATTTTCAATCCTTTGCTCTACCGACTGAGCTATCTAGCCATAGGGAATATTAAAGCTATTTGCGGCTCTCGCGTCAAGATTTATTTCATGTTATTTTAAATATCTATTATTTTCCCACAACAAAAATAAGTGTTTATTTAGTTGCGTCCCCAGTCCGTGTAGCGCCTCCTCACCGTCATTGCGAGGAGCGCAGCGACAAGGTGGGGTAGCAATCACGCTATCGGTTTGCTCAAAGCATGTCAGTGTTGTTGATGCTGTTTTAAAGATGGATTGCGACGTCGCAACCTCCCTACGCTACGCTTCGGAAGGTACCCGCTCCTCGCAATGACGGAAGTGGGGCAGTTATCATTTAGATCGACAATTTTATTGAAGTTCAGGCTGCTACAAGTTCATTTATTGCTCCCACCCCGTCATTGCTCCTCAGCCCCGTC
>JABJPE010000059.1 GCA_018664045.1 Legionellales bacterium | reverse complement strand
GTAAATAGCTAATGCAATAGCTAAAATTATAGCCAAACACATTAAAGTTGTTTTTATCCGTTTCCGCTCTAACTTAAATGCACGCCAAGAATTAACTAAATAAAGTGGTGTCCAAGAGATCAAATCATCAATTACAGTTCCCACTGCAGCTCCTAAACCAAGGAACATAGGCATAAAAGGAACAAACGATAATAAGAGGTGACAGAATGCGATAAAAAGTGAAAGTATTGGTCTGTTAGGATATGGAATGGGGTCATATTTAGTAGAAATCATTATAAGCTCTTATGCTATGGATACTTACTCACACAATAAACAAGTTTTCTTCTTTTTTCAACATATTTAACACGTCATTCTTTAATAGGATCTTAATTAGCTCTCCCCTAGTTTGGCAGTTAAATTTTAATTTTATTCTCTTGAAGTAAAATTCAACGGTACGCGGCGATAAATTTAGCTCTATTGCTGTTGCTTTGATTGAGTAGCCTTGTAATATATAAAAAATACAGCCTGCTTCTCTCTTAGTTAAATATAAATGTTCCATATCATCACTTAGGTAATATCTAGTAAACTTACGTTTTGAAGTATTCTTATTATGAAAGTTTTGTTGATCTAAATTATCGATGTCAAATCCGCACTGGATATTTTTATTGCTAACATTGTTTATTATTTGTTGCCAATATAACATTGTAATACTCCAAAATAAAATACATGATGTTTTGCAACAGTAAATGAGAGCGATAACCCTTACAATATGTTGTTTTTTATTAGTTAATTATTAGATCAGCCCTAAATTGCAAAATCTGTAAGAAATATTTTTTTATTGCGTAAGCATTAGATTACGCCATGGATTTTTATAGTGTTTCATAGCAATTTATATATAATACATAGGTGTTATTTTCTTAATTACATTTTAAATGCTCCACAAAATGGAATAGCAATAATTACAGCTGCGTGCTATGTTATAGGCTAAATCTTAAATTAGTACTTGGAGCAGAAAAATGGCTACTGTAATTATTTTTGACTGGGACGACACTTTAATTGATATCGGCAAAGTTTTATGTTCTAGTCAGTATTTAGCATGTAAACAAATATTAGCTAGGCAGAATGAGTACCCATTTACATCTACATGGTCCCTACCCTCACAAGTACAAATAAAGCAGCATATAGGTGAGCGTTTTTTAGAGACGATTATTCCCAGTATTTTCCCTGCAATAGATTATAAGATAGAGTTGCATTATATCTGGGCAAAAGAGTTATATAGCATTTTTAAGAATGTGTATGTAGAGCAGTCAAAACAATTGTTTCCAAATGTGATAGCAATGCTAAAGCATTTGAGTGAGCAAGGTTTTGAGCTTGCTCTAGCTACCAATAAATCAAGAGACTTACTTGAGGCTGAGATTATAGCTACAAAAACGCCAAAAGCATTATTTGCACATATAGTTTGTGGTGACGATGCTATAATTGGCAAAAATTTCAAACCAAAACCTGACATGCTTAATATAATTCAGGCCAACTATGCACCTGGCACAAAATTTATAATGGTAGGCGACCGTGAATCGGACATTATAGCTGCAAAGAGCAGTAACAATAAAACACATACTATTTTAATATCTAAAAGCAAAGAGCAGCATAAAGTAACTACAGATTTAACTTTAGCTAAAGTCACTGATCTTGATGTGTCTGCATTAAAAAACATGTAGTTACTCTTGGCATCAGCATGGCGATTATCCTTTGTCTTGTGCGAAAAGCAGATGCCAAATAAGCAGAAATGCTACCAAATATTTAGGAAGATGCCAAACCTAGAACACCATTACCAGACTCCAGCATGTCTGCAAATACAAAGAAATAGATTTAACATGTAAAACATGGTACAATGTCATAAATTAAATTTCAAACACTTGTTATATATGTATATTTATCTGGAGCTAACATGAAAAATGATAATATAAAAACGCTACAAGAACTGGCATAATCAGAAAAATATTATTTTCAAATAAGAAGCAAATGTTATACAGCAACAATCTTTATTGTTACCCTACAATTTATTGCTAAGTTTATATTGTTTGGGGCCACTATAAATATAATACTTTCCCCTGTAGGCATGATTTCACTTATAGTATTATGTGTAACTCTACTTTTAACTATAATTGACTATGCTTTAACGCAAATAAAATTGAAATCTATATATACAGATCTATTTCAAGGCTCTATTACAAATAAAGATGGAATAGCTAAAATAGCTTTACAAGAATCTATAGAAAATAATATTGATGTAAACACATATTGTAATGGCAGTATTCCAGCTATTAGTTATATTGCTGCACGAGGAGATTTTGAAGCATTTGAAATTCTCTTAGACAAAGGCGCAAATATAAACAGTAAATCCAAATCAGGCTATTTTGATCGAGAAGAAGGAAAGATAATATATGATAACACTTACTATAAGTATACAGAGGCTACTACGCTACAGTGGGCAATAAGAGGGGGCAATAATATAATAGTAGAAACTCTAATCAAAGCTGGTGCTGACATGAATTCCTCTCACAAATATGACACGGACACTATATGTGTTGCTGCCAATTATGGCAACCCAGCTATGGCAAAAATAATATTGGAGAATGCTATTCCTAATAAAAATTACACTTCCTATATTAAATACCACTATGATTCTGTAGTGGCGCTTGCAAAAGAATTCGAAACACAAGTAAAAGATTTTCTTGCTAAAAACCCAGGAAACAATGATAAAAACGATTCTAAAAACAAATTAATTGTCGGCCTTCACCTGGCTGCATTTAATACAGATGTGCTAAATTCCAGAGGCATAAAAGGTCCAATTAAAGATCTCCAGGATAAATTAGAAGAAAAATATTTAGAAGAATCGAGTCTATCAAGTATAAAGGTAAATAAATATAATATACTTTCTGATGACAAAACATTTTACTACTATATGAAAAAGATTTGCCTAGAAAATGAAATTTATTTATCTTTAACAAAAATTGATCGTTCGTGGAAAGCACTGTCTAGAATAAAACACCCAGACAAAGGTGGAGATGAGGATAAAAGCAAAGTAATAAACGATTCAAAAGATAAACTATATAAATACGTAGAAGATCATATAAAGCATAAACGAGATAGAATAGATAAAATTAAAGAAGAACAAGAAGAAATAAGAACACTCATTGAATTAATCAGTGAAATAAGTCAAACAAAAATCTACATACCAGAACCAACGCAAGAAAAAACCACATCACAATATAAAAATGAATACGAGGAAAAATTCAAAAAGGAAAGTCAGGCACGAAATAAAAGCACAAAAAAAGAAGTAGCGCAACCTGAGCAGAAAAAAAACAAAACAGGATATTTTGCTAGTTTTTTCCAAAATAAAAACCAGGAAAACAATGCCAGCAAAAAATCAAAACAAACTAAAGTTCCTAAATCTGAAGGCATGTTTTGGTTTTCTGGTAAAAGTGCATAAAAATAGAGTTAGCTTCCGTCATGTTTGCACAGCGCTAAACTGTTGCTTTAACATATCAACTCCTTACCTACGTCATTGCGGAGACTCTTGGTTGTCGAAATAACTTGGGTGGTTGGATTGCGACGTCGCTGCGCTCCTCGCAATGACGGGCGGAGGGAAACCTCTCTTGCGAACCTTTGCAATGACGGCGGGGAGCAATAAATGAACTTGTAGCAGCCTGAACTTCAATAAAATTATCGGTCTAAATGATAACTACCCCACTTCCGTCATTGCGAGGAGCGGGTACCTTCCGAAGCGTAGCGTAGGTAGGTTGCGACGTCGCTGCGCTCCTCGCAATGACGGGCGGAGGGAAACCTCTCTTACAAACCTTTGCAATGAAGGTCGATGGATTCTTATGCAGCGATAAACCATTGCTTTAACACAATATATAGGGCATAATGCAGCTTTAACTAAAGGTTGCGCCCCTAACTAGAGAAATATATGAGATTTAAATCATTTACATATGTATTATTACCGCTTTCTATAGTGGCATTATTACTACAATTTAGCATTATACCTTTTGCAATAACACCAATAATGCTAACTGCTGCATTAATATTAACTGGTTTATTTATATATTTAGAGGTTATAAGTATTTTTCTTCTAGTAGCTGCAGAAAATGGCTACACTGAAACAGTTAACACTCTGCTTGATGCAGGCGCTGATGTTAATGTCAAAAGTGAATATGGCTACACCCCGCTGCACTTGGCTATTGAAAAAGGCAGCCTAGATATAGTCCAAGCTCTTATAGATAAAGAGGCTAATGTTAATGCTAAAGATATCTTTGGCCAAACCCCGCTGCACTATGCTGCAAAGCATGGCCACCTAGATGTGGTCAAAGCTCTTATAGTAGCTAAGGATATTGGTCTTAATGCTACTGACCAATTTGGCTACACACCTTTGCACAGGGCTGTAATGGATGGCCACCTAGATGTGGTCAAAGCTCTTATAGTAGCTAAGGATATTGGTCTTAATGCTACTGACCAATTTGGCTACACACCTCTGCACAGGGCTGTAATGGATGGGCACGCTGAAATAGCTGCCGCCCTGATTGCTAAAGGCGCTAATGTTAATGCTGCTAATCTTAATGCTACTGACGAATTTAGCTACACAACCCCGCTGCACTTGGCTATTAAAAACGGCCACATTGAGATAGCCAAAACTCTTATAGAGAAAGGGGCTAATGTTAATGCTAAAGATGATAATAGCAAAACCCCGCTGCACATAGCTGCAATACAAGGCTC
>JABJPE010000058.1 GCA_018664045.1 Legionellales bacterium | reverse complement strand
GCTGAAGCTAGAGTGAATGAACTTACTGCTGCTCAAGAGCAAGCTGTAGCTAAACTTAATGCTGGGCATGACGCTAAAGTTAAAGAGATTACTGATGCTCAAGAACAAGCTGAAGCTAGAGTGAATGAACTTACTGCTGCTCAAGAGCAAGCTGTAGCTAAACTTAATGCTGGGCATGACGCTAAAGTTAAAGAGATTACTGCTGCTAATGAAGATCAACTAAAACTAAAAGAGGAAGAAATTGGTAAATTAAATAATCAATTAGAAGATACTAATTATAATATTGAAGGTCGAATAGTTGTAACGGTGGCTGAGAGCTTGCTTGAAAAAGATCATGAAATACAGGGCCTTAAAGACGAAATAGAGAATCTTAAGCATGAAAAAAAGGAGCTTAATGGGAGTAATACAAGTAAAAATAGTAATTTAACATCAGCGGGTATATTTAGCAATCATAATAGACTGAATAGAGAATCTCTAAAGGCAGCAAGCGTTAAAGCAAAAAGCACAAGAAGTAACGCCTCATCTGAAAAACTTGATGAAGATCAACTAAATAATGCAGCATCAGTAACTAGTATACAACTTGATGTAACTGCAGTCAATAACGCTAGCACTGATGATGGCTTCAGTCTTTCAAGTAATTCTTCTGTAGCCTCCGACGTCTAATATTAACTAAATAATAAAAGAGAAAACCATGCAAACTAGAACCCACGAAGAAACAATAGATAAATTTCTAGCTATGATTACCCCGGAGGCAAGAGATCAACTAAAGAAAGATCTAACTTCAGCTTTAGCTAGAGCAATTAGTAAATTAATATCAGAAGATGGCTATGATAAAAAAAGCCATGAACAGCAAGATCAGTTATTAGCAGCCAGACTGTATAAAATGTTACCAGATAATGATGATAAGAAGGCCTTATGGAAAATAAGATCCAAGTTCTACGGTCTTCCAGGAACACAAACTGGGAAAGACTGGTATGGAAAGATAACAAGACTTTGGGGCTGGGGAAATAGAACAACAAACTGGCATGGCAGAGTAATGAGAGCATTTGCAAGTAAAATAAAAAAAGAAGCAGAAGAAATAGAAATACAAAGTAACCAAACCCCAGTTGAAGTTTTAAGTGAGGGGGCTGTAAATATAAACCCTGATGCCGCAAGTACGATGCCCCAAAGTAAAACATCTCAAAACCAAGTGGAAAAACATCCGCTAAAACAGAACTTGCATGAAAGGAAATTGGAAGAACAAGTGCAAAAAACTGCCGAAGAAAAAAAAGAAATGAGTAAAATAGAAGAATTTATGGAAGATGCCAACACGGTGGCTGAAATAACAGCTAAGCTTACAGAAATAATTAATAATCAAGCAAATATACTAAAACCAAGTAATAACAAAGATGCTAATGCCAGAGCTTTTATTGCAAAAATATCAGGCTATAAACAAAAAACTATAGTCACAATAATTAATGAGTGGCATAAATCTTTTGAAGACGTGTCTACTGCTTTGACTGTAGAAGTTGATCTAGCTTCGCTAGCTACAAAGGCGGAGGAAAAAGCAATAGAAGATATACCAAAAATACTGCAATCATTTATAAATCCCAAAAACACTACAGAAACAGATTATCCGTATGATATATTCTTAAGCAAATTAAGCGCTGAACTAATTGCCAGCACTATCTATGATGATATAGGCACTACTGAGGATAGAAAAAAACATAGGACCACATTACGTGATACATTCAGAATTATTTCGGGATGTTCAGTGATAAACCCCAGTGACAATAATTCTCTAATGAAAACTTATGCAGAAAAAATTTCTAAGGATATAGTACCAACTCCTGATAATCGAAGTCTAGCTAGTATAGTCTCTACAAGCATGGCACAATGTACGCCTAGAAGCATACTCAAAAACTGCACTGAAATTGGAAAAATTTTAGAGAAAAAAGTAAAGGGTTTGTCAGAACAAGAAAAAAATGAGTTAAAAATAAAAAGGCTTAACGTAACAGGAACCACTAGCGCTGAAGATGGAAAATCAAAACATGAAAAATTAATGGTTTGCCCTTTAACGCCTATCCGTGATGGAGATGAAGAGCAAGTGGACTCCCCGTCATTTAAGGTAGAATATTCAGGCGAATCTACCAAGTTACGAACTGTTGGAATATTTCCTGCTATCTCAGAAAAAGAAAACACAGAAAACCATGAATTAGATGCAGCTGCTACAAAAACAGGAATACTTGTAGAAGCTTAAAATTAAGAGTAACATCTACAGTAAAACTGGCTAAATTGTTTTTTTAAATGAAAAGGATTTAAAGATGGGAAAAGAACTTCATGTAGATACAAAACATTATGATTCGATTGAAGACGACGACACCAAGTCCATTAGCCAAGCCTTACTACGCTTTAACTTAATTATCAGCAGCCTATATCTTCTAGTATTAGTTGCGCTGCTAATACCAATAACTCAAGCTACTCTAGCGACAATATTTCTGCTAGTGGGCGTAACAGATATTATTTTAACATTATCAATGCATGAGCATCTCAACATTTTTTCTAATGACTTAAATCTTACCCAGCAACATGAAATTTACGCCATAATACTCAAATCCCTAATAGTTACAACTACCACTTTGGCTATAGTCTATTCCCAACCTTTTTTAGCTTTGAGCTTAGCTCAACACCTACCAGTGTTATCTAGCTACATTTTCTCATTTAGCTACGTGCCCTACATATTTAGTGCGCTGCTATTGACAGCTGATCAAAGCTTTAGATACTCAATAGGAAATAACAATACTTCTGGAACTACAAGTAGAAGTCTGATACCTGGTAAACATGAATCAATTAGTGCGCTGCCATTAACAGCTGATCAAAGCTTTAGATACTCAATAGGAAATAACAATACTTCTGGAACTACAAGTAGAAGTCCGATACCTGGTAAACAAGATGAAGATACTAAGCTGTAATATTTTAATTGACCGTCTTTCACCAAAAAAACACCCATGGGAGAGCAGGAGAAGCACGTGCATCGATACAATAACAAATGAAAACGCTGACATAATATGCCACCAAGAAATGAGCTATGCTCAACACCTAGAGTTTAAAAATGCCCTGCCAGATCACACGGCAATAGATACTAATATTAACACTAATAATGATCCACTAAATTGTATTTGGTATAAAACAAATAAATTTGAGCAAACTCAAGTCTTTCATCTGAGTCTGCCAAACTCTCTTAAACAACAAGACTCACCAAAACGTCTACGACGTTACTTAAATGGTATAAAACTTTTAGATATTGCATCTAATCAAGAATTTGTAATACTTAACACTCACTTAAATTATGAATGCGAAGAGCTCGTGCTGCTACAAACCAAAAATATAATAAACTACATTAACACAACATTTACTCAAGTAACTAAAATAATATTAGCAGGAGATATGAACCATGAGCATGATAGCAATATCATGCAAAAATACTTTACAGCTAACCTAAGTGATAGCTACAAAGACAAGCATGGCAATAGTTATCCTGGTCCTAGTTTTCATTCTTTTAAAAGCTCATATAAAAAACAATCTAAAGTCGACTGGATCCTCACAAAAAACCTCAGCAAGCAAATTATAAACTCTACAGTATTAGACAATATAGCCCCTGAAAATTGTGGTAGCGACCACTTTTTTATTAGTGCAGAAATAAAATTATAACGGAAACAGATAATAAACAATGATTTATCTTTATTTTACGCTAGATTTCTACGCTATATGCAGGCATAATACTATTTTTGACAAGGTAGATTAATATGCAATTAGAAAAAGTCCTCGAGATTTTAAATCAACATAAAGCAAGGGACATTACAACTTTAAATATAAAAAGTTTAACTGATATGGCCGACACTATGATTGTCTGCACAGGAACTAGTGCACCTCACATTCAAGGTATATCAAAAAAAATTGTACTAGCTGCTAAGCAACCAAATCAAAAACCGCCACATGCTGAAGGTGAAGAAAGCGGTGACTGGGTCTTAATAGATCTAGGTGATATCATTGTTAATGTTATGAAGCAAGAAGCACGTGAATATTATAATCTAGAAGAACTCTGGCAAGAATAGTGCAATGCATTAATATAATCAGTGTTGGCCATAAGTTACCTGACTGGCTCCAATCTGGCTGTGATAAGTATCAAAAAATATTAAACAGCAGCTATAAAATAAATAATATATCTCTACAAGCAATTTCTGCAAAACTAGATCAAAAAGCACGTCAAATAAAAGAAAACGAACTAATCTTAGCTAAAATACCAGCACAATCATATATTATAGCTCTAGATGAAATTGGTAAAAAAATATCAAGTATAGATTTTGCAAAAAAAATTAATAGCTGCTTTCAAATGTCACAAAGTATAACTTTTATCATAGGACCTACAGATGGCCTAAGTGGTGAAATAAAAGCTAAAGCTGATTATATATTATCACTTTCCAGTTTAACTTATACTCATGATATGGTTAAAGTTATTCTACTTGAGCAAATATTTAGAGCTCATTGTATAAATACAAATCACCCGTATCACAGGGCCTAATAAATAAGATTATCCAGGCTATTCTAATTTAACGAGCAATAGATGTTTTATAAGCACAAGTTTTTAAAAAATCATATACACGAAAAAGCTCTATTACAACAGCGCTTAGCTGTACTGAGCATAATTATACTTATAGCTACACTAGCCCTGCTTGCAAGATTATTTTTCCTCCAAGTTGGTCAATACGATAACTACAGTAAAAAGTCTGATAATAACCAATATAAATTAGAACCAATAGCCCCTAAAAGAGGAATTATTTATGATAGAAATAGAAAAGTACTTGCAGAGAACATACCAGCACACCGCCTTGAAATCACTCCTAATAAAAGCAAAAATATTGATTTGACACTCACAAAACTAAGTAAAATATTAAATATTGACCAAACAACAATAAATGCATTTAAAACTGAGTTAGAGTCAGGCTCTAAAAATAAAGTAATACCACTTAAAATGAAGCTGTCTGAAAAAGATATAGCGAGATTTTATGTCGACAAATATAGGTACCCAGAAGCTGAAATTAAAAGCTATCTTATAAGAAGCTATCCAAATAAAGAAATAGGAGCCTCAGTTTTAGGATACGTAACTCATATAAATAGCCTGCCAACTGATGATGATGAACGCTTTATATATCAAGTAAATCCATTTAAAGGAGTGATTGGAGTTGAGAGTTCATATGAACAAACTCTGCGTGGCATCCCAGGATATAAAAAACTAGAAGTAAATGCTAAAGGCAAAAACATAGAAACTCTAGAAGTTCAGAGCCCTACTCCAGGATCTAACTTAATTTTAACAATTGACATAGAACTGCAAAAAATTGCACAACTAGCACTAAAAAATGAGCTGGGCTCTGTAGTAGTAATAGACCCTAATAATGGGGAAATATTAGCCCTTGCAACCAACCCTAGTTATGACCCTAATTATTTTGTAACTGGAATTACTAAACAGATGATCAAAAAACTGTCTAACTCAGATACAAAACCCATGTTCAATCGTGCAATTAAAGGACAATTTCCACTAGCGTCAACTATTAAACCATTTTTAGGCTTAGGGGCACTTGATAAAGATATAATAGACCCTAGTGACAGCATCTATGACAAAGGCCATTACATATACCCTAATACAACCCATGTTTATCGTGACTGGAAACTAGATGGCCACGGAAAGGTAAATCTACATAAAGCTATAAAAATTTCATGTGATACCTATTTTTATGAGTTATCAATAAAAATGGGTATTGAAAATATTGTTGATACACTAGATAAATTTGGCTTTGGGCATAAAACTAATATCGACTTGGATGATGAGGCACAAGGTTTAATAGCAACTCCTATCTGGAAAAAGGAACATAAAGGTGCACCCTGGTATGTGGGGGATACAATTTTATCAGGAATTGGCCAAGGTTTTCTACTCACCACCCCACTCCAATTAGCGCAAGCTACAGCTACACTAGCAAACCACGGCTATGGCTATACTCCTCACTTAATAAAAAGCACTATAACTGCTAGTGGAGAGAATAATCCAGCCATAGCACAGCCATTAGCACCTTTTATAGTTAGCGATGACAACTGGAATATTGTAACTACTGCAATGGAGGCGGTAGTTAAACAGGGAGGAACCGGATTTCGCTTTGGTTATGACCACCCTTATAGTATTGCTGCCAAAACTGGTACAGCACAGCTCTATAGAAATGAAATGAAAGTAGCAAATGAAACCATGCCTAAAAGAATTAGAGATCACTCATTATTTATTGGATTTTCCCCAACTAAAAATGCTAAATTAGCAGTTGCAGTAATTGCTGAAAATAGTGAGATAGCACCAAAAGTAGCTAGAGCTGTTTTTGATCAATATTACCATATTAAAAATGACTAATAATTATGAAAACTAAAAAAACACTTTTAAATAAAATATGCAAAAACATTCACGTAGATCCCGTTATTTTATTACTAACATTAATAACTACATCTTTAGGTTTAGTGATTTTATATAGTGCATCTGGTAATAGCTATACAGTACCTTTAAAGCAATTAGCAAGGCTTATATTAGGCTTCATTGTTATGCTATCTGCAGCTAGAATAAAACCGCACAAGCTTGCTAACGCGTCACCTTATTTATATTTTATGGGGTTAATATTACTAATATTTGTGTTTTTTAGCGGTCACATTGGTAAGGGAGCGCAGCGCTGGATTAACCTAGGAATTATAAACTTTGAGCCATCTGAAGTTATGAAAATTGCTTTACCTTTGTTTATAGCAAAGATTTTTCATGAAACAAGATTGCCACTAGATACAAAATTTATAATGGTTGCGCTGGGTATAATACTAGTTCCTGTTGCAATAACATTGAAACAACCCGACCTTGGCACAGCTATATTACTTATAATAAGTGGCTGTTGCGTAATTTTCCTTGCAGGTATAAGTTGGAGGGTTATTACATATAGCCTAGCATCAATTACAATTAGCCTGCCTGTAGCGTGGCATTTTCTACATGACTATCAAAGACAGAGAGTTTTAACCTTTTTAGATCCAGAAAGCGTACCACTAACTACAGGTTATCACATAATTCAATCAAAAATAGCCATTGGGTCAGGTGGAATTTGGGGTAAAGGCTATTTGTCTGGAACGCAATCACATTTAAAATATCTGCCAGAAAATGCAACTGACTTTATCTTTGCCCATATTTGCGAGGAGTTTGGCATGCTAGGAGCGATATGTATATTAATGCTTATTCTTAGTATAACTATACGTGGCTATCAAATAGCGCTTAATGCTCAAGATACTTTCTCGCGCCTAGTTGCCGCTAGTTTTAGCACCAACTTTTTCTGCTATGCTTTTATAAATATTGGCATGACCACTGGCATATTACCTGTAGTTGGAGTGCCATTACCACTCATTAGCTATGGTGGTAGCTTTTTGGTAACAACAATGTTGGGTCTTGGGATACTAATGTCTATTCATTCTCATAAAAAATTAATAACTAGTTAACAAAATATAATTGTAATTTATTTTTTTCTAGGTAGAATGAATAGTGTTACTCGGAAAAAAGGTGTTATATGCGTTTATCTAAAATTATCAGTACTTCGTTTCTTTTATTTGGTTTTGTATTAGCGACAGCTAGCACTCCAACTAATGATGTTGACTTATTTAAAAAGGAACTAGTTGAAAAGTTTAAGTTTAAAGCAAATGAGGTTGATCATGCTTTAAAAAATGCAAAATTCAACGAAAAAATAATCACTACTATGAATACTCCTTATGAAAATAAAAGTTATACTGATTATAGAAGACTATTTATCACACCAAAACGTATTAGCGAAGGCCAAGAATTTTACAAACAAAACAAGTCTTATCTTAATAAAATATCCAAACAATATGGAGTTGCTCCAGAAATAATAGTAGCTATCATTGGTGTTGAATCAAATTATGGAAAACGCACAACACATTACAGTACTCTCGACAGTTTATACACGCTAGCTTTTCACTACCCCAAAAGAGCTAAATTTTTCCGTTATGAATTAACCCAGTTTTTGATTCTATGCCGCGAACTGGGTAAAAGCCCAGAATCAGTATATGGTTCTTATGCTGGTGCACTTGGCATTCCTCAGTTTATGCCAAGCAGCTATAGACACTACGCTTTATCCACTACTAACCCAAAGAAACCAAACTTATTTGATAATAAGATGGACGCCATTGCAAGTATAGGAAATTATTTAAATCATTTTGGCTGGGTTGCAGGGCAAACCCCTGCAGTTATGCTTGACCTTGCAAATAGAAACGGCAAAAGGGTTGAGTTTGGCAAAGTGTATACTGCAGCTGAATTAAAAACAAAAGGCATAACTCCTAAAGGAAAACTTGCTGATAAGGAAAAAGGCAAGCTGCTACAAATTGACGAGGATACAACTACCCCTACAACATGGATGGGGCTTGCTAATTTTGATGTAATCAAAAAATACAATAAAAGTAACTTATATGCCTTGGCTGTTACTGAATTGGCTGCAGGAATAAAAAACAAATCATAACCATGACAGACACCCTCAGCACAGCTCTTAATCAACATAGCCAGGACGATCATAGGGCTGCTGAGGAAAAGTATTTAGAACTGCTTAAAAACGACCCTAACAACACAGGGCTCCTTCATCTCTTAGCAATATCACATGGACAGAGAGGCGAACTGAAGCAGGCAGAAAATTATATAGTAAAAGCCTTAAAACAAGATGATAATTCTGCGCATTTATATAATAGCTACGCTAATATTGCCAAGTATCAAGGCAATGATAGCAAGGCAGTCGAGTTATATGAAAAAGCTATATCTCTAGAACCCGGCAACTCAGCATCGCATTATAATCTTGGCTTAATGTTGTTAAAAAGCAATCAAAATAAACAAGCGATCTCTTACATTGAAAAAGCAATAAATATAAAACCAGATTATATAGACGCCTATCATGTGCTAATTAAGCTACTACATAAAACCCAACAAATAGATAAAGCCACCAAAACAATTAGCCAAGCCGAAAACACTGGAATAGATCACCCTGTTTTCACTAAACTAAAAGCTCAAAATCAACACTATAAAAACAATATAGCTACAGCTATAGAAAATTATGAAACATATTTAGACATTTGTAATAGTGACTATGATGCTCATCATCACGTTGCCACAGCTTACCTTACGAAAGGTGATGTTAAAGCTGCCACAAGACACAACCTTGCAGCCCTCGAGATAAACCCGGAGCACGAAGAAAGCCATCATAACATAGCAGTAATATACTTAACCCAAAACAAGCTTGACCTGGCCTTAAAACACTGGCTAAAAGCATTAAGCTTGGCACAAAACATTGATTATATATACAATATAGGAGTTACTTATAATTACAAAGGGCAATATACAGATGCCTTAAGCTACTTTGAAAATGTTCTAAAACTAGAGCCCAAGCATTACAATAGCATAGTAAATATAGCGGTTATTTATATAAAAAAGAATATGCCACCAGAAGCTCGCTTCTATTTTAAAAAGGCCCTTGAGATAAAACCTGATGATGAGCAAAACTTGTATATGCTAGCGGCGCTAGACGGCAAACAAGATAGCTTTAAATCAGCACCAAATAATTATGTGAAAGATTTGTTCGACCAGTATGCTAATAGCTTCGAAGATCACTTGCAAAAAGTATTGAGCTACAAAGCGCCAGAAATAATATATGACATGCTAAGCAAACATTTTGATATAGAAAACAAGGAAAAATTAAGTATATGTGATATAGGATGCGGCACAGGCTTAATGGGGATAAAACTGCATGAGCATTCTAGTATATTGATAGGCGTAGATCTTTCAGAAAAAATGCTAGATCAAGCTCGTGAAAAAAATATATATACTGACTTAATAAGTAAAGACATAAATGACTTCCTAAAAACCAAATCAAATACCTTTAACATAATAACAGCAGCAGATGTAGTACCATACTATGGTGATATTACTGAGTTATTTGCCAATGTAAAGGAGTCTCTTAAAGAAGATGGAGTTTTTACGTTTAGCGTAGAATCCTCAGAATCTGCTAATTATAGCCTAGGAAAAAATGCTAGATTCACCCATAACAAAAACTACATAATAGAATGCGCGACTAAATTAGGACTTATGATAATTGGTACTAGTGAGTTAAGCACCAGAAAAGAAGGGACTAATGAAATAGCTTGCCATTCTTTTTTACTGCAAAAAAGTAGCTAGATGAATATTACTCTTCTATAAGCACAGCATCTTCTTCAAGAATTTCGTAATCACTACTTAGTTTTTTCAAAAGGTACTTGGCAAGTATCTTTTCACATAGGTCCATAGTCATAGGCTTATTATATATGTCTGTTATCGTCTCAGGGATCTCTCCCAGAGTGGCCAAATCCACATGAGCTGTGAAAACAATAATTGGTAAATCTTTATTTGCATTATCTAGCTTGGCTCTGATTTCATCTATAACATTAAAGCCAGATATATCTGGCAAACCTATATCCATAAATACCAAATCAAATTTTTCATTTGCTATTTTCATCAAGGCTTCGCCACCATCACAAGCTACTGTTACATTGCAACCAAAATTACTTAAAAGTAAATTAGTTGCCGTTTGCACTAGTGCGTCATCATCAACCAATAAAATACTAGGTGCTAATGACTTTAGTAGTTGCATTTGCTTATCATCCATCTTGTAATTAATTATATCCTTTGGAGGAGCTACAGTGGATGTTATATTAAGAGAATTATTATAGTTCTTCACAGTCTCTATATCTGAGAAGTCAATACTCTTCTCATTTTCGACAAGAACAATCTTAAATGGCAAATAAGCTACAAATTCTGATCCAATACCAACTTCGCTTGTAACATATATTTCACCATTTAAATCATTTATAAAATCTTTTACAATACTAAGGCCTAAACCAAGTCCTTGGTATGTTGAGCTAGAACAAGATTCTTCCAGCTTATTAAACTTAGTAAATATCTGGTCATGTTGATCTTTAGGAATCCCAACACCTGTATCTTTAAAAGAGAATTTCAGCACCATTTTATTATCATCTTCTTGCGCTACGTACACTCCTATTTCGATACTACCTTTATTTGTAAATTTAACAGCATTACTAACTAAATTTAATACTATTCTATGTACTCTAATTGGATCTGATATAACTTCTTTTGGAATATTTTTATCGAAATCAAATTTTATTGCGATTTTTTTATCATATGCGGCAGGTATAGAAATATCAATGATATTTGAGATAATGGTTTTTAGGTTTATTTTTTTATTACTTACCTCTAAATTGCTAGAGCCTATTTGTGATATTTCTATAATTTCATTTAGCAAATCAAGCAAACGATTACCAGCCTTAACAAGCTCATTAGCACTGCCACTGTAGACATCATTTTTTGCAGCAATTGCTTCAGCCATAGAAATAATGCCTGACATAGGAGTCCTGATATCATGGCTCATATTGGCAATGAATGAATATTTAACTTTATCAGCAATATCAGCGTCCTTTGCAGCCTTTGCTAAGCGCTCTTGCTCTAGTTTAAGCTCAGTTATATCAACAGACATAACCGCAAGGCCTTCAATAGTGTTATCGCTGCTATGGATTGGTTTTTTATGCGCCAACATAGTTGCTATGCTGCCATCTTCACGCAAAACTCTCTCTTCAACAACCATATTTCGTCTGGTTTCTACTACTTTTAAATTATTTGACTCTATAATATCAGGGTCAATTATAGAAGGCATACTAGACACCTTTTTGCCAATTATATCTTCTCGTGACTGCAAACCTAATGAGTATGCCATAGAATTATTACATCCAAGGTAATGACCCTGGTTATCAGTCCAATATAAATGGCCTGGCAGGCTCGCTATAATAGATTCAAGCTGCTCGGATTTATCCTTATACTCTGTGTATATATCAGTGTAATCAAATAAAACTCCCAAAAGGCCAATAACATTACCTGCTTCATCAAACAAAGGGCTTTTAGATGATAAGTATATTTTTTTATTACCAAACTGATCACGAACACTCTCAATATTTTCTAAGTTTGCTTTTTTATTAACCATTACATCATGATCTAGCACCATTATGCGGTCAGCTTCTGATTTTGATAAAAAGTCATGGAGCCTAGTTCCTAGCATTTTATTATTACTGTCTAAACTAGTTTTATTGGCACCAATATAAACTCCATCTTTATTTTTCCAATACACGTGACATGGTAGCAAATCAAGAATTTCAGATGCGGAAATATCCTCAACACTATTTTTTCTAGTGCCGTATAAGAATGTAAGAACCAAAACTGAAGAGCAGCCAATCATAGAAAGAACCATGGTGAAAATCAGAAAAATATCTCTGTCTATAAATGCATGGACCATGAATATAGTTTGTACAAATAAAAATCCTGCAAAGGTTGTGGGTGATATAGAACGAGCAGACTTGTTTTTATAGATTTTGTATGATTGAGGTAGGAATAAGAAAGCATTTATAAACATTGAAAGTATAAACACATAATTAAATATTTCTAGATATTCCATATATCACCTACCAATTATTTAACGAATTATCTGACACTTATAACATATAATTACAATTTAATAAATAACAATTATTTAAATATTGGCTCAAAATCTATAAACTTTGCATTTATATCAACTTTTGCAATTTTCACTTTAAGCCTATCACCAATACGAAATTTTTTATTTGCTCTCCTGCCAATAAGTGAGTTTGTATTCGAGTCATAATCATAATAATCATTATCTAAAGAACTAATATGAACAAGGCCATCAACGAAAATATTATCTATTTCAACAAACAAGCCAAAATTAGTTACTGAGCTTACTGTTCCTGCATAAATTTCACCAAGCTTATCTTGCATGTAACAACATTTAAGCCAAGCCACAACATCACGAGATGCCATTTCTGCACGTCGCTCAGCCACTGAGCAAAGCTCACCTAAACCAATAAGTCTTTTGTGGCTATAAGGTGTAGGTAATTTTTTATCGTTATTAATGATACTTGCTATGCACCTATGGACAATTAAATCAGGGTATCTTCTTATGGGAGATGTAAAATGCAAGTAATCTTTGTAGCACAAGCCAAAGTGGCCTATGTTATCAGGCTGATACACGGCTTGCTGCATAGTTCTTAAAAGCATAATATTTACTATATGCTCATAACTTTCACCTTTAACTTGCCGCATTATTTTATTATACCCTGCTGCAGTAATTACTCTATCTGCTTTAAATTTAATATTAAAATTAGCTAAAAAAGCATAAAGTTTTTCTATTTTAGCCTGCTCAGGCTTTGCGTGGACCCTATAAAGGGTTGGACAATTATTCTTTTCTAAGAACAAGGCCGTTACGTTATTAGCGAGCAGCATACACTCTTCTATTATTAGGTGTGCTCTATTTCTACTAATAGCTATTATTTTATCTATTTTACCATTACTGTTAAACAATAATTTTGTTTCTGGAGTATTAAACTCTATAGCATCACGGTTTTTCCTTATTTTAGCGAGCAAATGATATAGCGCATCAGCATCTCGAAGAGGCGCTTCTAACCAACTAGGAATTTTCACCTCGCCTTGCAGCATTTTAAAGGCTTTAGTGTAAGTTAGGCGCGCATGCGAATTAATTACCGCTCTACAAAACTCATAACCACTCAAACTGCCATCAGAATTCAGCTGTATTTTG
This sequence comes from Legionellales bacterium, assembly GCA_018664045.1. Lineage (GTDB taxonomy): Bacteria > Pseudomonadota > Gammaproteobacteria > Comchoanobacterales > Comchoanobacteraceae > JABJPE01. The sequence goes on along the minus strand of JABJPE010000058.1, from coordinate 1,349 downwards.
GCAACCATTGCCAAGCGATCTTGATTTGGGACTAAAGAGCACAAATCATTACTAAGAGCCTCAGGTAACATTGGTACAACTTCGCGCGGGAAATAGACTGAGGTTGCTCTATTTTTAGCCTCATTATCAAATGCAGAGCCTGGGGTAACGTAGTAACTAACATCAGCTATAGCGACATATAGAGTAAAGTCTCCATTTTGTAAACGCTGTGCATAAATAGCATCATCAAAATCACGTGAATCTTCACCATCTATAGTTACAAAAGGCAAATTTCTCAAATCTTTTCGGTTAGCTATCTCTGCAGCAGGGATACTATGTGAAAGTGATGTGACTTCTGGATAAATTTCTTCTGGCCAAGTGTGGGGAATATCATGCGCGCTCAATGCAACATTAAGCTCAACCCCAGCTACGGTTGAATCACCTAAAACTTCTGTAATATCTACTACGCAGAATAAGCTCCTTCCTTCGGGGTAATTTGTGATAGTGGCAACAACGTACTGCCCTGCTTTTGCGCCAACATCATTTTTGGACACCACAACATTTGTTTTAAAACTTTTCAGAGATGGTTCAATATACCCAACACCTTTTTTTTCCTGATATAATCCCGTTACAGTTTTATGTACTCTCTCTAGAACCTCGACGAGAATAGCACATTTTTGGCCATGTATATTTGCTGGAAGAACTTTTATTAAAACCGTGTCTCCACTAAAAACTATATTGTGAAAACGGTTCTGCAGAGGCACCTTATGTTCATTTTCAGTAACAATATGGAAACCTAAATCTTTATTATGATAGACTTTACTTTTTATTAACTTAAGATTAGCCACTAAAACGTAGTTGTTTGTGCGATCTAACAATAATTGACCATCTCTTAGCATTGCTTTTAAACGTCGCTCTATTGCAATTTTTTGTTGTTTAGAATTAATTGAAAACTGCCTTTCTATATCTTTTATGCCAAGTGGCTTTGCCTCAAATTTGAAATATTGCAAAATAAATTCACGAGATGCAATTGGATTATCGTAACGGCGTGATTCTTCTTGAGACTTTGGATCTTTTTTTAACTTAAATTTTTTTGTCATCGGGCACTCTTATATATTTAATTTTATTGCAAAAACAATAAAAACTACAGGCTTGTATTATAACACATAATTTGCAAAAGTAATAATTAAAAAATAAAAACATATTATCAGGCCTTGACAAAGGCATGCCAAAATAATATAGTTTGATCTTGGCGGGGCTATAGCTCAGCTGGGAGAGCGCTTGCATGGCATGCAAGAGGTCGGCGGTTCAATCCCGCCTAGCTCCAGTAGCAAGTCCCCATCGTCTAGAGGCCTAGGACACTGCCCTTT
>JABJPE010000057.1 GCA_018664045.1 Legionellales bacterium | reverse complement strand
GGGTCTTTTACTTTTAAAACAGTTGCAACAAATCCAGCAACAACACTAGAAGAGTTTGAAAATCTATTAACCAGATATCCATTACTAATTGATGCGATTATGAATACAATGAATAATGCGACTCTACTCCATTACTTCGCACAAGATAATAAAACAGAATTTGTCGAAGCTTTAATTGCTGCCGGCGCTAATAAAGAGGCCAAAACTAAAAATGGCCAAACCCCACTGCACATAGCTGCAGGAAAAGAGAATGCTGCAGTGGCAGGCACTTTAATTGGCCTAGGCGCTGATATTGAAGCCAAAGATATCCTAGGCAATACCCCGCTGCACGGGGCTGCTATATTTGGACATAGCGAAACAGTACTAGCTTTAATTACAGCTGGCGCTGATATTGAAGCCAAAGCTGTCTTTGGCAAAACCCCGCTGAACAGTGCTGCATTTCATGGACATACTGAAATAGTAAAAGCCTTAATTACAGCTGGCGCTAATATTGAGGCCAAAGATGAAAATGGCAATACCCCGCTGCACTGGGCTGCATTTCATGGACATACTGAAATAGTAAAAGCCTTAATTACAGCTGGCGCTAATATTGAGGCCAAAGATGACCACGGCAAAACCCCGCTGCACAAAGCTGCAAATAAAGGGCGTACTGCACTAGTAACTGCTTTAATTGAAAAAGGCGCAGATATTGAGGCAAAAAGCGATTATGGATTGACCCCGCTGCACTGCGCTGCACTAAAAGGACAAACTGCAACAGTACTAGCTTTAATTGATGCCGGCTCTAATAAAGAGGCCAAAAATAAATATTCATGTACCCCTCTATGCTTAGCTGAAAAAAATAAGCATGCTGACATAGTAAAAATTTTAGCTGGAAAGGCTAAAGCCCTAAATACCACATCAGTAACTAGCTCCAGTATATTTCAACCCAAGGCACTACAGAGCGCTGATAACACTAGCGGTCAAGGCAACAGTAATACTGCTAAAGCAGATTCAAAACCTTTGATATAAGTATGCGTAAATGATAAAATAAAATTCATGTTTTTATATGGATATAGAGATTGCGCGCATGCAAAACAACATAGAAGTTTGCCCCATCAGCCATGAAGAGCTAACAATAGACAATGCAAATGAGTTTATTTTAGTCAAATCTAGCAATAAAGTAGCAGAGCAATCTTCCCACAGCTACTACTTTATTCACACAACAGTGCAACATTCATTTTTTGGCCTAACAAAATGCCCAATAACTAGGAATAAAAAAGAATATCAACTACTATACCTAAAGGATTTATCAGCTGAATTAAAAAAACAGGCTATATGCCTCGCAGGTAACGCGGAATTTAATCCATTTTTTAAAATAGAAGAATTACAAAGCCATATTAAAACAGGAACTTTTAGTTTTAAAACTGCAGCATTATCACAAAATATAACATTAGAAAAATTTAAAAAATTAATCAGCAACTATCCAATACAAGTAAATGCAATTATAGATACGAAAAAAAACTATAATTTACTCCAGTTTTTTTCAGCAGTAGGAGATGCTAAAAAAGTACAGGCTTTAATTGCTGCACAATCAAATATTGACACTAAAGATAACGATGAGACCTCCCCTTTGCATGCAGCTGCAACAGGTGGCCATACTGAAACAGTACAAGCTTTAATTGCAAATACAGGAGTTGAAGTTAATGCAACAAACAAATATGTGCACACCCCTCTACATACAGCAGCATTTCATGGGCATACCAAAACAGTACAAGTGTTAATTGATGCTAAAGCAGATATCCACGCAAAAGACAAAAATGGCTACACCCCCTTGCATTATGCAGCTCTACATGGACATACTAGTACCGCACTAGTTTTAATTAAAAAATCCTTAAATATTAATATAAAAGATGATTCTGGACATACCCCACTGCATGCAGCCGCATTTTATGAGCATACTGAAATAGTAAATGCTTTAATTGATGCTAAAGCAGATATCCACGCAAAAGATATAGATCAACAAACTCCGCTGATGTACGCAGCAGCTAAAGGCTATAGCAAAATATTAAAAATATTGCTGAAAGCAGGCGCTCTTATTAATATCAAAGACAAAAATAAAGCTCTTGATTTTGCAAAAATAAATGGGCATTTAAGTGCCGTTAATATATTCAAAAATTACACTTTAAAAGAAACACCAGCACGAATATGCGCACCAAAACAAGAATCCGCAACGCGAACAACTAAACCGTCTGAAGTCACTGATGCTGACAAAGAAAGCGAACAGCTAAAATACAAACACTTTTAATAAAATACAAACAAATTAAATTGATAATGGCTTGAAATTATTTACTCAACTCTAAACTATTCCACCTATTTATTGTCTCTACCGCCTTAAATAAAACCTTATCGGCAGCTTTAAGCAAACAACAATCTGCTTTTAAAGCTAAAACTGCAAAAGATGCAAATAATGCATAAGCGATAACTACTTCATACAAAATAAAACCAAATAACCTACGCATAAACACACCATTAAAAATATTAATATAATTGTACCTTGCAAGGAATTATATACGGTTATAATGAATCTCTATAATAATTTTAGTTTACCTTAAGTAGAAAAAAGATTATCATGAAATGCTGTGCTAATTATTGGACCTTGAATGTCAGTTAAATTAAACAAAACAATTGGTGGAATTTTATTAGTCGCTGGAACACAAATTGGCGCTGGCATGCTCGCTCTGCCATTAACTACAGGAATAGCAGGATTCAAGTGCGCTGCCATTACCTTTTTTCTGTGTTTTTTATACATGCTAACAACATTATTCTTACTACTTGAAGCTAACTATTACAGCTCTGAAAAATCAGTAAACATTATCAGTATGGCGCAAATGCACCTCGGTAAAAAAGCAGAAATAATCGCATGGTTATGCTTTGTGCTTCTTATGTATTCAGCTTTAAGCGCATATATTTCTGGTGCAAGTGATATATTTAAAAACATTTTCAGCATGATTTTACCTGATCTTAAAACCACAGAAATTTTTAGATCAATTATAGTTACGACTATCTTTGGGACAATAGTCTTCTATGGAGCAAAATGTATAGACTCAATAAATAGAATTTTAATGATAGGTCTAGGAGCTAGCTACCTAGCAATGATTGCCACATTACTACCAAACATATCTTCAAGCAACCTAGTTCAAAGCCATGTAAAATACCTTCCTGCGGCCATACCTGTTGTAATTTTATCCTTTACTTCCCACATTATACTACCAAGCTTGCGTAACTATTTAGACAACGATATTAAGGAACTAAAAAAAGTTTTAATAATAGGGAGCTGCATACCGTTATTAGTTTATCTGCTATGGGTCCTAATAATCGTTGGCATAATCCCATTTGAAGGAAAATACGGAATGTTTGCTATAGCAAAGTCAAATCATCCAATAGCAATGATGTCAAATGCGATAGGAAATTATGTGGGCAGCAACATAATTGGGCAGAACAATAATTTGTTTTCATTTTGTGCTCTTACTACTTCCATGCTTGGAGTACTACTAAGCTTACAAGATTTTTTAGCAGATGGGTTTAAAATTAAAAGTTCTGGTATGAAAACCCGAATAGGATTAATACTTGCTTGCACCATCCCCCCTCTTCTACTAATATTTTTAAGTCCAGGACTCTTTATTGATGCCTTAAGCTATGGGGGCGTATTTATAGCCATTTTATATGGAATACTACCACCTATAATGGTATGGAAAGCCAGGTATAAAAATAATTTAGCTTCAGAGTATATGTTCCCAGGTGGGAAACTCGCCTTAATTACAATCATGATAATTGCTATACTCATTATTTCAACACAAATACTCTTAACTCAAGGGTACCTTCCTACGGCATAAGCTATGACATCTCAAATAAAAAACAAGATACTGCTAGACGCTCTTAATTGCAAGGCAGTAGAACGCCCCCCAATTTGGCTGCTGCGCCAAGCTGGACGTTATCAAGAAGAATATAGAAAACTTAGGAAGACTGAATCAAATTTTTTGAATTTTTGTAAAAACCCTGAGCTCACTACAGCGGCAGCTATGATACCCATAAATAATTACAACTTAGATGCCTCAATATTGTTCTCTGATATACTAACAACTCCAGAAGCATTAGGCATGGATCTTAGCTTCAAAGACCAGATAGGCCCAGTGTTTTCTAACCCTATAAGCAAAGCTGCTGATATAGATAGCCTAGACACAGATAATTGTAGACAAAAATTAGAATATGTAGCTACAGCAGTAAAAACATTAAAAAAAGAGCTATGCAACAAAATACCTTTAATTGGTTTTTGCGGAAGCCCATGGACTTTAGCAACATACATGATTGAAGGCCAAAGCAGCAAAACACATAGCAAACTAAAGTCTTTTGTTTTCAACAATCCTGCACTCACGCATAGTTTATTAGAAAAATTAGCTACAAGCCTAACTGAGCAATTAGAACTACAAATAGAGGCAGGCGCCGATGTTGTTATGATTTTCGATAGCTGGGGCGGCATATTATCACTACCTCATTATGAAGAGTTTTCATTGAATTATATTAAAGAGATAATTAAAAACATCAAGCATAAGTATAAAGTACCTGTAATCGTATTTACTAAAGGGGGTAATGCCTGGCTACCACAAATAAGCAGGTCAGGATGTGATGCTATTAGCATAGACTGGACTCTGCCACTGGCAGCAGCAAGAGAGAGCATACCATCGAACATTGCCATCCAGGGCAATTTGGACCCTTCAATTCTATATGGCGACTATGCATACATTGAAAAAAATGTTTTAGAACTACTCGGTCAACACGCAAAGATACCGGGATACATATTTAATTTAGGTCACGGAATACCAAAAGATGTAGACCCTAAAAAAGTAAAGTTTTTAGCTGATTTAATTTTAAACTTTAAATAAGTCTAAAATAATATTAATATATAATTTTATGAGCGAAGGGATTGGCTATGAACAAACTTGAACTACAAAATATTGAAAACGCTTTTTTCAAAATAAGCTATAGAATCCCCTCAAAACTAATATTTGGTTTTCTAGCAATACTACAAGCAGCATGCTTTTATGCTGTTGACCAAAATATAATTCCAACGTTTATTTATGAGCTTCACACCGATAAAATAATTATAACATACAGCCTTATGGTTATGCTTTGTTATAATGGCAAAAAAAAGTTAAGATTATTTTTAAGCAGTGCCGTATCGTGCTTAATTTTATTTACACCTATAGCCTCCTATAATTTATTAAACATAGATGAAATTGGACATGCGCATAATGATACAACATACATATTACTGATGTTTTTATATCCAATATTATTTAGTCTAAATTACTATTATCACAATTATGGAATAAAACTAACAAACACTGGAAATCAAGCATATATGGCATTCTGGTTGCCAATCATAAATATAATAACAGCCTGCTTTTACCTTATTATAACGACTACCACTGTTTTTCTTTTTATATTCATGACGAAATTAGCTGGATTAACCATGCTCTGGGATGAATTTACAAATATCACCCTTATAAAAGCCTACCTACCTATAATTTTTTCAACATTCCTATGGATTATATATAAACATCCTAACACCTCAGAAAACATAATAAGAGGATCCTCATACTTAGCACACCATTTATATTGGCTGGTCGCACCTTTAGGACTGGTATTTCTACTAAGTGGAATTATATCTATAATAACCCACTTTTCTCTACCAGATATAAACTATCGCCCCTTATTTGCAATATGCATAATATCAATAGCTCTATTTCAACTAGCTAACTCTCCCAATGAAAACGAAACCAAGTCTAATAAGATTATTGAAAAAATAGTAGTGTACTACAATAATTTATTGCCTTTAATACCCGTAACTTATCTATATAAAATATTTACAAATTTCACCGAGCAAAATGGCGATTTAATGTGTAATGCAGCAGTGCTTGAAACCGGCATAAACTGGGGTAACTTTACACCCTTGCTTGCGGCCATATCACTTTTATATCTATCTGTAGTCCAGGCATATTATACCAACCAAGATAGAAGTGTAATGCAGCAAGACCTTGCAAAAATATCATGGTGGTGGTGCACTATTTTCACAATTATATGCCTAATTGCATACAATCCATATTTTAGCATTGAGGAAGATTATAATCATTACAATCTAAACTGCCATCATTTTAAAAATCACACGTTAAAAACAGTAGAAAATAGATATTTAGCCTAAAATAAATAAGCTATTTTTAAAGACGTAATTCTGATTCTTCTTCAGCTTCATCTTCTTTGCTATTACTATCAATATTTTCTGAGGCAAAAACTTTGTAGCTAAATGACTTAGACCACTCTTTAGCTGCTGGCATTATCTTAAACAAAAGCGGCTCTGCATCATCTGGATTCTCTGGTGTCGTGCAGTAATTAGCAAGCATTGCCGCACCAAAAACAGAGATATAAGCAATGTTTGCTATTAAAGTTGGGCTAAAACTTGTAGCTGCTAGCATTATGCTGCCTACAGCAGATATAGCGCACGCTAATAATATAGAGGCCAAACAAAACTCAATAAGATACAAGCCAGTTTTCATCATTATCAGACCAGATCTGTCACTTTTAAATTCAAACTTAGGTTCAAATTTACTTAGATAAAATAAGCACGATAAGTAAACCAAGCACAAAAGAACATAAAGAGAACTCAGAAGTGCTACAGGAAAAACTAAACATTTGAGCATTAATAAGATTGAGCTTGCATTTAAAAATAGGAAAGAACATGTTATTGTAGCTAAATTATTTGGCGAAATAGACTTAAAGCCACCCCAAACTTTTGCAATCATCTCGGTTTGGTTGGTCATCATCTTAGAAGGATCAGACATAGCTTTGGTTAAATCTAGGCCTATAATAACCCCCCCATACTTTATAGAGGAAATTAAAAACGGAATAATATTAAAATCAAGCACAAAACACCCTAATTAGTTAACTTAACTCGATTATATTATAAAACGACACAATCCTCTAGTATAATTTTGTCAAATATTGCATAATAAGCAATTATGTTTTAAATTTAATGGGATTATTAATGTCACAAGCATGTGCTGAAAATAAAATAACAATAACATCAAAGGACCTGCCACTTAGCTGTCCTATGCCAAATCAAAACATTAAAAATGCTCACCCCAAAGTATACCTACCAATAGAAAAAACCAAACGTGAAGTATGTAAATACTGCTCTACTGAATATATTCTAGAAGATAGTCACTAGTAATTATTTAATTTAATTACAACCTCATATTTATAAGGGACAATTACAATGCAAAACACTAAACTAAATTCATTTTATAAAAACAGTGTAATACCTTTTGTTATCGTTGCAATTAGCTCAACTTTTTATTTATATGAATTTTTTCTAAGAGTATTACCTGGGGTACTAAGCTATGAAATAATGCATGACATGCAAATTGATGCAGCTACTTTAAGCATGATTGGCACTAGCTTTTATTATGGTTATATTACAATGCAAATACCAATTGGCTTACTATGCGATAGATTTGGCCCAAAAAAACTTCTAACAATATCAGTTGCAACATGCAGCATCGCCACTGTAATTTTTGCTTATAGTCATAGCATATTGCTTTCAGCAACTGCAAGAGCCGTAGTTGGGGTAGCCTCAGCTGCAGCTTTGATTGCCCCTCTAACTCTGGCGACAAAATGGTATGATAAAAAACACTTTGCGCTAATTACAGGCATGGTCCAACTTCTAGGATGTATAGGTGCCATCGGTGGCGGAGTGCCTATTGCAGCACTAAGCCAACATACTAGTTGGCGCCAGAGCATATTATGGTCAGCTGTCATTGGAGGTGTTTTAACAATTCTATATATTCTGATAATAAAAGACAGTCCAAATAAAGAAGATAACCATAAGAAACATAGATCTTTTAAAGAGGAATTACAAAAAGTAAAAAAGGTTGCTGCGAATATACAAAATTGGTATACAGGAATAGCAGCTATGTGCTGCTGGGCACCTATTGCTGTTTTTTCAGAACTATGGGGTATTCCATTTTTGATGGACCTACAAAAAATAGACAATGCCGCCGCTGCTAGTGAAGCGGCCTGGGTATGGTATGGAATTGCTTTAGGCAGCCCTATAGTCGGCTGGTTTTCAGACAGGATTTCATCTAGGCGCATCCCTATAGCACTATGCGCGATAATAGGACTTATAAGCGCCACAATACTAATTTATGCCCATGTAGAATCGGTAATAACCATAGAAACACTTTTGTTTTTCTTTGGACTATCTGCTGCATCACAACCAGTTACGTTCGGCTTAATCGTAGATAACAACCCTGATGAAATAATAGGCACGGCAATTGGCTTTAATAATATGGCCGCAATTTCTGGAGCACTTCTCCAAGTATTAGTTGGCGTACTAATTAGCACTATGTGGCAGGGAAAAATGCTATCTGGAACACCAGTTTATACTATCTATGAATTTAAATATGCTTTTGCCGTAATACCCTGCATCTCTTTACTTGCAATTTTCACAGCGTTCTTTCTAATAAAAGAAACAGACTGTAAAAGAGTCAACAACTAGATTAAGGCTGCCATATGAAAACCAATATATCTTTTAGAAATCCATATACAATAATAACAATTGCAGCGCTATTTTATCTATATGAGTTTTTTATTAGGGTTTCTCCTAGCGTTATCACCAATGAACTAATGCGTGACTTTAATATTCATGCTGGAGAACTAGGCTTTTTATCTAGCTTATTCTATTACTCATATACAATTATGCAAATACCAGCAGGATTATTAGGTGATAAATACGGACCCAGAAAAGTACTCGCAATCGCCGCTTTAATATGCTCAGCTTCATTATTATTATTAGCTTATGCGAAGCAAGCTCCAATGATAGGTTTATCTAGGTTTTTAACTGGCATTGCGTGTTCATTTGGATATATAGGGCCGCTTATGCTAGCTAGCGCATGGTTTCCCAAAAACAGATTTGCACTTATAACAGGCTTAATCCAAGCGCTGGGCTGCATAGGCGCGACTATAGGCACTGGGCCTATATCATATTTCACATCAACATATGGGTGGCGGTCTGTAATATCTGTAAGTAGCATAACTGGGGTTATACTTTCCCTGCTGTTTATAGCTTTTGTGCGTGACAAACCCCAACAGGAAGATACATCAGAGAATAATACAGCACATAAAACATCAGAATTACAAATATTGAAATTTGTAATATCTAATAAACAAACTTGGGCAGCTGGTTTTTTAGGATTTTGTTTTTGGTCGCCAATAGCTGTATTCGCAGAGTTATGGGGCGTGCCTTTTTTAATGGAAATTCATCATGCAAATGCCTCGAGTGTATCCCAATATATAATTTGGGTTTGGCTTGGAATTGCTTTAGGTGCCCCTTTATTTGGTTGGTACTCAAATTATATATCATCTAGAAAAATACCGATCTATATTGGTTTTATTCTAGGGTTTATTGCCACATTTGGAATTATATTTTGGCACCCTGCATCTAGCTGCCCTATGGACATATTAATGTTTATATTTGGCTTAAGTGGCTCAGTAATGGTAGTAACATTTGGCATTGTAAATGACAACAACCCCAAACATGTAGCAGGGACAGCCATCGGTTTTAATAATATGTCTGTTATATTAGGAGCTACCATTCTACAACCTGTAACTGGATATATGTTAAACTATTTTTGGGATGGCAAAATAGTTGACGGGCACCCAGTCTATGGGCTAGATGGCTATATATGCGCATTTTCTGTTTTACCGATTTTTTCATTATTAGGTTTAATTACCTGCTGGCTATTTTTAAAAGAAACTAATTGCGTAAAACAATATAAATAAAAACTACATAAAGAGATATCTTTGATGTAATATAAACTTATCTTTGTTATTGCATATTTAATGGGGAAAAATAACTATTATGAGTACAGGTAATAAGAGCTTTAAGAACATACTACTATTTGTTAGAAAAACAAAAACAAGCATAATAAAAAGCATGCAAGAAATCTCAAGTCAATTGGAGCAGCATGGTTACAATGTTTTTATCGACGCAGATACAACTAATTTTATTCCAAAAACCGATATTACAGTTATTTCAGAAGAACAAATAAAAGATATAAATCTTATAATTGCAATCGGTGGTGATGGCACCATATTAAAGGCTGCACAAACTTCCAGCAGCAATAACATTCCTCTGCTTGGAATAAACTGTGGTAAAATAGGTTTTTTAACAGATATAAATACTCATGATTTAAAGTCTTTAATTAATATTTTAAATGGGCAATATGAACAAGAGCAACGCTTAATGTTGACTTGTAACACTATTAAAGATGGGCAAAAAACTTTTATTGGCAATGCCTTAAATGAAGTGTCATTAATGCGCGGTGAAATTGTAAAGATATTAGAGTTTGATATTTTTATTAATAGTAAATTTGTTTGCAGTCAGAGGTCTGATGGCTTAATTATCTCAACCCCTACAGGATCAACAGCTTATTCACTATCTGCTGGTGGGCCAATAATTCAACCCAGCCTAAAAACCATTAGTTTAGTTCCAATATGCGCGCATAATTTGAACACTAGACCAATAGTTATAGATCCGCATAACACTATAAACATAAAATTTAATAAAGATGTTATAGCTGCACCTAGTATCAGCTGTGATGGTCAAGATAAATTTTTCATAAAACCTGGTGAAACCATCGAAATTAGCCAAGCAAAACATACTTTAAATTTACTTCACCCTTTAAATTATCATTATTTCGAAACATTAAAAAACAAGCTCCATTGGGAGAAAAAACCTGACATTAAACCATCTACAGATTAAAAACTTCACTTTAATAGAAAAACAACACATAGAATTCACAAATACACTTAGTATGATAGCCTGGGAGTGGGAAATGGGAGAAAAAACCTGATGCTAAATCATCTACAGATTAAAAACTTCACTTTAATAGAAAAACAGGACATAGAATTCACAAATGGACTTAGTGTGATAACTGGAGAGACGGGCTCTGGTAAATCACTAATTTTTGATGCTCTATACTTGGTTTTAGGTAGTAAAATCAACCAAAAGCTAATACGACCAGGCAGTGATTGCTGCATAATAACAGCTCAATTTGATTTGGGCATGAATATACAAGCCCAAAATGTATTAAACATGCATGACCTCGGAACGCAAGAATGTGTCATTAGAAGAATAGTTTATAAAAGCAAGCCTGCTAAATGTGAAATAAATGGGCAAATAGTAAGTTTGAAGCAACTAAAAGAACTGACATCTGTCCTTATGCACATCCATAGTCAACATGCTAGTTATAAATTATGTGATAATTTATTTCAAAAAAAATTAATTGATGATTTTGGCAAGTGCAACGAAGAGCTAACACAAATTGCAATTCACTATGCAGCGCTAAAAAACACCAGGCAAGATATAGAAAAGTTACAAACTATTGCTAAGGAACAGCAAGAGCGTCTTGCTATTATTAATTATCACTTAGATGAATTATATAAGCTTAACTTAGATGAAGAGCCATATGAGCATATAAAAAAAGAATATAATAAACAAAACCAAGCAACTGGCTTCCAGAAACATTTACAAAACACACTATATGAAATAGATAATAAACAAAATGCCATTATTCCAATCCTAACTAAAACAATAATATCTGCAGAAAAATTCGCCGATACGTTTCCAGAAAGTTCTGACAGTACTGAGCTTTTAAACTCTGCAATTATACAGCTTGAAGAAGCATGCCGGAGCATAAAAAGCATGAGTAATTCATTAGAGTGTAACCCTGTTGAAATAGGCAGATTACAAGACCAATTAGACCTATACCATGACCTTGCCAGAAAGCACAATACTCAACCTGAAAATTTACACTTAAAAATAGCGGAATTAGAACATAGAAAACAAGAATTACTGCAAGTAGAAGAAAAACTTGTATCACTAACAAAATTAGAGCAGGAGCAGTTAAGTAACTATAAAAAATTAGCGGTGAAATTACACGAAAAACGAGCTTGTGCTGCAACACAAGTAGCAACACAAGTAGTAGCAATGCTACCAAAATTAGGCATCCCAAAAGGAGTTTTTAAGATAAGAGTCAAGCACGAACAACAATCATTAAGCATAGATGGCTGTGATAGCATAGACTTTTTCTTTAGTGCGAACCCAGGGCATGAACCAGCCCTACTGAAAGAAACTGCATCTGGAGGAGAGTTATCACGAATAAGTTTAATTATAGAGCTAATAACTTTAACCCAAAATGAAAAAACCACTATTCTTTTTGACGAAGTCGATACTGGAGTGAGTGGTAAAGTTGCCAGAGATATTGGCAATGTTTTAAAAGAAATAAGTACTAAAACTCAGGTAATGTGTATAACACATTTACCACAAATAGCATCGCTAGCAGACAATCATTATACAGTGGCAAAATATATAACAAATGACAAAACCTATTCCAAAATAATTAGTTTAAATAACGAACAGCAAATAATAGAAGTAGCTAGGTTACTTGGTGGCGAAAAGATAGAGGATACTGCAATTGGTCAGGCAAAAGCACTATGCGAAGATATAAATTAACGGCAATCATTACAAGTTCCATATAATACTAAACGATGCCCAGACATCAAAAAGTTATATTTTTCTAAAACTTTATCTTTTCTATTATTTATATCATCATCAATGAAATCTATTACATTTGAACACTTATTACAGATCATATGATCATGATGCTCTCCATCATATAGCTCATACAGAGCCTTATCATCATCAAATTCATGACGCTGCAACAGTCCAGCTTCTTCAAACTGCCCTAGAACTCTATAGATGGTAGCTAATGATATTTCAATATTGGTTTGTTTCAATCTATCTTGAATATTATATGCACTCAAATGTTTATCTTGCTCTTGCTCAAAGACACCAAAGATAGCAAGTCTGGCATTAGTGATTTTAAGCCCGGTATTTTTCAGCTTTTCACTAGACATATTGCTGTCACTCCTGTTACGATAAATTCTCAAGTGGATTATAATACGGTTTTCCACATAATAACAAGTAATGTAAGTGAGATTAGCAACTATGACAAGATTGTTGAAAAATATTATTTTAATTGCTGCAACGATAGCACTGAGCAGCTGCTCTAGCATGATCTATAAAGAAAAAATAGCCCAAGGCTACCTACCTGACAATCAAGCCATTAAGAAGCTTAAATTAGGCATGACAGAAGACAGCGTAACAACTTTGCTAGGCAAGCCTAGCTTAATTAACCCTCTTTACCCAAACAAGTGGGCTTATGTGTTTACCGAATCTATGGGCTACGAACAAAAAGAGATTAAAACTTTAGCGCTAGTATTCAATAAAGGTAAGTTAAGTAACATCAACAACAAGACTAACTAGTTTTTTTTTTGAGCACGCAGTTTTCTAGCTTCCATAGGTGAAATCTTAAGTGGGCGATAAATTTCTAATCTGTCCAGATTTTGCAGCACATAATCATTAGCGACCTTTCTTGCAAAAATACCAAGATTCAAATCAGTCTTATCAAGCTCGCTAAATTTTTCAAAAACACCACTAATTGCTAAAGCTGCTACTGCTGTAGTTCCTTGCGGCACTTGTAATGTTACAAAAAATAACTCTTGGTTTTTTGCCACATAACAGATTTCAATTATAACATTATCCATATACCAGCCCCGCCCTAGCCACAAATGCCATTAGAACCTCATTACTGACCTTCTCTATAACCGCATCAACAACACCTGCATAAATATTATTGCTAACTTCATATTCAATATGGAGCGTTATTTTAGAACTTGTAGTTGTCATCTGTTCAAATATCCACTTGCCATTTAAATTTTCTAAATGACCTCCTTTCAGTTGCATACTAATAGATTCGTTAAGCTGCATTGTATTTGTCGTGGTAAATTTTTTAGTGATGCCATGAAAGTTAAGCTCAATAGAAGCGATTACCTCTTTATCATCATCTTTTTCAATAATAGTCAAATTGCAATATGGCACAAAATCAGAGTAAGAGCTAATATTTGCAACTAAACTATACATATCATTAGCTAAATAAGGTATAATTTTTTCTTTGTAGACAGTTTTCATGTTTTTCCATGAATTGTTTCAGAGTGGATATTTATTATAGCAGCAAAAAAATGGGTAAAAAACCAAAACAAGCATTAAATGTTATAGCTACAAATAAAAAAGCTAGCCATGATTATAGTTTTGAACAAAAATTTGAAGCTGGAATAATGCTACAAGGCTGGGAACTTAAAAGTATTAGAGCTGGAAAAGCTCAATTAAAAGAAAGTTATGTTGTAATAAAACATAACGAAGCTTTTTTAATTGGCTGTCATATTAGCCCACTCAATAGTGCCTCCACACATGTAGACGCAGATGCAACCCGCACAAGAAAACTCTTAATGCACCGTAAGGAATTAAATACTTTAATAGGCGCCGTACAACAAAAAGGCTTCACAGTAGTACCGGTAAATCTACACTGGAAAAAACATCTAGTAAAAATAACCATAGCGCTTGGCAAAGGAAAAAAACTATATGACAAAAGAGCAAGTGCTAAAGAAGCTGATTGGAAGCGTAGTAAAGATAGAATTATAAAACAAATAAATCGCCCTTAACTAGCTTTATTATTTAAGAACCAATTAGACTGGGTAAAATCATTTCTATATTTAGATAAATAGCGCTTTATTAAGGCTGCAATTGGGATTGCAAACAACATGCCCCAAAGTCCCATTAGATTGCCGCCAATTATCAAAGCCAGCATTACACCTAATGAGTTTAAACCCACTTTTCCACCTACCAAAAAAGGAGTTAGAATAAAACTATCTAGAATGTATGCTATTAAAAAAATGATCAAAATAGCACTAATCATGCCAAAACCAGCACCAGTTGCTGTTGCGACGACCAATGAACTAAATAACCCTAGTGAAAAACCAACATATGGAATTATGCTTAAAAAGCCCGTACAAAATCCAATCACAACACCAAAATCAAGACCAACCAAAGACAAGGCTATACTATAATAACAAGCAAGAGTTGAAGCTATTACTATTTGGCCCCTCAAGAACCCGCCTAAAACATCATCTACGGCCATTTCAAATTCTTCAAACAACAACAAATATCTCGCTGGAACCCACGCATATAATGTTTTTCCTATATTCTTATGATAGATAGAAACATAAAAGAAAAACACAGGAAACAAGAAGACAGATATTATACTTAAAATTGTATAGACGACGTTCGATAGTGCCGATTGAAATGCAGAACCCACCCAAACCAAAGACTTGGCTGAAACATTCGGCAAATATGACTTAACAAAAGTAAGTAATGAAAAATCATTTAATTCTATATTAATGTTATGACTGGCAAGTAAATTAGTAATGTTTTTTACAAAACCGACAACAAATTGCGGAAAATCTTCTAAGAAAAACTGCAATTCAGAGACTAAGTAAGGCACAAAAACAAATAAGATTGATAAAATAGCAAATAAAATAATCAGTAGTATCACAAAGGCTGAATACTTCCTTTTAATACCAATACTTTCAAGTTTATCAAAAGCTGGAATACAAAAATAAGACAAGGCCCAAGCCGCGATCAATGGTTTTAGTGCGCTATCTAAACCGATAATAGCAAGAGTCACCATAATAAGCATGGTAGCTAAAAATAATATTACTGCTTTTTTTTCCATAATGAGTCCCTTCTTCTGAGTCATGCCAAAGAATGTTTCTTTATAATAAACAAAATAACAACGCATAACAATAACCTCTATTCTAAATGCAATGAATATTTTGAATAGAAACAATATTTATGTTACAATATATATATTCGGGGGTGACTTGGCTTCGACGCGAGTTACAAGGCCCTAGGAGCATGTCGAGCAGGTAACGCCACTCGTAAAAATGCATTACAAACAATAGTTGCAAATAATAGCACTAAACCTGTCGCAGTAGCCGCTTAACAAAGCTACTTACGCTGCCTATGTGCAGCCGACCCATTGCCAACTGCCTGCCAGTAAGCGGTTGAGTTCTTCGGAACATTGTAATGGTCATATTTTACTGGATCGCAGTGCGGTTAT
>JABJPE010000056.1 GCA_018664045.1 Legionellales bacterium | reverse complement strand
CTATAAAACCGCTATAACACAACAGGCAACCTAAAATAAGGCCAAAGACTGCAAATAATACCGGCACAAATGCCATGTTTTCTTTAATTATCTCTGCCCACCAATGCACAAACCAAATTCTAAAAATTCCAACTAAAAATAATACCCAGCCAATTACTGTAAGCGTTGGCCAACCTTGAATATAATCAGCAGGAAAATTTATGATAATACTTCCAACTAAAACTGGTAGAACTCCACCCATAATAAAACCAGAGGCATGTCCCACCATCTCTTTTGCCATACGCTCATAGTGACGCAGATGGAATAAAAAACCCAAAGATATAATTAAAGTAGTAATCCCAAAAGCACGTGTTATCGCTATATAATCCATAATTATCTCCTTATAAAAAAATTAGTGCATCATAAAATAATTAAGATTACACATAATCCAAACTGAACCCGCAATAACTACAAAAGCAACAACACCAGTAAAGACAAAACTCCAAACATTTATCTTGCCCTGCTCGGTCTTTGTGTTAAGCCTTAAAAAACAGACAATCTGCACAAAAAATTGCGCCACAGCAGATACAAGAATAATAGCTGCCAAATACTCATAAGAAGCAATGCTATGAATGACAGCATAAAAAGGCACTAATGTTAAAAATATACATAAAATAAAGCCAAACGCATACACGCCAAAAGTTTTATTTGAATAGCCATAATCAGTTGATGTACCACCCATACTAGATTGCTCCAAATAAATAAACCACAGAGAAGACAAAAATCCAAACTATATCAAGAAAGTTCCAAAACAGACCTAAATAAGTAAGGCGCCTTGTAACCGCACCGTTTAAGCCCATTGTCATAATTTGCATAGTTACAACTAAAATCCAGATCAACCCCAAGGAAACATGAAGCCCATGCGTGCCAACTAATGTGAAAAATGCAGAAGCCGCGCCACTTACATCCCAACTATAACCCTCGTGCACTAAATGAATAAACTCCTTAACCTCCATAAAGACAAAGGCCAAACCAAGTGCAAATGTTAGCAACAACATTAAAGATGTCATAAAACCTTTCTTTCTATAGCTTGCAATTATCGCCAATCCAAAAGCAAAATTACTAAGCAGTAAAAACATTGTCTCGCCTAAAACATAATTTAAATCTATTAAATGCTTTAAAGATGGGCCATATGAGGTCGAAGTATGTAATACCAAATAAACGGCAAACAAAGTTCCAAATAAAATACAATCGGTCATAATATATAACCAAAAACCTAATATATCCGCTGCATCACTATTGTGAGCATGTGCTACTACTTTTGAATTCATGATTTGTATTCCGCAAAATGTAAGTTTTCTATTTCCTCAACCTCAGATGCCTTTACGTAGTAATCAGTATCTAAATTAAAGCTCTTAACTACCACCGCAATAATAATGCTAACTATAGCAAAAATTGCCGGCAACCACATATGCCAGACCATGGAAAAACCAAATAATCCAGCCAATACGCTAATAATAAACCCATAAGGAGTAGAACGTGGCATATGGATATCTTCATACGCAGTGTTTTGAGGCTTGCCGCCTCCAGCTCGCTCCCACTCTTGTTTTTTATACCAAAAATCATCGATTTTACTAACGTCTGGGATATGTGCAAAGTTATAAAATGGAGCAGGTGATGACAATGACCACTCTAAAGTCCTACCATCCCATGGATCACCAGTTTTATCGCGCAATCTATCACGGTGCTTAATACTATAAAACAATTGCCAAAGCTGACATAAGAAGCCCGCAAAAATTAGTAAGGCTCCAATAGCTGCAACTATTAAATATGGTTGAAAATCTAAGTTATCAAAACGGTAATTACGGCGCATAGCCCCCATTAAACCTAAAGGATATAAAGGCATAAATGCCACATAAAAACCTACAACCCACAAGTAAAAGGCGTACTTTCCTCTCTTCTCATCTAAAACAAAACCAAAAACTTTTGGAAACCAATAAGTAATACCAGCAAAAAAACCAAATACTACCCCACCAATAATTACATTATGGAAATGAGCTACTAAAAACAAACTATTGTGGGTTTGAAAATCAATAGGCGGCACCGCCATAATAACTCCAGTAGCACCGCCTATGGCAAAAGTACTAAAGAAAGCCATCATCCAGAGCATTGGCGTAGAAAAATTTATATCGCCTCTATACATAGTAAAGAGCCAATTAAATACCTTAACCCCTGTAGGAACTGCGATAATCATCGTCATAATTCCAAAAAATGCATTAACATTCGCGCCGGCACCCATAGTAAAAAAGTGATGTAACCATACCACAAATGATAAAAATCCTATGCTTAATATCGCCCAAACCATAGTTGTATAACCAAATAACCTCTTTCTTGAAAAGGTCGCAACTATTTCTGAAAAAACGCCAAAAACAGGTAAAACCAAGATATAAACCTCAGGATGCCCCCATGCCCAAATCAAATTAATATACATCATTATATTACCACCCATTTCCTGAGTGAAAAAATGCATGTCCATGGTCCTATCCAATGCCAGTAATGCAAGCGTAACTGTTAAAATTGGGAACGCTAATGCAACTAAAAGCATAGAACAAAAACTTGCCCAAACAAATATAGGCATTTTCATAAGAGTCATGCCAGGACAACGCATTTTTAAAATAGTTACAATAAAATTAATCCCGGCTAATAAACTACCAACACCCGCAACCTGTAAAATCCATATAAAATAATCAACACCAACATCAGGACTATACTTAAGGCCTGATAAAGGCGCATAAGCTAGCCAACCAGCACGCTCAAAATTACCAATCATTAAAGTTATCATGATTAAACCGGCAGATACAGCAGTCAACCAAAAACTAAGAGAGTTAAGATATGGGTATGCAACATCACGCGCACCAATTTGAAGCGGTAACACTAAGTTTATAAGGCCAAAAATAAGCGGCATAGCAACAAAAAATATCATAATAACACCATGCTCAGAAAAGAACTGGTTGTATAGCTCCGGTGTCATAAACCCTGTATGGCCAGGGCCCACAGCAATAGCTTGCTGTGAACGCATAATCATAGCTTGTACTAGCGCCCTAAAGAACATTACAAATGCGACCACAATATACATAATACCAATTTTCTTATGATCTACGGTGCAAACCCACTCTTCCCACAAATAACGCCATTTTTTAAAATATGTCAAGGAACCAACAATAGCAATAAAGCCTGAAAATAAGAGACCTCCACCCAAATACAGGGTAAGAGCATCTTTAGGGAAAACATCTAGCGATAATTTACCAAATATCAATTGCTCTATCATAAAAAACCTTCCACTTAATTTAACTTAAATTAATGCAACCAGCTGTCTGCTTCCATATATTGCATCATAATCTTCATAAACATACCTTCAGGCACAGCTGAATAATAAGAAACAGGCGCGGCTATTGTCGGCTCATATAATTCTTTATAATTAGCTAAAGTTAGCGGCTCTGGCTTAGATTTTATCTTTGCAACCCAAGTATTAAAATCACCCTCAGTGACAGCATGCGCTAAAAAGTGCATCTCTGAAAAACCATCACCATTTAACTGCGTATTTAAACCTTCATATACCCCAATATTATCGGCTATCAAATGTTGTCTTGTGCGCATACCAGCCATAGCATATATTTGACCACATAACTCTGGAATATCGAACGCACTCATAGGCGCATCAGCTGTAATATGAAACTCAATTTGCTTGCCTACAGGGAAATAAATTTCATTTATAGTGGCTATTTGCTCTTTAGGATAAATAAACAACCACTTCCACCTAAGGGCAACAGCCTCAATAACCTCAACCTCTCCATCTACAGCTATTTTATTATATGGATCTAACTCGTGAGTTTTATTCCACGTAATTATGCTTAGTATTAAGATTATAATAGTAGGGATTCCCCACCAAAAAGCCTCTAACAAAGTATTGTGAGACCACTCAGGAGTATGCTTCCAGCGCCTGTTTTTCTTGCTAAACTCAAAAGCAAAAGCAAAGCTCATAACTACTACAGGAATAACAACTATTAACATTAATGAAACAGTGTCAAAAAACAATTTATGTTGCTGCTTTGCAATAAAACCCTTCGGCGTTAAAACCCCTGCAGCAAAACCTAAATCAGATACAATAAGACCTATGAAAAAATATACTATTCTCATAAAACCTTTACTTAACATTTATATTTTCCTGTAATAAATAAAATTAAGGTCTAAATCACAAATATTATGACCGACACCAAACAATTGTATTAGTAGAAATAAGTAAATGCAATATTTTCACTTAATTTTATTACTAATAGCGCAGCTTACCGTGTAACACCAAACCACGGTTATATCACTAGCAAACAAAAACACCAAGTGTTAAACTACACTGTCAAAGCAACCTAAAACTTTACCCAAGGGATTATATGCAAATCAACTTAATAGCTGCAATGGCAAAAAACAGAGTAATAGGTGTTGGTGGATCCCTACCATGGCACCTGCCTCAAGATCTGCAAAACTTTAAAAAAATTACACTAAATAAACCAATAATTATGGGCAGGAAAACCTTTGCCTCAATAGGTAAACCCTTGCCAAACAGACGCAATGTAATACTAACAAGAAATAAAAATTTCCAAGCAAATGGCTGTGATATCTTCCATTCAAAGGATGAGGCCCTAACAAATCTAAAAAATGAACCAGAAGTCATGATAATAGGAGGCAGTAGCATCTACAGAGAATTCATGCCGCTTGCTACAACAATATACCTAACTGTTATCGATGCAGTAATCGAGGGCGACACTTATTTCCCCGAGCTAGAGCAAAATAGTTGGCAACTAGTTAACACAGTACCCCACCTTAAAGATCAAAAAAATAAATTTAACTTTAAAGTGTTAA
This sequence comes from Legionellales bacterium, assembly GCA_018664045.1. Lineage (GTDB taxonomy): Bacteria > Pseudomonadota > Gammaproteobacteria > Comchoanobacterales > Comchoanobacteraceae > JABJPE01. The sequence continues at coordinate 39,181 of JABJPE010000056.1, read as the reverse complement.
CATACAAAAAGACTTAATGACCACCTGATATATCTTTAGCTCCTACAGGAATTGTGGGTTCCTTGCAAAAAGGAAGGTCAATTGCGCTACTAAGCACAGCAAAATCACGTGGGCTCATGCTTGACTCAAACTGCTGCCGTACAAAATCTATATTAGCCCCAGGCACTCTACTAATATATAAACCACATAAATGAGATAAATTTAGTTGCTGTGATATTCTAGCAAAAAAATCACCAGCCTTTTCACCACAAACTCTTCGAACCCATTTACAAAGCCTAAATAATGACCAAGGCATATTAGAGCCAATAACAGTTTGAATATCTACTAATTTACCAATAAAAAAACCATGCTCAACATCTTGGCGCGGTGAAATACTAAAACCTGGAACTCTGCAAACTGTATTTGCAGAAGATATATAATCCAAACCATCCATTGCCGGCTTTATTCTAACCCCTAAACCTGAGTCATTTCTAAAATATAAGCATTTTGCTGCGCCAGAACTGCAACGATAAAAACCATTGTTTTCCAGCACTATCTTAAAAGGAGACTCACCAAAATCAGTAAAATTTTTATAAAGGGTTACTGTTGTGATTCTATCTTGCCCAGATAAACATAACTCCCAATCTTCACCTGTTTTTACTACAGCATTTTTTAAAATCCATGCTAAAACGCCACCAATATCCAAGCCATCACAAACACCTAGTAAATCAGCAAACAATTCGAAATAAACCTTATCTAGCAAACTAAAAGACTTTAAGAGCGGATGACTGCTAATATTATTTAATACCGATCTGAGCTCCAAAACAGCATCACCAGGCTTAATTAATGGGATTTTTTGCGAAGTTATTTCTGGGCACAATAGCTTTAATACTTTTGTTGGGGTAATTACCGCATTTTCAGTATCTAGTTCAAAGTCTACAAAACAATTTATAGCTGATTTTTTATATAAACCATGTAAATGGGCTCCAAATAGATCTGGAAACTTGTTTAATTTTTCTGCTATTTCACCACTTCCTTTCTGGAACTCAAGAGAAAAACCACCTTTGAATATAAATTCTGGAATATGATTGATTTTTATTGCTTGCAGCTCAAGGCCATATATATCAAGGAATAACTCAGATATCTTAGTCTTAAGATTTTCTTTAAAGTCCTCACCTAAGTCACAATTAATATAGCAATCTATGCAAAATTCAAGTTTATCTACGCCCACTGAATTTTGCCAAAATATAACCGGAAATTCCCAACCATTAAAGAACTCAAAGCTGGTAAAACCAAAAAAATGGATAATAGCATCATCAAAAAAGTCTTTATCTTCGCTAAAACGATAAAGATCTTTTAAAGCAGAAACTTCAGACAAAAACTCGGTTTTTTTCTCAAGCAACATATCTAAACATGGCTCATATAATTTACTATCACCCAAATAATGTTGGTTAGTCTCTAAAAATGACCATAACTTGTATAACAAGCTTAATGATGTTAATTCCAAATTATAAATATGCTCTAGTATATTATCAAAATAAGCAAGATTAATAGATTTCAAATAAAGCAATTGATCGACTGTAATTACGTTATTTTCTTTAAAATCTTTTAAAATCAACTCGCAGCGCTGCAATACATGCTCTTCTTTATTTATCTTAGAAATGAAGCTGTCTTTAAGGCCTTTCAAAGATAAAGCCATAGCTGATAACTTCCCATCTATTCTATAGGAAACCTCAGCTGACTTATGAATGCTACTGACCACATTAATATTATCATCTCTTACAAATACAAATGTATTAGCTGAGAAAAACTCGTCAAATAAAGGGTTGTAAATATGCAAGTAATTTTGCAAATCACCCAAAACGACCCTGTCACAGCCAAGTATAACTAAGCTCCAAAATATAAGCTTATTTTCAAGAGAAGATTCTGATTCAACATTACGCAGTAAATTTTCAAATAAAATTCTTATTTTTACGCTCTCAAATGTCAACGGCAACTTGTCATGACCAGCTTCAGTATATAATTCCATTGTATCAAAGAAACGGGCCTTATCTTTCAAAGCCCATGCCATAAAGTCAGGAAGTCGACGAAATTGCATACTATTACTTGAATAATTAGCTATTTTTACCGTAGTAAACTCGGCAACTAAAAACTCAAAATATTCTCTAGCACCATCGACCAAAAACCCCTCTTGAGATAGTTTTACAAAAGATTTAATGTTTGGGTCTTTTAACTTATCACCAAAGGAAATGCTAGCAAGCTGAATTAATAATCTGCCAACAGGTGCATAATCTCTGCCGATAAAAATATCACGGAGAATAGCTGCAAAAATATTTTCTTCAGTTATTGAATGTTCAAACATAAAAGCTGTTATAATTTCAATCTGATCAGCTGATAGCACCGGCCTTGCATTCAAAAATGACAAGAGAGATTTTGAAGTCAAACCATCACCAGTAATAGCTTTTACTGCATGGTCTTGAAATAAATCCAAGCTTTTAACTAAAGAGCCATTACCAACATTATCCCTAGGCAAAAAATTCAGCAAAAATTCTCGGTCATTTTCCTCGAGCTTAAAAGAAAAATTTAGAAAATCCAGCCAAAATTTACCAAGTTTTTTCTGCGAGACACTCTCATAGCACTCCTGTAGATAAGTTTTTTCAATATCAGCGGCAACGGCGACAGGCGCAGGCTGCTCCTGAGGCAATATTATCAAAGGAATGCGACTTAATTGATCACCAAACCTCCAACCATCTTTCTGAAAAAGCAAAAAAGCCATATTTTTACATTTAGAAATTTCTGCCAACATCACTTTATACGGTAAAAAATATTTGTTGAAATTCTTATCTGCTAAAATACGAGATAAGTAAGAGCAATACCATTCGCTCCCATCTTTGGAGACACAAAATAAAACATCTGACTCCCTTTCATCAAAAACCAACTTATAATGATCACAAAAAATAACCGAAGCAGAAGTTACATCGCCAAAAAAAGGAATCTTGTAGGTTTTAAGGCCATTATGCAAAACAATATACTGACCAAAAAAATCAGCCAATTTATAATGCAAATTGCGGGGCAATAATTGTGATTTAAGGAGTCTTTCTACTGAGCGAGGGATTTCAGATAGTAAATTATGATTGTTAACAGCAGGTAAAGCTAGACGATCCAGCATAGATCGATAACGATTATAAAGCATAGAATTGAACATATTAAATAAAACAACCAAGGCTTTCTTCATCTCTACATTTAATATAGGTGACTTTGACAAAGAGTAAAAAACATCAAAAACATTCGTAACCGCGTCTAAACCCGCATCAATAAAATTAGCATCAGCAAGTATCATGTCGCCAGGGCCTTCTAATATATTATACCCCAACAAACTATATGTGCCATCAGTGAAGCTGGCAGTTTCAACTATAGATCGAATAAAACTCTCATCTGAAACAGTTTTCTTAGGCTTTGTTACAATAGACTTAAAACATAATACTACAAGTGATAATATCGACATGAAATTATCAGCCATATTTCTACTTAAAGCCAACTCAAACATCACAGGGATATTTTCACTGTAAATACTAGAATCTAAGTCAGATGATTTTAAAATAGAACGTGTTAAATTAACACTGTTTCTAACAACGTTATCAGGCACACTATTATCACCAAGGCCAATCCAAAACTCCGGGTTAATTTTAGCCGCAAATTCCTTATAACATTTACTATCAGAACTATGATTCAAAGTCATTTCAGCTAAACATCCGGAATCACCTTGACTAACATACAAAGTTTTCAATAGGTGGAAGCTTTTTAAACAAGAAGCATCATCTAAGAGTCCTCTCTCGAATATATACAGCGCAATGGGGAAAAATGTAGAGTGAATTTTATTTTGAGCATCTTCTAGTCTTCCAATTGAACCAGCTATATTTAATATAAACTCTAAATACTTGGTAAATTTACATGAATCCATCTCTAAAAAAAACTGCTCTGCATAGTCGGGAGAAGGAAATATTAAGTCAAAATCGAAATAGTCATAACTCTTCTTGTTTTTTAACAAGCACACTAAAACTTGTGACATCTTAAACCAAAGATTATCATCCTTATAACTTAGTATGTCTGATGTAAATTTAGCCTTAAATACAGCAATGAAATCAAACTTTAAACTAGCGCCAATATCAGAGTAGCCAATTCCTAAACGACCCATAATATCAAGTATAGTCATAGTAGAATTTAAAATATCCTCATGCATATTTGAAGACTCTATTCTTTCATCATCTTGGTAAAAGGTGCTGAAATAGTCAAAAACCATCGCAAAAAAATATTTTTTATCTTCGCGCGAGCCAAAATCTTCTGCTCCGACCAAACTAAGAGAGCAGTAACCTTTAAATAAATGCCCTAAGCATGAAAAATATTTACTAATGTTTTCCGTGTACTCGTGCTTGCCATCCAAAACAATCGACAGCTTATTAACAGTAGTTAGCTGGCTAATAAAACTTTTTTGAATTGTCAAAACAGTTTCTGATAATTTATCATCAGCAATAACTGCCTGATTTTTAGAATCATATGAAAACAAAGTATTGCTAAAAGGAAAACTCCTACATTTATCGCTATAAGTATCACTTAATAAAAACTCAAACCAAACTTTAAATCCTTGCTGTAAGACAAAAGACTTCTCATGCGGATACTTAATTAATAAAAAGTGAAAAAAATGTGAATAAGGGACCATAACACTCTGAAAATACCCATCATAATTAGGCTCAGAAACACCAGCTAGGTCCTTAAGCCCATAATACAAAAAACTACTAATATAATTCATTAATATTGAATATTTATATGAAAACTGACCTTCGTATAATTTTAATGTCAATATTACAGATTTAAATTTAATATAGTCAAAATAATTTGGCTCGTCATGATTCTTCTCTAAAAAAGAAACAAGCTGCCCCAATGATTTTTGCACCTGCTCTGGAGAAAACAACCTACTACCATTGCCTATAAATCTAATCACCGCCTCTAAAAAGTCAAACTTGTTTGCAATGTCTCCATAGTGAGAAGAAAAAATATTACCCATAAATAAATCGAAAAAAATGTCTATCTGTTTCTGACGCAATACAGGGTCATCAATTTTACTTATAAGTGTGAAAATACTTTTTAGAGAAGAAACTTTATTTTCAACAAAATAGTCTATAATTAAATTATCTATATAATGTGGTGTTAAGTTTAAATAATCAGCGCCATCACTTCGCTTAAGACACTTTGAATACTCATCAAAACTTTTATCTGTTAAAGACTTATAATACGACTGACCAGACCTACTTTCTTTTAGCGCAATTAAAATTTGTTCTGCCGCGACTGTATCTTTACCACGCAGTAAAAACAACAAATAAGTAAAACAAGACTCCTGTCCTTCGCCTGAAAAAACTTTAGCAAAAAAAGCATCAACAATACCGGTATATTCTGGCTGTGCTACAATTGATTTAAAATAATTAAAAAAACCTGAGTACGTATCGCATAAAGATGTACAATCTAAATCCAAGTCTATTTCATGCAACAAAAATAAAATACAAAAGAAATCTGGTGATAGCGCCTCTTTTTTTAAAATTTGCTGTAACTGCTTTTTTTCATGTTCATACATATTAGCTTTTCTCGGAATGTTTCAGTGCGAATTTAAACTTAATGTTCCGCAAAGTCAATAGAGGCAACAACGGTATTGCGATCGATGAATATATACATATGATAATAACTATGGGATATTCAAATTGTAGTGAAATAACAAACACCATCAAACTAAGCTGCACGCCAAAGCTTTGTCTGAAACAAAAAGTAGAACTAATTAAGACAAAACAAGTAGGTTATTTTTTGGAAAACTTTGCCAAATTTAATGTTCACGAAACCTCAAAAAATTATCTGAGAAAACAAAATTTAAGCTTAGTAAAAAAATCTTTAACATGGCTAGAGCTATCACCGACAAATAACATTATCTGTTACAATGATGATTTATACCCAGATAGCCTACGCCAAACCTCTTGCCCACCACTACTCCTATATTGCCAAGGCAATCTAGAGCTTCTAAAAGCAAACAGTATAGCAATAGTTGGTAGTAGAAAATCTAGCTGCAATGGCAATAAAATAGCGTCATCATTTGCCAAATCATTAAGCTCACTAGGAATAACCATAGTAAGTGGGTTAGCCAAAGGCATAGATAGCTATGCAGCTATCGCAGCTCTAGAATCCTATGGCAGCACTATAGCCGTACTAGGGACTGGTCCTGATACAATATACCCACGAGAAAACAAAAAATTGTACGAAAAAATTAAACAACAAGGCCTAATTTTAACTGAATTTCCCCCTGAAACAGCCCCACGTCCTCATCATTTCCCCCGCCGCAATAGAATTATAAGCGCTCTGGCGCTTGGAACATGTATTATCGAAGCAAATATTAAGAGCGGCTCATTAATAACCGCAAAATTAGCACTTGAACAAAACAAAGAAGTATTTGCGATACCAGGGCCCATAACTCAAACTAACTCTAGCGGCACCCATATGCTAATTCAGCAAGGAGCAAAACTTACAGCTCATCCAAATGATATTCTGTCTGAAATAAGGCTATCTCAACAAAAAAATAATAAAGATAATTTTATACAATCTGTATTAATTCTTAAAAAAACAATTATAGATGTGATTTCCGGTAAAAACCTAACTATAGATCAAATACAAGCAGCTACAGGAGCTAACAAGACAAAACTTATAACTGCATTATTACAGCTAGAGCAATATAATTTAATAAAATATAACTCTGGTGGCTATGAACTACAGTTTGAATTTAAAAACATACAATAAAATTATTTATGCAAATATAATTTTAAGTTCTTAACTAATAAGTGACAAACGGCTACAGATAACATTGCTGGCGGCGCATAGCTCTCACCAAAAATAGATATTATTAACAATACAGCAGAAATGGGAACTTCAATTATAGAAACTAAAGCAGAGCCAATGCCAGATATAATAAATAACTCTATACCAGTATGAAACCCATGGAAATATTGCAACAAAACACCATGTAAAACACCCCCCATGCATCCACCCAGCACCATCGCCGGTATTAATAGCCCAGCACTGCCACCGGTCATAAGAGTAAGGCCTGTAGCTAAAACTTTTGCAACAATTACAATTGATAGCACCCACCATATATGTAACTTTTCATTACCGACACCGTATAATAAGTCTTCAATTGTCTCCTCGCCCATTCCAAGCACATGAGTCGGCTCAATGCCAAGCCAAAACCAAAGACCAAGAGCAATACCAGCAGCGCACATCGCACCAATGGGAGATCGCAATAATACAGGAATATAATTAAATTTTGTTTTAAAAAACTTAAATGTATAATTAAGGCCCACGCCAATAGGGCCACTGCAAACAATTGCAACAAGCACAACATTCATATACTCAAAAAAACCATAGCTTGCATTGTGTTGCGCCACAACAAATAACTTGCCCTGACCTAAAAAAAGTGTGTTCAAAGAAAAAGCAATAATCACAGAAAAAATTGAGTACAAAAGAGTCCTATAAACAATTCTTTCACTATATACTACCTCAGCAGCAAAAATAGCTGATGCAAATGGCGCGTTTAATAAAGTACAAACTGCTGCTGCAATACCAGCCATCTGAAAAGCACGCAAGTCATCAGTATTATATATTCTAAATGTTTTTGCCAAAAAGGCCCCCAAACACTCTCCAATAGGAATAACAGGCCCTTCTAAACCACCACTGCCACCACATCCTAAAGTTAAGAATGTCATTATATATCTTTTTAGCGCATGCCGAAGTGTAGATTTGCTATAGCGGTGCTTAGCAACAACTCCAGGGGCATCACCTAACGAATAACTCTCTAAAAAATAACTTATAGTCTGAGTTGCGCCATCACCTTCAGAAGAATGCCAAGATTTGTTCCTAATTAATATCCCCCTAACCAAGGCGCCAAAAAACATAACAGCAATAAGAATCATGATGCCCTCGTTATTATTTTTTTCTACGATAGAATTATGATGCTCTAGTGACCTGTCTGATAACTCCTCATTTGTTATTAACTTGTAATTACCTATTGTTTCAGACTCAGCTTCAAATGGTGAGAATAAGTACTCCGTTGTATGCATGACTCCAAGCTTTAAAGTGGTGCATACAAACCAAGTAACAGCCCCCAGTATTAACACTATAAATATATTTATAAATAATCTTGAAAAACCCTCTTGAGTTTTAAAAGAACTATCCTTTGCAACATACTTTAATTTATCAGATTGACTTGGACCTGCCATAAAATATCCCCTAAAATAAATATATAATCAAAAAACTTCTAACATTAATCAATGTAACCTTGCTCACATAACACATAAATCAGCTTCAATCCCTAAATATAGAGCACACAATTGTTTACTTTCTTGCGTATCTTGCATGCGCAAAATTGAAGAGTTTACTTTTCTAGCATATGAAAAATTTTTATTAAAGTAAAAAACCAGCTCATCATACTTTAAGTTAACGCTAGACAAAATAACTTCTCCAGATTCATCTTTTTGCGCTATATCGTATGCAATTGCATGATCAGATACTATACCATCGAATTTATCTTTATTCTTTAAATAATACTCTCCTGTATCAGCGCCCACAACTTCAAAATATTTACCACCATATCTTTTTATAATATCTACAAATGAAGAGCCTTTCTCAACAATAAATTTATGATTTTTAATATCTGTTTTATCTAAAAAAGGATCGCTACTTGCCTTAAGAGCAAGAGAAGCGTCTGTTATTGTCGCGATAACCATTGCCTGCAAAATAGTTCCAGTGATCAGTATGCATATAAAAATAAATCTATTTAAATTTGTTGAAGGATTGTCTATAACATTTCCACTTAACATTGCTATTGAAGTTGAAAATAATGAATCAGAAACATCGTAAGTATGCTTTCTGTGCTCTAAAAACCAAAAAAGAATACTGGCAAAAATAAAAACAAACATCACAACAATCAAAATTGGTAGCATTGAGCCTATAAATACATTATATATGTTATTAAGTATATTAGAAGATTTAGATTTAGTTGCTACAGCAACATAGTTCATCATAAAGGGCCGACTAAAATCAACCCAACTACTCCTCTTATAAGTACTAGAAAAATTGCCAATTGCTAAATCATAGTCTCCACGACCCGTATCTACTGCAGCTTGTATGTAACTTGTGCCCGCATCTTTGTAGACAAAATACCAGTTATGTTCCTTGGCTATCTTTTCCCATAAGTCAATTACCACACCCTTCAAAACACCTGCGCTTTTATACGCAAACGGTTTGGCATACAGAACCCCAACCTTTATGGGGTTAGTGCTTGTGCCTACCCCCCCTACTCCATCTACATATTTAATTATAAAATCAACTGAATTATTTTTACTCAAATTATCGGCAACAGCAAAAGCTGAACTAAGAATAAAAAAATATAAAATAGCGCCCAATATTTTTATTTTCAACAACTCTCTCCGTGAGCATAGTATAAACAATGATATTAAAATGCATAGTGATTTATGTCAACCTAAAATACAGCCACAACCGTCTAATATAAGAGCCAAAACCACACTGCTTTACTGTGTTTTTATTTGCATATATTATTCCGATACCGATACTTTCTTATTACAAAGGCAATTAAAGCAGCATTATTATTTGAAACTAAATTAACCGGGCCATTGTGCAAAGAAGTAGAATCAAAAAATGTTTTTAAATACAATTAATTTATTTTCATAGTTGTTAAGTTCATTTTTGTATGTTAGATTGCAAAATATCAATTTTGGCTCCTTAAACATGTGTAGATAGTGTCATGGCAAAAACAGTTGTAATAGTTGAATCCCCTGCAAAAGCAAAAACCATATCTGGGTATCTAGGCAAGGGCTATACCGTACTTTCTTCTAAAGGTCATATCAGAGACCTAGAACCTAAAAAAGGGGCTGTTGACCCAGACAATAATTTCCATATGAAATATAAAGCCATAGCTGATAGCGCAAACTATGTAAAAAAAATAAACCAAGCTGTAACAGGCGCAGAAAAACTAATGCTAGCAACTGACCCCGATAGAGAGGGTGAGGCAATTGCTTGGCACTTATGCGAGCTACTTAACGAGAAAAATAAACTTAAAGACATTGAAGTCTCAAGAGTCGTATTTCATCAAATAACAAAAAAAGCAATAAAAGAGGCAATTGAATCTCCAAGAGAAATAAACCAAGACCTAGTAGATGCACAACAAGCAAGGCGCGCATTAGATTACCTTATTGGTTTTTATGCATCACCACTACTATGGAAAAAAATTAGACGCGGACTATCTGCCGGAAGAGTACAAAGCCCTGCACTTCGCCTTATTGTTACAAGAGAAAAAGAAATAGAAGCTTTCACAGCACAAGAATACTGGACAATATCTGCAGCTATCAATGAAACACCAAATTTCATTGCCAAATTAACTCAGTACAATGGTGAAAAACTAAAGCAGTTTTCAATAACATCAGAAGAACAAGCTACTAAAGCATTAAATGAATTAGAAAGCACAGCAAATAAAACTTTAGAAGTTATTGATATTGAAACAAAACCACGAAAAAGGAATCCAGCAGCTCCATTTACGACCTCAACACTACAACAAGAAGCAGCGCGTAAATTAGGTTTTAGCTCTGCAAAAACAATGATGGTCGCACAACAGCTATATGAAGGACTTGAAACCCCAAGCGGACATTTAGCACTTATCACATATATGAGAACAGATTCTGTAAGCCTTGCACCGGAAGCCATCACTGAAATTAGAGATTTTATAAGCAGTAATTTTGGCGCTGATCAAATGCCAGCGGCCCCTCACACATATAAAACTAAAGCAAAAAATGCTCAAGAAGCTCACGAAGCTATACGCCCAACTAGCATTAACAACATACCAAAAGATGTTATTAAATTCCTATCACAAGACCAACAAAAACTGTATGGGCTTATCTGGAAAAGAACACTAGCATGCCAAATGATAAACGCGACAATAATGGCAACTAAAATAGATTTAGGCTGCGGCAGCGTCGGCATATTTAGAGCTAATGGCTCAACTATTGCAAAGCCAGGATTTCTTGCCGTATATGAAGAAGGTAATGATGATAAAAAAGACAATAAAAAAGAAGTTAAACTACCGAATCTTAAAGTTGGCCAGATAGTTGATCTTGAAAAAATAGCCAGTGAACAACATTTTACAGAGCCACCACCTAGATACAGTGAGGCATCACTAGTTAAAACTTTAGAAGAATATGGAATAGGCAGGCCTTCTACTTATGCCAGCATTATCCAAACACTTAAAAATAGAGAATATGTGATTCTTGAACAAAAAAGGTTTCAACCAACCGACACAGGCACCATCGTGTGTGACTTCCTTTCAAAGTATTTAACGCAATATGTAGACTATGGCTTTACTGCTGGGTTAGAGGATGAGCTCGATGCAGTATCTAGAGGCGAAATTAAATGGGTGCCATTACTCGATAAATTCTGGAGCCCATTTAAACAAAAAGTAGACCAAATTGATAGCGACGTATCTAGAAAAGATGTCACACATGAAGAAATAGATGAAAAATGCCCAGAGTGCGAGAATCAACTCTCGATAAGACTTGGTAAAAGAGGAAAATTTATAGGCTGTGACAACTATCCTGACTGCAAATATACAAGAAACATTGATGGGGAAAGCAATGAGCCCGAGGAACCACCAGAAGTAGTTAAAGACAGAAAGTGCCCAAAATGTGAGCATGAGCTTGTAATAAAAGCAGGGCGCTATGGTAAATTCATAGGCTGCAGTAACTATCCAAACTGCAAACATATGGAACCACTAGAAAAACCAGAAGATACCAATATAACTTGCCCAAAATGCGAAAAAGGAACTCTTTTGAAAAGAAAGTCTAGAAGAGGAAGCTTCTTCTATTCGTGTGATAAATATCCAAAATGTCGCTACGCAGTATGGAATGAACCTATAGCTACTGCATGTGCAAAATGTAGCTGGCCATTTATCACCCTAAAAGAAACAAAAAGATTTGGTAAAGAACTAGTATGCCCAGAGTGCGGAGATAAAAAGCCAGCTCCTGAAGCGGATAAATAACAGAAAAGAGTATGACTAGCGAAATAGATATTGCCGTATCTTTTTTAAGGCAAGGTAAAATAATAGCATATCCAACAGAAGCCATGTTTGGCATAGGTTGTGATATTATGGATGAAAAAGCACTCAAAAAAATAATAGAAATAAAAAAAAGGCCGCCAGAAAAAGGTTTAATTATTGTAGCTGCAAAATGGGAACAAGTTAAAAGACTAACTCAAAAGATGCCTGAGTCACACTATAAAAAAATATTTAAAAGCTGGCCGGGACACACAACATGGCTCTTTCCTGCAGCGCCACAAGTGCCCGCAATTATAAAAGGAAAATATAACACAGTTGCAATTAGAATCAGCAACAATCCAACCATAAAAAATATATGCGACCTATATGACAAACCGATAGTATCAACTAGTGCAAATATCCATAATAAAGCCGCAGCGACAAATAGTGATGAGGTTATAAATACATTTGGGAATAGTATAGATTATGTGGTTCCTGGAGAAATTGATAAATTATGTGGCGCAAGCAAAATAATCGATGCTATAACAGGAAAAGTACTACGCATTTGATACAAATATATCTAATGGAACATTATTTTGAATGTGTTTTGTTAAGGATATATAATCCTCAACAGACAAATCACTTGGCCTTAAAGTTGCTGAAAACCCAAGGTCATGCCACTGATCTACAGTTAGAAATTGTTTAAAACTGCTATAACACATTTTACGCTTATGGCGAAAAGCTAGCCTTACAACTTTTTCAAATAAATCCCAGTCCATAGCAGCTGTGGACATGCGGACTCTTGGCGTAGCTATAAAAACACTAGACTCGACCTTAGGTGGCGGGCTGAAACAATCTTTTGCAACAGCTAACACTATTTTTATTTCACACCAAGCCTGCACCATAACAGACAACCGACCATATTCATGCGTCCCTGGAGCGGCTGCTAAACGTAGCGCCACCTCTTTTTGCACCATAAATATCATCTTTTTTACAAGACCATCATACTGCCCTAGACGCAGCATTAATAATGCAGATATTTGGTAAGGCAGGTTTCCAAAAACACATAAGCCTGAGTCATGTGGAAGTTCACTGAAATCCACATGCAAAGCATCTTTGTTTATTACTTTAAGCCTATCGCCGCACCCTGATTTTGCCTGCAATTTTGGCACTATATTAGAATCTAACTCAATTGCTGTAATATCATGGCCCAATCCCAAAACAGGTATGGTAAGGGCGCCCATACCTGGCCCTATTTCAACTAAATTATAATTTGAATTTGAGACAACATAGCCTACAATCATATTTATTGTGTAATGGTCTATTAAAAAATGCTGCCCTAATTTTGTCATTTTTCGTGGCATATAAAAGTACTACTTAATTATTTATGTAATCTTGATATACTCAGACTTCTTCAAGTCTCTCAACCAAGATGAAATAGAGTCACCTGCTTCTTGAGAATAAAGTATTTGCTTGGCATCCTGAACAGACAATTCTGCTGGAACCTGCTTGTTTTGCAAAAGCAAGGCATGGTAACCATTGTCTGCTATTACCATATAGCTTGCAACTGACTCCTTTAGATTTAAGATAACATTTTTATATAGCTCAGGAAAATCTCCCAAAACTCTTACTCCAAGATCATTTGCCATCACAGGAGATATAACTTCAGACCCAGCGCTATAATTTTTAACCGCGCTACTTATCATATCTGAGAAAGATGCAGCAGTTAGCCCCCCTCCACTTTTTTGGACATGAAAATCTACAACATGATACTTTGTATTATTTTGATTATAATCTGATATATAGTTTTTTGCCCTGCTATCTGAAATAGAAATTCTGCCGGCAAGGTAGCTATTTTGGTGCTGCTGAATTAAAAAATCCTCTTCTAAGAAAGAAACAAAATTTTCTTTACTAAGGTCATTAGCATCTAAAGATGCCTGAAATTTAGCTGAGTCTAAGTTTTGATGTTTTAAAAAATACCCCAGTAATTTGTCATCTTTCGGCATTTCAGTAGTTGGCCCTGCTGCGTAATTTAACATTAATCTTCTTTCAACACCCAAATTAAGCATAGCATCATTTATACCAGGATCAGATAAATTATCAGAGCTTAATCGGCCTTGCACCAGCATAAAAGACTTTAAATGAGCAACGTCTAAGTTAGTAATCACTTTATCTCCAACAATAGCTGCTATAGCATCAACTTCAGCCGCAAACACCTGCGTTAATATATTTAATAATATTATTGAGAAAAACTTAGGAATAATATACTTCAAAACACTGCTCCACATACAAACTGTTGAATTTTATCATATTAAACAATCATACACAAGATTTATGTAGCGCCACCTATCCCAGCAAAATAAAACTTAAATATTAAATTATTTTGAAACATTTTATTATTGCTGCCATCAACACCAGTATAACGCCTCTGCCACCCTACTTTAGTATCAAAACAGCAACTATGGTAGTGAAAGCCAACAGTATAACCAAACACACTGTTGCTAGACACATTGTACTGCGCCTCAGAAAACATATCCCAATCCTGATTAAGGACCATTTTGAATTCTCCCCCAACTAAATGCGATCTCTCCACACTCATAGGGTATAGATCTAAATAACGGACAAAATTATAATAAACTTTAGCCTCATTCGCTCCCTTAATATATGCAAGGTCAAAATAGGCACTATTAGACTTTTTAAAATGATTCTCTACTGATAAAATAACACTACTTTTAACGTTGCGATCAAAAATAGAAGCCTTCAGCTGCCATGGGGACCAATGATTACTAGCCTGAAGGTCTTCACTACAGTCTTGAGATAAGCAAACTTTGTGATAATTAATAGCGTAATTTTTCCCTATATCAATTTTCAAAAAATCCTCACCACTAGCAGGATTTAACCATGAGTTTTCTATTGCCATGGTAATAGAATTAGTATCACCCAACCTATCGTACCCTGAAAACCTGTTAACTCTAAATAATTGTTGATAAGTATCTACTGGCAAAGAACTATCTAAAATAAGCAAACCATCTTGATTGCGGTATGGGATATAGTTATACATAAATCTAGGCTTAACCAGGTGCAACAGATTATTATATAATCCTGCATAGGAAAAATCCCGCTCATAACTAAACCAAGGCACAAGCATAAAATGGTCTTGATCTAACTGAGTATCATCATCGTGCCAATTATACCAAAGAGAGTTAACACCAACACTTAATTCATCAGAATACCATGGGTGAAAATTATGGTATTTTATGTTTGGCTCTAATAAAATTCTTGACCCTTTGACGTTAATATTACTAGAACTAGAGTCTTCCTGCACTACACCTTCAGCTGGCGCAAATCTTAGCAAGTGCAAATTATTATTTAATGCAATGCTAGGCCAACTTTTAAAAGAATAGTTGTTAGTGATAAATAACTCTGGCAAAGCGCTAAAAACACCCTGAATAACATTACCCCCTAAAGTCTGAAGGACCTTATCATCTTGAAATTTTAAATTTACATATGTGTTTTTTCCATCATAAACAAGAGACAAATTACGCGGCAGTTTTCGCTTTGGAAGCATCAGCCTAACAGCATCAAAATCATCCCTCATGTAATCATCACTCATCCAATAATAATTCCAATCAAACCTTGTATTAGAATCAAAGTTATATTTTTGGCTATAAGAGATAAAACGTCTATTATCAGAGCTTGCAAGTAAATCATTTGTTAAAGTTATAGTGTCTTGATTTGCACTAGAAGAATATGTTCCAGCCATGTCTGTTTTAAAAGCACCAAAAACATTATCATCAAACACCTGAAAGTACTTTAAGTACCCCCTACTTTTTTCAGTTAAAAATCGGGCGCCGCCACTCCAGCCAAAACCTCTTTTCACATAAGATACAAATGTAGTAGTTAAATCATAGTTTGGAGCTAGATTCCAATAGTACGGCACCTTAACATCCCAGCCGCCAGCATCTGAATAACTAAACTTAGGATATAAAAAACCAGACTTCCTTGATGAATCCAGTGGGAATGAAAATACAGGCAGATAAAAAACTGGGACTCCAAACACCCTGAAGAACAAGTTGCTTGCAAATCCTTGCCTTGAACCCTTATCCAACTCAAGATATCCTGCATCTAACAGCCAGTCTGGATTGGTTAAACTACAATAGCTGTAAGTAACATCAGAAAAAGACAGAGAGCCCTTGCCTTCACTCCACCCCTTCTTGGCTCTACCCCAGGCAGCCCCAACCCCTTTTCCTTTAGCATCAAACTTGAAAAAAGCATTCTGAAAATATTCACCTCCATTGGCATACCACAGGATATCATCTGCTAATATTAAAAAATCATCGCGAGCAAAAACCACATTTTCTTCAGCAAAAGCTGAGGCACCCGCCTCACCACCATAAAAACAAGCCTTTTCTGATGACAAATGGTTATTTCTATATCTTATATTTACGTTGCCAGTTAAATACGAAACCCCTTTAACAGATAGAATGCTAGATTTTTCCGCACCAAATAAAACACTATCACCTGATGGATTATCGTTTATGTATTTTTGCTGCGCTGGAACAAAAGCCCCTCTACAAATAGAATTAGAATTACTAACCCAGCCAGAGTTAATAATAATATCACTGATATCTAATTCTTTTAGCTTAACCTTAACATCGCACTTAGCTGCCATACCTGCAAGCTCTACTTCATATTCCTCTAAAGAGCTAGGGCCTGCGAGCACAAAATGAGTAAATATAAGGTACAATAAGCATGAAAGAAGTTTGTGTCTTCGGAGCTTCATTGCTATCATACCTCTGAGTAACCTTAATTATACGTGCCAATAACCAACATTAACGGAAAACATCTATGAGCGCAACTATCACCCCAAATAAGAATAAGGTATTATACACCATTGGTGCGTGGGTAAAAAGACATATCAACGAAAACCACGATATTCTACCTATTAATGGCGATGCTGGAGCAAGGAATTATTACCGAATAAAATGTGCAGGCACTAGTTATATATTAATGCATGACCCAGATGAAACGCAGCTATCCACATATATAGAATCTCAACAAAAATTAACCCATAACAATATAACAACTCCAACCATATTGGCATATGACATAAACAAAAGACTACTACTACAAACTGACTTTGGCGATAATTTGCTGGCAAAAATAATAAACCCTAATAATAAATCCAAATATTATAAAATGTGCATAGACAATATAATTTCCATGCAAACAAAAAATTCTCACACCTGGCCACAATTTAATAGCGCCAAATTACAACAAGAAACAACACTACCAATTGAATGGTATTGCAATCAACAGTGCAGCGCACCACTAAACGATAATGAAATACAGCAATACAACAAGATATGCACTCAAATTTGCAAAATAATAACCAAAATAGAAACGACTTTTGTGCACCGTGATTACCACTCTAGAAACATCTTTATTACTGATGGCAATGTACAAATAATTGACTTTCAAGATGCTGTAACCGGACCATTTAATTATGACCTGGTTTCGCTACTTAGAGATTATTATCAACCGCTATCAAACAGCTTAGTCTCTGAGCTTATAGATTATTACCATAACACCATAAGCGACTTAAACATTGCGAATGTAAGTCATCAGGAGTTTGTAAATATATTCCATATTACAGCCCTCCAACGCCACCTTAAAGTTCTAGGCATATTTTGCCGGCTAAAACATCGTGACAATAAAGATAACTACATTAAATATTTGCCAACTGTTAAAAAATACATAAAAGATGTAATTAAAAACAAACCTGAGTATGCAGATCTAATCGGCATCCTAAAACTTTAAGGAGCAAAATATGGCTGAAATAAAAACACAAGTTTTACTCTTTGCAGCCGGCTACGGCAAAAGGCTGGCCCCAATTACAAACATCACCCCTAAACCATTAGTAGAAATAGGATCTACAACCCTTATCGAAAGAATCATAACACAACTAAAGCAAGCCCACTTAGATAACATTGTTATCAATGTTAGCCACCTTAAAGATAAAATAATCGACCATTTAGGCGATGGCAGCCAATATGGCGTCAATATTAAATATTCAGAAGAAAGTCCAACCCCCAAAGAAACAGCTGGAGCAATCATATATGCTCTAGAACAAAAGTTACTACAACCAGAAACACAACTAATAACAGTTAATGCGGATATCTATACAAATTTCCCATTTGCTGAATTAAAATATAAAAAAACAGAAAGCGCGCACTTAGTAATGGTTAAAAACCCTGGGCACAACCTGCAAGGAGACTTTAGCTGCATCAACAACATAATCGGAGATCGCGCTAATAAATACACCTATAGTGGGATAGGCGTATTTAGCCCTAACTTTATATTAAATAATTACTCAAGTAATAAGCTTGGTAAAATTATACATGATTCATTGAAATCACACTCTATAACCGGGGAAGTTTTCAATGGCACGTGGCATGACATAGGCTCTATAGACAGGCTGCACCAGCTAAGAAAAAATTTAAAACAAAAAAGTATTGAGTCTTGAGCAAGATAAAGGTAGATTATTATATGTCTATTTTTTTATTCTAAACCTTAAACCTATATCACTAACTTAAATACAACAAAAGAGGTTTTATGTCTGTTTCAACGTTTATTAAAGAGAATCTGACGCTCAAAAATATTACACTCCCATTGTTTTATGTTTTCAATGCGGTTTCAGTAAGTTCGGATATCTTTCTGTCTCTAGCATGGTTTGGGGTAACAACTAAAATTGCATTTATACTTAGTTCATTGGTTATTTTGGGCTGGGTATTATTATACCTATCTAGCCATAATGAGAAAAAACGTGAAAACTTAGATGAAAATAAAATAGAACTAGAGCCAATCAAACAATTTATAATAAATCAACTGGACGTGCAGTATCTATATGCCTCACGACCAGGAAAACAAGTGAATGAGATTCATGAAGATCATTTCAAATTTTTATTTGCTTTAACTGTTTTTCACTATTTTAAAAAGTCATTCGCCGATAGCGTCCATGTAGCTATATTAAACAAGGAAAAATTTGAAAATATAGCAGATAAATTTAACAGCATAAGAGATGCGTTGAAAAACATAGACATCTCTGAAATTATAGATCAAACATATTTCAATTATGAAGTTGACAGCGATAAAAATGCGCATAAAATAGACATAGAAAAAGAGACACAGAAGTTTATAAATCAATTAAAAGGACAATTAAAACTCAAGAAAAAAGCTCATATTACTAGTTATCAAGAGCTGATTGATAAGCTAGATGCATTCTCTATAGAAAAAAGAAATAAAATTACAGACGCAATTAGCTCCGACAAAAAAGCTAATGCTTTTTTTGTAGGGAGAGGAGGATATCTAGAGGCCCTAAGCATAGAAGACAAAAAAATTACCCTAAAGCTACTACTTAAAATAGAGCACACTTACACACTTAAAAACCAAAGAAACTCCCTTACTTTTATATGGCTATTTAGCATTATAAACTCACTATCTAACGGGGTAATTATGCTGGCGAGTGGCTTTGCCAAAGTTGGCTTTAGCGCCATAAAATTAGTGCTATTTACACTATCTGGGATATGCTGCTCTTATATTTTAACCAGCCCTAAAATATATAGTATTGTAAAGAGCATTATGGGTTATTTTGAAAACTATTGTAGATCAGATAATAAATCGGCCCAAACACAAAAAACTTCTTTTGTTTTTAAGGCATCACTGCTAATGTCTTTTATAACCGCATTAGCAAGTGGTTTATTTGCTTTTTATGTTCTGCATAATTACTTAATTACGCTCCATAGTCATGCATTAATAACCGCAGCCCTATACTCATCTTACTTTATGTCCTCCATTACATTTTGTGGGGCATTTTGCCTCTACTTTGACTCAATATTTGCAATACTATCGAATAATAAAAAAGATATATTCTCACCAGAAGACTCCCTAAACTCAATACTAGGAGCGGGAACTTCAAAACAAGATGTTTTCATATTAACAGCGCTTACTATTTCATGCACAATTATTTATTTTGCTGCCATAAATAGTAGCTATCTTAAGCTAGGCATGATAATGGCTTTATTAGCAGTCCCCGCTATGCTTTCACCTATTACAAAAAAACAAATAACAAGTTTTACATCAGTTTTAATTTCCCTTAGCATAACCGCAACTGCAACCCACCAAATATTTATAATTTTAGCGCTACCGATAAATATGCCAACTATAACCATACTAGCTGCATTTAGCTTTATTCAAAGCTCCACATTAGCCTGCACTTTTTACAAAGGCCTCAATAAAATTATATCCCAAGTAAAAAAAACATGGAAAAGAATAAAGCGAGGACAAATACAGCAAGCTCAACAAAAAGATCCTTTAAAATCTGGAACGCCCACAAGGCATGGAAAAGAACGCTCAGACACCCTGGGTTCTGAGGTAATAGGCGAGGTGATGGTCACTCCTAAGAAGAAAAAAAGGGAGGGCTCGAAGGAAAATGAACAACCCCAAGCACAAGAGAATCCAAATAAAATCAACCTTGCCTTTCCATTGTTTCCACCAACTGATAAGCAAACTAATAATAAATCAGATGGGGGAGCTAGCTTTACATTAAGTTTTGAGCAATATACTGCAGCTGTAGATCCGAAAAACAGTGGCCATGGTCATACATCTCCAATGAAACCGGCAACCCCTTAGCGCTTAAAAAGTCATAACCTCGCTGCATTAGTTCGCAAGGCACAACAAAATCAGTTTTTCCATGCATAAAAAATATGGGGGTCTGGTAATTTAGTCTGTTTTTTGCTTTTAACAGTTCATCCTGCAATGGAACATAGGAAGAGCACAACATAATAGCTGCTAGCTTCTTAGTACAGCTTAATCCGGCATGTATAGCAACCCCACCACCCTGAGAAAAACCAGCTATTACAATATTATTTGCAACGCGGTTGTCCTGGAACTGCTTGTGGATTAAATCATTAATAATTGCCACTGATTTTTCTAGGCCAACGTCATCTTCCCTATCAACATTTTCTACAGAATAAATATCATACCAAGCTGGCATTGACACACCTCCATTAATAGTCACTGGAGTAGATGAAGCATGCGGGAAAATAGCTCTGTACTGGTTTTTGACCTCATCGGGCATAGAAGGCCAAACACCCTCAGCAAGATCATGCCCTGAAGCACCAAGGCCATGCAGCCAAATAATACAAGCCTTCGGCCTTGCAGGCTCACTAATGATATAATTTTTTGTTTCAATTAAACTAGGCATAATAAGCTCCATATTTATTCATTATAGCAGTAATATACAATAAATTTTATCTATCTTGACTAAAATTATCAATCAAGTTAAATTTAAACACTAACTCTAACTGGAAATTTTTTTGTACAAAATGCTAATCATAACAACATTAACACTGTTAATAGCCATATCTAGTGGTTGTGGCCAAATGGGGCCACTGCAATTATCAGAAAACAAAAAAAATATAACAACTAATAAACTTAATTTTTAATTATATTGCATTTGCTCCAAGAAGTTTTTTCAGGTTATACTTAGTAATGTTTTGATATATTCTATTTTCAAAACCAAAGAAAGGATTGATTTAAAAGAGAGGACCTAAACAGGATGAATTTATTTTTTAAACTTTTAGTAACAACTTCCGTGTTATTTACAGCTTGTTGCCAGCAACAACCAACACAAGAACCAAGAACTAACATAGTAAAATTACCAATCGAAAATATTCATGCTGATATTCTAAAATCTAATGACCCAGTAAATGAAATAAAAGATTATAGCTCTACAACCTTGATTGTAAATTCAAATAGACTGTTTCAACAAAATGACACCCCATTAAAACGTATTAGCTTTCAAAAACACTCATCACAAGTAATATCAACTATATTATCAAAAATAAAATCTTACCCCGACAATACAAAAATAGATATTAAGGCATACAGATATGGGGCATATGGATCTGATTACCTCAAAACAATATCTGAAATACAGGCACAAACTATAGCTGCCCTTCTATGGGACTATGGAAATACAAATAGAATTCAAATAACATATGAGGGGCTTGGGAATACGGCACCCAAGATATCTGAAGATAATATTTTTTCTGCAAAATCACAAAATAATCGCATTGAAATAACACTAAGCTAGAAGGAGCTATACCATGATTAAATCTAAGGATATACTAGCATTATTAATTATACCTACCCTAAGCTGCCAAGCAGCACATGCAGACACTAGTTATTGGCCAAACTCCTTTAATGCTGCGCTTAACGATATTGATAATTACTTTTCAGAAATTCCAGAAGAAACGCAACATTGGCAAGCTATAAAAACTGATGCGTACAAAAACATAAATATTGATAATAATGTACGCCTATTAATAGATCCAAAAAGCAAAAACAATACCATGGTATATTACCCTTGGGTCTCTGCAACTGTAGATGGAGACACCCTAACATTAACCTCCACAGAATCAACAACAGAAAAATATAATGTAATTCTAAGCAGTATTGACAATGTAAGTACTATAAGTGTGAAAGGAAATTCTGAAATTAAAGGCAAAGGCTTAAAGCATAAAAATAAAACATTAGACATTTACACCTATGGAAGCTCAAACGTAGAGCTAGAAGGAATGATCAATTTAAATAGATTAGAACAAGCCAGCAGCGGCACAACCAAGCTGCTATGGGTTGACTCTAAACACACAACAATAAATATTTACTCTGGCGTGGCAGATCTTGCAGGAACAACTAAAAATGCTAATATTTGGGCATATGGCAACTCCTCTCTAAAAGCAGCGCACCTAAGAAGCACTAATACTTGGATATCTGCATCTGACAATAACAATAGCTATATAAACCCTATTGGATATTTTTATGCGCATGCAAATAAAGATGCAACAATAGAACACAGAGGCAACTATACAACTATTGCACAGGTAGTAAATAATAATGCAAATCTAATCTATAAAAACTAAGTATTATTTACTATACATGAGCAATGCGTGTAGCAACATTCCCAGTATCATTAGCAGAACCTTGACCAGCACCCATAGTTAATTCACGATCTACAGCGAAGCTATATCCTTGCTGAAAACTTTCGCGTTTAACTTTTATTTGTGGCTCAGACAATATAAAACGACCAGACACAACTGCAATAGCGATAACAAAAAAAGCGGATATTACAGAAGACATAACAGAGACTAATCCTGCTATAGCATTGGGCGCTATAAAAAGACCAGGGTATAAAATCATGCCATAAGATAGTAGCGCAAGCCCTAAGCCTAATGCCAATAAAAACAACTCTCTCCTAAAATCATTAAGCGGCTGGCCATCATGCTTCATATAAACGCTATTTAAACTATAAAAAGAGCACATAGAAAAGGCTAAAGACAATATTACAAAAGATAGTGTAGCGGTGTTAAATAGCGAAAATGCCCCAACAGATGTCCACCCTAGCCCCACCAATGAAGCAACAAATGTCTTGCTTATAAAACCAACTGGAGCTAAAAAACTAACCGCAGGCTGAATTAATATTAATATCGAAGTAATTAAACATATTGAACTCAAAACACTCTGACCAATTTTACTCGAACAAGGTTTATAAATACAAAAATTAAATATTGGAGCCAGCACAATAGCAGCACAAACAACAAGCTGCATTGATAATATAAACGCCTGCACAACCGTAATTAGAAGAGACATCAGTAAACGTAAAGGGAAAGCCAATATTACATGCCATAATGGTGGCGGGCTAGACTGCAATAGCTCACGCTTATCACTTTTATTTTTTATAATTGGTATTTCATCAGGAAGGTCTTTAGCTAGTTTTAATTCTTGCTCATCAAGCTCATATTTATTTATATAATCATTTTTACTAATAGTATCCCCTGTAAAAAAATAATTGGGGTTAAGCCAAATAACACCCGTTTCTCTCGCTTTTGTTTCAGGGTCTGGTGAAGCATTTATCTGCGATATATGTTCACTTATGAGCACTCTACCTGGATCTGACTCTCTCAAGTTATCGGTGATATAATTAAAATCTTTAGGAGAGTTTGATGTAGTTGTAAATATAGTTGAAATAACAGAAGCTACTCCTGTAGATGGATTTTTAATTTTACCCTCTAAATCAGCCACCCGTTCAACTTTTATATATTTATCATGGCCTATCTTATTAAACGCTTGCTTACATATTGAATTTTCATGCGGCGCACTATATGCGCCATAAACCCTTTTATGACCAGGGTCATTTTCTAAATATATAGAATCACTCTCGCCGTCATAATCATCATAACTAGAACTATTGCGGAACCTACCTCCATCCCTTAAATTTTTAACAATATGCCAAATTAAAGCAAATTTACGAATAGTTGCAACAGCTGGGTCTTCAAATTTAAAATTTTTAACTTGTTTAGAAAGAGCTGCATTTGCATAATCACCCCTAGACCAGTAACTATTTAAACTATCTAGTACACCATCTTCATCTATAAAATCTTCAATTGAACCATCTGTACTGAACAGCTCATTAACTTTTCCAGCAGAAATCAAGCCCAACTCTTCCCACGGGAAATAACTACGGTAAAGATGGCGAAAAAAATATAACCATAAGTGCCCACCCAAATTAATATCTTGACTATACATACCTGCCCTAATTCTTATCTTTCTAGCAGCTTGATCGCCAGTAACATTATCCTTTGAAGTAAAATTTAAAAATGATGTCATCTTATCAATAACAAGTTTTGACGGGGCCCTTGTAAAGCTATCAACTAAATCAGAAAAGTCACTTTTAATTCCATTTTTTAATTTATAGCACTCATATGCTTTATCAACATTTAAATTTTCTATTATCTCAATTATATTATATTTATCTGATGCAATTGTACTATCAATTTCTCTCAAACGTCTAATTAACTCATCTTTGAAATACCTCCCTGAAGTTTTACTATTAAAATAATCACTTCGTCTTTTCCCTACTGATAAATCAAAAACTTTACTTGGGAAGGCACGTGTATAGCTATTTCCCCGTGGGAATGCCCGTGCAATATTCCAAAATAATAATGCTACTATTAATATTGGGATTAGCAAAACAGCATAAAAAAACTCATAAATAAAATTATAATTTTCAGATAAAGATTTGTCACTACCTGAAGCATTACGTGAATATTGAAAAAAAGGATAAAATTCGTTATCTCCAATGCTATACCACAAAGATTTAACATCAGATTTGAATGTCTGTTGTAGATACAAAATAAAATCACGCATCAACTGTCCTCCATGAACACAAGATAATATAGCTTTTCAAGTATAAATAAGCATACATATATTTTCCATAACTTTATTGGACTAGCTTTTAATAAATGCAAAGGTGACTCTATCTAAACCACTATAATCTTGTAATGTTTTTATACTGGTATAACCAGCATCCAAGAAAAAATCATGCATAGCTTGCTTCTGGTCATAACCATGCTCTAGTAATAATACGCCACCTGGCTGCAAAAAAAACTTAGCCTTATTTATTATTTCCCGCAAATGATATAAGCCCTTTAAAGGCGATATTAATGCCAACTTTGGCTCGTGTTTTAATGCTAATAGATGATGATCATTAGGGTCTATGTAAGGCGGGTTAGACACTATAATATTAAACTTAGTTTCATGACTTATATTAGCAAATAAATCTGAGCGTATAAATTTAATCTTTTTATCAGCGGAAATATTTTCTGCATTTAACATTGCAGTACTTAAAGCATTTTGACATATATCAGTTGCAGTAATATTCCACTCCTTCCGCTCTTTTGCAAGCGCTATTGCAATAGCGCCACTACCAGTGCCTATTTCTAATACATTAATATTTAATGGGAGCGGCATATCTAAAACAGCTTGGACTAATATCTCTGTCTCAGGCCGTGGCACCAGCACATTTTCATCTATAGCTAAAGTGAAATCCCAAAAATCTTTTTTTCCAATAATATATGCAATTGGCTCTCCATCTTGACGACGCAAGATAAGTTTTTCTATCTCATCTATCTTATCTGGAGATATAACTAATTTATTATTTAAATAAAGATCCTCCACTCTCATTGCAAGAACACAAGATAAAACTAGCTTAGCATCAAGAGCTGGAGTAGAACTTGAGTCTGAAATCTTGTTTTTATAATGAACTATAGCATCTTGTAATAACATAACCTACTTTTCTACTTCATCATTCATTTGTGTCAACAAATCAGCTTGGTGCTCTTGTTGCAGGCTGGATATAATTTCTGTCAAATCCCCTTCCATTGCCTCATTTAACTTATACAGTGTTAAATTAATTCTATGGTCAGTTATTCGCCCTTGTGGGAAATTATAGGTTCTGATGCGCTCAGACCTATCACCACTACCCACTAATGATCTGCGAGTTTGAGACTGCTGTTTTTGTTGTGCCTCACGCTCTTTAGATAAAATTTTAGCATGCAACAAACTCATTGCCTTCGCCCTGTTTTTATGCTGGGAGCGCTCATCTTGGCACTCAGAGACAACACCAGTTGGAATATGTGTTATCCTTACTGCTGAATCTGTAGTATTTACATGCTGCCCACCTGCGCCTGAAGCCCGATAAGTATCTACTTTTAAATCTGCTGGGGATATTTCAATGTTTGCTATTTCATCAACTTCAGGCATTACAGCTACTGTGCATGCAGAAGTATGAACACGACCTTGTGATTCAGTGTCTGGCACCCGCTGCACTCTATGGCCACCAGATTCAAATTTTAACTGTGAATATACGTCTTGGCCTATTACTTTGACGATTACCTCTTTAAAACCACCATGATCTGCATCTTGCAAGCTTACAACCTCTACAGACCAATTTTTATTTTCAACAAACTTGGCATACATACGGTATAAATCACCAGCAAATAAAGCAGCTTCATCACCTCCGGTTCCAGCCCTAATCTCAAGGTATATATTTCTGTGATCATCTGGATCTTCTGGAATTAATGCTGTATGTATAGCCATTACAACATCGCCTTGATCACGAGTTAACTCAGCTATCTCTTCAGTTGCTAGGTCCTGCAAACCTTCGTCACCATCTTCAAGTAAACTCTTTGCTTCTGCTAGAGAATCATTATTACTACAATAATCCTCATACAAAGAAACGACTCTATTTAATCTTGCATACTCTTTTGACAGCTCTTGGAATCGAGAGTTGTTTGAGATAACACTAGAATCAGATAGCATATTTGAGACCTCAAGTTGACGCTCCTGCATCGACTGGAGCTTAATTTGTAATGATTCAGATATATCTGTCATATTATTTACCTTATAAATTAAAAAAATCTTTTGTAAGCGCTAGCAAATCATCTCGCTGCGCTATTATCGCTTTACGAATACTAACTGTAGGCCTATGTAGTATTTTATTAGTCAGCTGACGAAGAGACTCTTGCAACACATATGTTGCATCCTGGCCTTGATGCAATGCTTGAAGTGAATTTTGCATAACCTCATCTCTAACCAACTCTATTTGCCTTCTAAAGTCTCTAACTATGCTCAATGAGCCTAATGTGCAATATCTATTATAAAACTTTTCAACTTCAACATCCACCATAGCTTCAGCATTTATGGCTGCTTGCTGTCGGTTTTTCAGACCTTTATTTATTATGTCTTGTAGATTATCTATATTATACAAATAAACCCCAGACAAGCCCTTAACCTCTGGCTCTATGTTACGTGGTACTCCAAGATCAACATATAACGTTATCGCCTTCTTTTTCACAGATACCACCCTTTCAACTAAACCCTTACCTATTATGGGTAATGGACTAGCTACTGCTGATATCACAATATCAACCTCAGGCAAATATGACTGCATTTCACTAAGACTTATTGCTTTAACATTATATTTTTTTGCTAATGCATCAGCTTTTGCAAAAGTTCTATTGGCGATTATTATTTCCTGAAAACCTTGTTCTACAAAGTAAGTTATAATCTTTGTTATAATTTCACCAGAACCTAACAGCATAACCTTTTTTTGCTCTAGATTAAAAATAGATTTAGCTAAAGAGACAATAGAGTATGCCAAAGAAACAGGGCTAGAGCTGATATTTGTATTACTTCTAACTTGTTTAGCTAAGAAAAAAATATGGGGTATTACCTGGGATAACTCAGCACCAAGAAAGCCTAAACTCTCTGCTAAACCATAAGCGCTTTTTATTTGACCAAATATCTGAGTTTCACCCAATAACATTGAATCTAAGCCAGAGGAAACTCGAAGTAAATGCTTAAATGCTGCATAATCCTTATAAACATAAACACTGCTTTGTAATACGGTTAAATAGATATTTTTAAGGTCTGCTAAACGTACTAATATTTTGTTAGAGTCATCGCAACTACAAACAAGCTCCAACCTATTGCAGGTAGATAGCACCATGCAGCCTGAAACTAAAGATTCACGCATTAAAACAGACATTATATTACTCTGCTCGCTAACAGTGCTCGCAAGCTTTTCTCTTATGTCTATTGATGTAGATCTATGATTAAAGCCAATTATAACTACAGGCATTCTTTACTCTATATAAAACAATTCTTAGAATAAGCTAAATGTTCGGAAAAAACAACTTACAAACAGCTAATTACTTATTTAATAAAAGATTAATCATGAAAAAAACAAAGGTAGTTATTTGATAAAACCTAGTTATAATAGCTATATCATGATCGCACCAAAGGCCAAACTGTGAAAAAAAATTATTTTTACATATTTCCTCTTATTTTATTAATAAATAATTGCAGTTATAACGATGATGTAAGCTGCAATAAAAAAAACTGGCAGCTACAGAAACAAGACTTATTACAACAACAAAAATGGACTGCTAAGGGAAAAATAAAATTAAAAACCAAAGATAAATCTTATATGGGAAGCTTCAGCTGGCAACAAAATTATAATAGCTTTAGCCTGAATATCACCGGACCATTAGGCATAGGCATTGCGGAGATAAAAGGCAACAATAAAAATGCCAATATTTATTTTAATCAACAAGAAAAAAATATCAGCCTAAAATATTTTATGCAAACTGAACTTGGGCACTATATAGAGCCAAAACAGCTAGCAAACACTCTAATAGGAATGCCCCAAACAAAAAACACCCTGTTCCGAATTACATACCCATTCAAAGAAAGCAATAATGATTTTACTACAACATGGGAAAAATACAGCTGCTTTAAAGATATATTTCGACCACAAAAAGTACATATCCAGCTAAAGGACCAAAAAGACATCTTAATATTTATAAACCAATGGCAGCTAAACTAGTAAAGCACAATTAAGAACTTGCAATTATTGATTAAAATGCAGTATTCTTTTAAGCCTGTGATTAATAGAGCATTATCATGAGAGATGAATTATTTAAACTGACGATAAAATCCCATTTCGTAGCAGCAGTAAAGCTCCCAGGCTATAATGGCCCCTGCGGCAGACTACATGGACATACATATAAAGTTAAAGTTAAAGTAGTTACCAACAAGCTAAATAAAGATGGCATGATAATTGATCATTATAAGTTACAAGAAAAATTAAATGAAACTCTATCAGTACTCGATCATAATTATCTAAATGACCTTGAGCATTTTAAAACATCACCCCCAACATCAGAAAATATTGCCAAATATATATTCGAAAAAATGTGCATAGCTCTTGCGAAAGAAGACGCAATATTAAAACAAGTTAAAATAGCAGAAAATGAAAATGTCAGCATCAGTTACAGTAAATAATAATACAGAGTTAAATCTTAAAATAAATGAGATTTTTTATTCACTACAAGGTGAGACCAGCTCAACTGGATACCCCACAGTCTTTATTCGACTAACAGGCTGCCCCCTTAGGTGTACTTATTGTGATACTAGCTATGCATTTTCAAAAGGTGAAATGCTATCAGTAACTGAAATATTAAGAAAAGTTGGAAAATATAGCCCTTCTTATATCACCGTAACTGGAGGCGAGCCTTTAGCACAAAAAAACTGCCTTAAATTACTAAACATGCTTTGTGATAAATACCAAGATGTTTCTTTGGAAACAAGTGGAGCCATGTCTATTGAAAAAGTTGACACTCGCGTTAGAAAGATAATTGACATTAAAACCCCTGGCTCAGGAGAGGCACATAGAAATTTAATTTCAAATTTGAAATTAGTAAAAAAAACTGATGAGATAAAATTTGTTATTTGTAACCATGCTGATTTTATCTGGGCTTCTAATTTTGTAGAAGAACATAAATTAATTAATACCTGTGATGTAATATTCTCGCCATCTCATAATGAACTTCAAATTAAAGAGCTTGCTGAATGGGTGCTGCAAGCCAATATGAAAATTAGAGTACAAACCCAATTGCATAAAATAATATGGGGAGATGAACCTGGGAAATAGGCAAGATAAATAATTTCAAGGGGGAAAATAAGAATAAAACCATAATTAATATTATTACTTGGCTTAAATGAAAGAAAAACGTAAAATGAACAACTGAGCTAATAAACGCCACGCCTTAGTAACTTATCATACTAAACAAATTTTAATGAACCTTCTTAAATAATGAATACTTCACAAACAAAACATACAGATAATCATCTAAAAATAAATATGTATATAAGCGCATACCTTGAAATGTGTAAATTCAAAGTTGTAGCGTTAATGTTATTTTCCGCCCTAGTTGGGATGCTATTATCCTACAAACCATCATTCGATTGGTACAAAGCACTTCTGTCACTATCGGGGATAGGACTGTTGGCTGGCTCTGGCGGAGCTATTAATCATATTATAGATAAAAAAATAGATCAGAAGATGAAGCGCACTAAAAACAGACCCCTACCAAAAGGTAAAGTAACCACTTTGCATGCTATATGCTTGGCAGCTACCTTAGCTGCCTCTGGAACATATATTCTATGGGTTCACACAAATCCACTTGCAACATACCTAACAGCTGCCGCCATGATTGGCTATGCATTTATTTATACAGGAATCCTCAAACACACAACCCCTCAAAATATAGTAATTGGAGGTATAAATGGAGCGCTACCACCACTTATAGGGTGGGTTAGCCTAACCGGGGAAATAGCACCAGAGCCACTTCTGTTAGTATTAATTATTTTTGTTTGGACTCCACCACACTTTTGGGCTCTTGCTATTGCAAGATATGACGACTATGTTAAATCAAATGTTCCAATGCTACCTGCAACACATGGAATTAAATTTACCAAGCTTTGCATCCTGCTCTACGCAGTAATCACTGCCATAACCACAATTATACCATATATAATAAACATGTCTGGTATGTTCTATCTAATAGGGGTTACAGGACTAAATGCCAGGTTCTTATATTTAGCAACACAACTATACAAAGAGCCAGGAAACAAGCTGGCAATGCCTACTTTTTTGTTTTCAATAAAGTACCTAATGTTATTATTTTTACTAATCCTAGTCGATCATATGATCAGCATAGGAGTATAAATTGACAACTAATAAAAAAATAATAATAAGCCACTCTGGCGCTGACAATTATCAAAAAGCTCTTGAACTAAGTAATAAAATAAATATACCAATGCAACAGATAGAAACAGATGACAGCATTTGCCTGCTTGTAACATCCTCTGGCCTCCAAATAATAGCTCCAGCAATAAGCAAAAAACCATTTGAGCTAAACCTGACAAAGTTAATATCAGAATTTCAAAAACAGCAAGAGATAAAAAAACATCCACTATCGATGGCCATTGGCTTAAAAAAGAAAAAATGTCTAATATATGATATGACAGCTGGATTTATAAAAGACAGCTGCTTACTAGCATACCTAGGACACAAAGTAGTCGCCATCGAAAAAAATCCAGTTATTTATGAAATAGCAAAATCAGCACAAGAAAAAATAAAAGATACCTCACCTAAATTGGATTTATCTATAGTTAATGCAGATAGTATAAACTTCATTAACAAACATCAAAAACCAGATATAATTCTAATAGATCCAATGTTCCCTAAAGACAAAAAAACTGCTTTAGTAAAAAAACCAATGCAAATACTACAAGCCATTACAACAGGTGAAAATCAAAGTGAAAATAATCTTATGAAGGCAGCACTACTAAATGCAACTTGCAAGGTTATAGTTAAAAGACCAAAGAACGGGCCCTATATAAATGATAAAAAACCAGAGTTACAAATAACCAACAACCAAAGCACTAGATTTGATATTTACCTTACATCTAGCTAATTAGATAACTTCAGCTGCTGCACCACAACTTTCCAACCAAGAACGACGATCAGACGCTCTTTTCTTAGCTAAAAGTTTATCAATAACCGCTTCTTCTGAACCAAACTCATCAAAACTCAGCTGTAGCAGCCTGCGCGTATTAGGCTCCATAGTTGTTTCTCTTAATTGGATGGGGTTCATTTCACCCAATCCTTTAAAGCGCTGAATACTTGGGTTGCCTCTAATCTTTTCTTGCTTTATTTTCTGCAAAATAGCCGACTTTTCACTATCGTCTAGCGCATAAAAAACCTTTTGGCCAACGTCAATACGATAAAGTGGTGGCATTGCAATATAAATATGCCCAGCTACAACTAAAGGCTTAAAATGCTTTAAAAATAATGCGCATAATAGCGTTGCAATGTGATTCCCGTCTGAATCAGCATCGGCAAGAATACAAATTTTCCCATAACGTAATCCAGATAAATCTTCCTGTCCTGGATCTACACCAATAGCCAATGCAATATCATGCACCTCCTGTGAAGCCAAAACCTGCTCAGGAAGAACTTCCCATGTATTTAATATTTTCCCTCTTAGAGGCATAACAGCCTGAAACTCTTTAGTCCTAGCTTGTTTTGCAGAACCTCCAGCAGAGTCTCCCTCAACTAAGAATAGCTCACTACCAATAAAATCATCCTGATTCAAACAGTCTGTTAATTTCCCTGGAAGTTGTGGGCCTGCTGTTATCTTTTTCCTAACAACCTGCTTTGACTTACGCATTCGTGCTTGAGCACGCTGAATGAAAAAATCCACTAGTAATTCTGCTTGCACTAAATGCTCATTAATCCAAAGACTAAAACTATCTCTCGCTAAAGTCTGCACAAAACTAGATGCTTGCCTTGAGTTTAGTCGCTCTTTAGTTTGGCCGGCAAACTGGGGCTCTTTCATCTTAAAAGAAATAACATATGAAATGCCGTCCCAAATATCTTCTTGTTTTAATTGCAGCCCCCTAGGCATTAACTCTCTAATACTGCAAAACTCTTTTACCGCATCTAATAAACCAGCTCTCAAGCCATTTACATGCGTACCGCCCTGCACAGTTGGAATAAGATTCACATAACTTTCAGAGATCAAATTGCTCTGAAATTCCTGCCAAGACACAGCAAAATCACAACACATCTCATCATCACTAAACTCTGCTGTAAAAGGCTCAGCTAATAGCGCCTCATACTCCATGTTGCCAGCTAAATAATCAGCCAAATTACCCTCATAACACCAGTTATATTCTTTTTCATTTTTCTGGTCTAGAAAACTAACAGATAAACCAGGACACAAAACTGCCTTAGCTTTTAACAAATGTAGTAAACTTGGAATTGATAAAGAAACATAATCAAAATATTTTGCATCTGGCCAAAATTTAACTGTAGTCCCAGTATCTTTTTTTGCTACAGTTCCAACTTGAGTTAATTCAGATGCTTTCTCACCATGCTCAAAAATAATTTGGTTTTTAATGCCGCCTCTCTTAACTAATACTTCTAAACGTGTAGACAATGCATTTGCAACAGAAATACCAACTCCATGCAACCCACCAGAGAACTGATAACTTTTGCTTGAAAATTTAGCTCCAGAATGCAGCTTAGTCATGATGAGCTCAACTCCTGAAATACCATGCTCCGGGTGTAAGTCAGTTGGCATACCTCGCCCATTATCACTAACAGCAATAGAACCATCATCCCCATATACCACCTCAATAGAAGTGGCATAACCGGCCATTGCTTCATCAACAGCATTATCAATAGCTTCTTGAGTTAAATGGTTTGGTCTTGACGTATCAGTATACATTCCCGGCCTGACCCTAACTGGATCTAAACCAGATAAAACTTTAATATCACTAGAACCGTAAGTACTTTGCTTATCTTTCATATAAAAATATCTTTAAAAACTTATTAAATTACATAACTAAAGGATTAATAATACAGTAAAACACTGTTTTTATCCAACACTTTTTAAGTTATGTTTATTAAGCTGCAACCATTGCAAAGCAATAATTGTCAGGCTATTGCAAATAACACCATCTCTGACCAATGCAAATGCCTCCTCTGAAGTAACCACATGCACTTTAATATCTTCATGTTCCGCACGTAACCCACAAAATTCTGCAGCTTTATTACTATCTATATCTGACCAATACAAAGATAGACGTTCATCTGAAGCTCCAGGACTCACCCAGTACTGCATAATAAATTTCAAGCCCTTAGATACAAGTCCTGCCTCCTCTTGCAGCTCCCTTTTAGCCATAACTGCAATATCTTCGCCACTCTTATCAACAATACCCGCGACAATTTCAAATAACCAAGGAGACACCTCATCTGTAATAGAACCTATACGAAATTGCTCTATTAAAACAACCTTATCTCGAGCAACATCATACGGCAAAACACCGGCTACAATAGGCTTAATTGTAGATTCTCGCTGAAAAACCTCACTAGTAGAGTTGTCAAAATATTTAATTCTTAGCGTATATTTATTAAGACAATTATGGCCTGAATATAAATCATCAATATTAATAATTTCAACATCTTTAATTGTATTTCTAGCCATATAATCACTCTCATCCATATTAGTTAGTTTAAATCTAACGATAGTTTTATTGCTAAACGTAGCTTAAATATAATAAAATTCATTAGTATTCTTTACAAGGATTAATAACATGAGAAAAAAGATATTTTTACTTATTATAATTTTCAGCTCTGCATATAGTGGCAACTTAGAAAATGGATGCTTAAATGCATTAGAAAATGATAGCGCATTCAAATCATTACAAGCCAAACACAAAGCCACTCTTAAAGAACAAGATATAATGCAAGACGCACTAAAACCACAATTAATATCACACGCTAGCATAGAACAAAAACGCTTCACAGCAAAGCCAGACAACTCCAACAAATTAAACGATACGTTT
Organism: Legionellales bacterium; assembly: GCA_018664045.1. Lineage (GTDB taxonomy): Bacteria > Pseudomonadota > Gammaproteobacteria > Comchoanobacterales > Comchoanobacteraceae > JABJPE01. Next base: position 3,912 of record JABJPE010000056.1, on the reverse strand, counting down.
ATTGCCAAGAACATTAACCTTGAATTAAAACAAGCTTTACTAGATTTTAAATCATATAGGACTTATAAAAAATCAGAAATAATTTCAAGTAAAGCAGATAATGACCTGTCGCTAGCTAGACAAAACCTCATTTTAAATGTGGCTGAAAAATACATTGATGTTCTTGAAAAACATGCCATTTACAAAGCATCTGTCAGCGAAAGCAAAACATTATTGGCGCAAAAAAAATATGATCAATCCAAATACAATGCTGGCTCAATAACAAAGACAAACCTGCTAGAGACATCTGCAAAATATGACTCCGCCATAGCACATGAAATATCAAATCAAAATAAAATGCTAGATGCTTGTGATGAATATAAAGAAACAACAAAAGAAAAAAATCCAGTCTTTATGGCACTAGACCCTAAAAACAAACCAAAAAAACTTGATAAAACCAGTGTTGATAAAAAAATACAACTGATGCAAGCTGGAAACTTAAGTTTAAAAAGTAGCTTCTTAAACTCACTTAGCATAAAAAAAGAAATAGACATCCAAGAAGCGGGACACCTGCCAACTGTAAATATAAGCGGGTCATACAGCAACAAACATAATCCAAATTCAATTTTAAACTCCTATTATCCAACAAATGATACTGAAACAAAGAGCATTGGCTTAGAAATTCAAGTCCCCATATATCAAGGAGGATCTATAAACGACCAAATAGAACAGTCGCAGCAAATATATAAACAATCAGCAGAAGAGCTAGAACAACTACGCTCAAACCTAACGATAGAAATGAGAAAAAACAACCACCACTTAATATCAGGAATTAAACAAATAAACGCATTAAAAAGCTCAGTTATATCATCAAAAAGCGCATTAAGAGCACAACAGGCAGGGTATGAAGCAGGAACAAGAACAAACTCAGAACTTTTAAACTCAATAAATCAACTACAAGAATCAGAAAGTGAGTATGCCATCGCTAGATATAACTACCTGAAAGATCAGTTAAGAGAAAAGAAGATGCTAGGAAAACTAGATTTGACAGATATAAAAAAACTAGATGCAATTCTGACAAATAAAATAACTATTAATGAACTAACTTCTTAATATATTGCATATGTTTATCTGTTGCACCAAGGTACTTCATGACATTATTATATGAAGCCTCTCCTGACAACCTAGCCTGCTGAGGGTTGTCAAAAAAATTATTGACCATCGATACAATATCAGCTGAACCTTCAGCCATAAAAAGCCCACCATCTTCAGACATATGACGAGTAACTTCATTAAAATTATACCTACTTGGACCCATAATGATAGGCAGCGAATATGCTGCTGGCTCAATAGGGTTTTGCCCGCCTTTATCAATCAAACTACCCCCCACAAATGCAACATGAGCCATCTTAAGCAATGAGGCAATAACCCCCATTTTATCGACCAAAACAACATCTAAACCAGAACAATTATTGCTCAATTTCGAATAAAACTCGCTACGGAAACCATAGGAAGATTTACTTATTTCCATTAAACTTTCAGCTCGGTAACTATGCCTTGGAGCTAAAATTAACCGTGCCTTTGCATGCTTTGCCTTTATATTTTTAAATGCCAAAAATATTTGTTCCTCCTCTCCAGGATGAGTACTAAGCGCTATGAAGTTTTTTTCACCCTCTACGCGAGCATCGGGGGCAACCGCACCTAACTTTTTTAAAGCCAAATCATATTTTACGCTACCTAATGTTACAATATTTTTTTTCTCACCACCTTGTAAAAAAGCGAATCTCCTTGCGTCTTGCCTAGACTGAGCTGCAATATAAGATATACCAGTTAACACTTGCCTTGAGAAAGACCTTAAGCGCGCATAACTACGACATGACCTTGCTGATAATCTCGCATTTGCAAGCATAATAGGAATATTTTTTTTACCAACCACTCGCAGTAGTGTCGGCCAAAGTTCTGTCTCCATAATAATAAGAATTTTAGGATTAAAATGGCGGATAAATTTTACAATAGAAAAACTAACATCATATGGAAGGTACGCGCAAACAACAGAGTCATTATCAGCATATAATCTCTGCGCACGTTGACGTCCAGTAGGAGTCATTACTGTTATTATTATTTTGTCATTGGGGTACTGAGCAAGACACCCATCAATAATTGCACTTGCAGCAACAACCTCACCAACAGAAACGGCATGCACCCAAAATCTGTAATCACCGCTATCGACCCCATAAAAACCAAAACGCTCTGACCAGTTATACAAGTAATTTTTATCAGACCTAGACTTAAATAACAGCCTAAAGAAAATAAATGGCAGCATCAAAAAACAAACAGCACGATAAATAATATACATTTTAAACCTGAAAATAAGTACAAGAGAACTATAGTGTAATTATAACTGGTGTAGTTATTCAAGCAAAATCAATTAATATAGTATATAATTGTATTACTATCTAATGCAGGAGAATATATTATGTATGGTGATAAAGATGTAGTAGAAAAAATGAAAGTTGTCTTAGCTAATAGCTATAGCTTATATCTAAAAACGCAAAATTACCACTGGAACGTCACTGGACCACAATTCGAAAGCCTCCACATATTATTTGAAAAGCAATATATAGATCTCGCAAATGCTGTAGATGAGCTTGCAGAGCGCATTAGGTCCCTAGGCAGCAAAGCACCTGGAAGTTTTAGTGCGTACAATGAACTTAAAGGTATAGCTGATGCAAATGAGAATGCCGATGCAAAAGAAATGGTTAAATCTCTAGCAGAAGATCATATATATATGGCTAATCTTTTAAAAGAAGTTATAGTCCTTGCTCAGCAGCATGGAGATGAAGCAACAGCTGATCTATGCATAAAAAGAATCGAAGTTCACGAAAAAAATGCCTGGATGCTAAATAGTAGTTTGTAACAATAGAGCTACGCGCCTACAATAATCACACTGTTATCTCTTAAATATTGTGATTTTATTATATCGCCATTTTCATTATGGATGTTCGAATTAGCAATTTTTAAAAAACGATTAGCTTCTATAGATGCATCCCAACTATCATTATAACCTACTATAAAAACATGAATACTAGCAGCACTACAATAGGCCAAATAATCATAAAAAAAGTAATCGTCTTTATCTTTCAAGTCATCAATATTAACGCCAATATAACCGGAAGAATGCCTTTTAATTACACTGCTAGCCGAATGCTTTTTCATAACAGGAGAGAGGTCAGTATATATTAATTTTAAATCACAATTAGAATCATTTTTTAAAATAATCTTTTCATCTCCATATACATATGGAAAAACAACCATTAACAAAAAACATAAAAACCTATACAATGACCTTCCTTATAATTGTAGGCAAATAAAATCATTTATTTGCTAAAACAACCCTATTTTGACTATAACTTGCCTCAAACGAGTCACCCCATATATCATCACGATCTGTTGCATTTGCAATAGTCAAACTATCGCTTGCATCTATTTCCACGCCCCAACCATATACATCTGACTCTCCAAAAACATACATTTCTAAAGTTTCATGAGCACATTTCACACGATATACATCACAAAAGTAATCGTCACCTTTAAATGAAGAAACAGTTATTTTGCCTGTTTTATGAGGGCCTATAGTCGCAGATGCATTGTTTATTGCTCCTGGCATGGACGTCAAAACACCTATTTTTGTCAAGGTACAAGATGAGTTGTTTTCAATAAAAAGATCATGGGCATAAGCAGAACTCGCACCTGCTATTAAAGTAGTTAATAATAGTTTTTTCATTTATTTTATCCATTAAGATAGCAAATAATCACTAACATATTAAACTAATGACAATTATCTGTCAACGCAACAAGCCAATATCGCACGCCAGAGCGATGGATATTGACTTTCATCATGGAGCATGCAATAATTCAACGTAATACATTATT
>JABJPE010000055.1 GCA_018664045.1 Legionellales bacterium | reverse complement strand
CCTGGAATAAGATAAGTCTTTTTATGTATGTTAGGCTTAAAAGTACGTTTAACTCTTCTTTTTGAATGAGAAACATTGTTTCCGTTAGTCGTCTTTTTTCCTGTAATATCGCAACATCTTGCCATTTTTATTTACCGGTTATGTTAGTTGGAATATGAATTTATAGCAAAAAACAGAATAATTTGCAAGCTAATTAGTTAAAAAACTCTTTTTTTTTTATATTTGCCTCTGTTATGCTGTACATGCTAGAATTTTATGAGTTAATTATCTACTGTTTTTATCAACACGAGAGAATCATGCAAGCTACAAAAAAAACATTATTTAGTGGCATTCAGCCTTCTGGAGAAATGAGCATTGGTCATTATATGGGAGTTATCAGACACTGGTTGCGCCTGCAGGATGAATGTAACTGCCTTTTTTCTATAGTTGACTTGCATGCGTTAACAGTGCGGCAGGACCCACGTGAGCTGCATAAAAATTGTTTGGACTTAATGGCATGGTATTTAGCTTGTGGCCTTGACCCTAATAAAAGTATATTATTTGCGCAATCAAACGTTGCTGCGCACTCGCAGCTTAGCTGGATTTTAAATTGCTCAACTCATATGGGTGAATTAAATCGTATGACGCAGTTTAAAGATAAGTCGCAGCAGCATGAAAAAAATATAAACGTTGGCTTGTTTTCTTATCCTGTTTTAATGGCGTCTGATATTTTATTATATAAAACTGATGTCGTACCTGTAGGGGATGATCAAAAACAGCATTTAGAGCTGTCTCGTGATATTGCAGCTCGATTTAATAGTAATTATGGTGATGTGTTTACTATTCCAAAACCAATGATTGCAGAAGATTGTTCGCGTATTATGAGTCTACAAGACCCACATAAAAAAATGTCAAAGTCAGATCCAAATCAAAATAGCGCAATATTACTATCTGATGCCCCAGATTTGATCACAAAAAAGATTAAGCGTGCAGTTACCGATTCTGAAGCTATCGTTGCATATGATGACTCGCGTCCTGGGATTAGCAACTTAGTTGCTTTATATAGCTCTTTAACAGGCGTTAGCCACCCGCAGATTGCCTCTGATTATACTGGTAAAGGTTACGGTGCTTTTAAGAGTGATTTAGCTGATGCTCTGGTTGCAACCTTAGCTCCTTTGCAAGATAAATATAAAAAATATAGAGATGATGAGGTCTTTTTGAAAACTGTTATGCAGCAAGGCGCTAGTGCTGCTAATGAAATTGCTGTAGTAACACTGCAGCAAGTAATGGATGCAATTGGGCTAGTTAGGTAGTTTATGACAGAAAACACTTTTTTATTTTATGATTTAGAAACATCAGGTTTAAGTAAGACTTTTGATCAGGTTGTCGAGTTTGCGGCAATTCGCACAAGCTTAGATTTTGTCGAGATTGAGCGCCAACATATATACGTGAAGCTCACAAAGGACACTGTTCCATCACCAGAAGCATTTATAACTCATCAAATTGGTTTAGAAAAACTAGCTAGTGGTGTTTCTGAGCATGAAGCCATTAATCAAATTCATACTTGTCTTAATAAACCTGGCACTATAAGCCTTGGCTATAATACTTTAGGCTTTGATGATGAATTTTTGCGCTTTTCTTTTGCGCGTTGCCTTTTGCCGCCATATACTCATCAATATCTTAATTCATGTTCAAGAATGGATTTATATCCACTTGTAATTTTATATTTTCTATATAACAAAGATGTTATGACTTGGCCTGAAATAGACGGCAAGTTTAGTATGAAACTAGAGCATATAGCCGGTTGTAATAATTGGCTTACTGGTCAAGCTCACCATGCTATGACTGATGTTGAGGCGACACTTTCTCTAGCTAAAGCGTTAGCTAAAGATGAAAATATGTGGCAGTTTGCATTGGGTTATTTTAATAAAAATACTGATTTAGAAAGAATACGCACTTATTGCAAAACGGTGCTGTCCAATCACATTCCTCAAGCTTATCAAGCTTTACTAGTTTATGGTAAATTTGGTAGAGCCAATAATTTTATAGTTCCTGCGATTTGTTTAGGAGTTCATAAGCACTATACAAATCAAGTGATTTGGTTGCGCCTTGATAAAGTTGACTTACAAGATGCAGAGGCAAATCCACTAGATTTAATGCGCTTTATTGTTCGAAAAAAATTAGCTGAAGCGCCAATTGTTTTGCCCTGGAAAAATAAATATTTATCTCAAATGCCAGAGAAAAATTTTAAACTAGCAAACAATAATTTAGGGTTTTTAGAGGCAAATCCAGCGTTGTGTAAGCAATTACGTGAGGTGGCTTTAGTCGAACAATATCCTGAAGTCTCTGGTGTTGATTTGGATGCAAATTTATATCAAATACCATTTCCATCTAGGCAAATACAGTTCCTCTGCCATGATTTCATTAAAAGCTTACAACAAGCAGAGGATAGCTCTTTATTAGAGGCTTTTACTACTAATAAAATTATGCAACAAAAAGCGGTGCGTTATATGTGGCGTTTTTACCCTGATTGTCTACCAGCTGCTTTTCAAGAGGATATGCAGCAATATTGGCAGCAAATAGCAAATAACGATACTATTATTGATTTTAGAAGCAATGCAAGGCTTACTCCAGCTGAGGCATTGGAGCGAGCATTAGCGCTTAAAGAGCAAGATTTATCACCGTCACAGGAAGAAGTATTAAGGCAAATATTAAATTATTTGCAGCAAAATTTTAAGCAGGTTGTAGCAGATAGCTCGGCTTAAATCTAATGCGAAACAGGATGTAGCAATGTGGCGTATGGCAACTGCCCCAACGATGACATTGCCGCGTTTTCGCTAAAGATGGATTGCGACGTCGCTGCGCTCCTCGCAATGACGGGCTGAGGTGCTACACGGACTGGTGGAGGTCACTTTAGACAACGGCCTCGCTCCCTTAGTCAATGGTCTCCACTTATGGGGAGCAGTAAATGGACTTGCAGCAGGTAGAACAACAAATGGATTGCCAAGTCTTTGCTAAAGATGGATTGCGACGTCGCTGCGCTCCTCGCAATGACGGGCTGGGAAGCGGCGATATAGATTAAATGCCATCCCACAGCCTAAGCTTTAATAAAACAATTGGTCTAAATGTTAACTGCCCCACCTCCGT
>JABJPE010000054.1 GCA_018664045.1 Legionellales bacterium | reverse complement strand
TTTAGACTTTTATGCCAACTTTGCAGTGATTTAACTTTGGGCTGTTGATGTGATAATGCTAGGCTAACTGCAAGGCCACCAGCGATGGTTGTGCTGTAGCATACTCGTTGCGAAATAGCGCTTTGTCTTATTATGTAAGAGTCATGAATAGTGCTTTTACTATTGGTCGTATTTATAATAAAATCAACCGCATTATTTTTAATCATATCTACAAGGTGTGGACGCCCCTCAGTGACTTTGTTTACAACCATGCATGGAATATCTGCTTGTAAAATAGCCTTAGCAGTACCTGCAGTTGCAACTAAGCGAAACCCAAGTTCATAAAAGTTTTGTGCGACTTCAATAATAGCATTTTTATCACTATCTTTTACGCTAATTAACACGCAGCCTTGTTGTGGTACTACTTGCCCTGTAGCTAATTGTGCTTTAGCCATAGCTGCTGCAAAATGATCGCCAATTCCTATAACCTCGCCAGTAGAGCGCATTTCAGGGCCAAGAATAGGGTCGGCTCCAGGGAACTTTTCAAATGGGAACACAGCTTTTTTTACTACATGATGATTTGGGATAATCATTTCACTCAAGCCAAGCTCACTTAGTTTCACCCCAACTTTACATTGGGCTGCTATTTTAGCAAGGTCTCTGCCAATTGCTTTTGAGACAAAAGGTACTGTTCTTGATGCTCTTGGGTTTACCTCTAGAATGTAGGGTGTGTTTTTGTATATGGCAAATTGGACATTCATCAAACCAATGACGCCTAGCTCTAATGCGATTGCAGTAACTTGAGTAATTATTTTTTGCTGCATTTCAGGGCTAATACTTCGTGCCGGTAAGCAACATGAAGAATCACCAGAATGCACCCCTGCAAGTTCTATATGCTCTAATATAGCGCCTATAAAAACCTGGCTACCATCAGATATGGCATCGACATCAAGTTCTATGGCACTGCTTAGAAATCTATCGAGTAAAAGAGGCAGCGCTACTGGGTCATGGGCTAAATTAGCAAGGTACCTTGTTAAATCGATTTGCTGATAAATTACTTCCATAGATCTGCCGCCAAGCACATAAGATGGACGCACCATAAGTGGATAACCAAGCTTAGTGGCAATTTTTTGCGCTTCAGTTGCATTATAGGCAATGCCACTTTCAGGCTGTTGTAGGCCTAACTTGTCAACTAGCTGCTTAAACCTATTTCTATCTTCAGCGCGATCTATAGCATCGGGAGATGTGCCTATTATGTTAGCATTGCATATATTCTCAAGATCTTTAGCAAGACGTAGCGGCGTTTGGCCACCATAATGAATAACTATGCCATCTGGCTGTTCCAGCTCTATAATTGCATCAAGATCTTCTATAGTTAATGGTTCAAAATATAGCTTATCTGTGATTTGGTAGTCAGTAGATACCGTTTCTGGGTTACAATTTACCATTATAGTTTCAAAGCCTTGCAGCTTTAATGCCATAGCTGCATGTACGCAGCAATAGTCAAATTCTATTCCTTGACCAATTCTATTTGGCCCCCCACCTAAAATCATTATTTTCTTTTGCTTGCTTGCTTTATTTTCGCAGTGCACCGCATAGCTAGCATATAAGTAGGAAGTTGGGGTAGGGAACTCAGCTGCGCAGCTGTCTATATGCTTGTAAACAGGTTTTATATTAAAGCCTTTTCTACATTTGCGCACAGCAGATTCTTCTAGGCCCATAAGGCGCGCAATTCTTGCATCTGCAAAGCCTTGCTGTTTATAACTTAAGAGCAATTCTTTGTTAAGATCTTTAAGCCCTAGTGTTGCTATGTTTGTTTCAGTATCGACTATGGATGCTATTTGATCTAAAAACCATGGGTCGATTTTTGTAAGTTTATGTATGTCCTGCAGACTCATGCCGGCCCGCATCGCATCAGCTACAACCCAAATCCTATCCCAGCTTGGATTTACAAGCTTTGTTGCGATGCTGTCTTGGCAATTATCATTAATAACAGGGTCAAAGCCATTCATGCCTATTTCAAGGCTGCGCATAGCTTTTTGCAGTGATTCAGCAAAATTACGCCCAAATGCCATAACTTCACCAACAGCTTTCATTTGTGTGGTTAAATAATGACTGGTATTGGGGAACTTTTCAAAATTAAAACGCGGCATTTTAGTTACTATATAGTCTATAGTTGGCTCAAATGATGCAGGAGTTGCGCCACCTGTAATATCATTTGTCAATTCATCTAAACTATAGCCTATAGCTAATTTTGCCGCTATTTTTGCAATAGGAAAGCCAGTAGCTTTGGAAGCTAATGCTGAAGAACGTGACACCCTCGGGTTCATCTCGACAACGATGCTTTCACCAGTTGCTGGATTTACTGCAAACTGGACGTTAGCTCCACCTGTATCTACGCCAATTTTTCTTAAAATTGCAAAGGAATCTTGGCGCAATTTTTGATACTCTTTATCAGTTAATGTTAGTGCAGGAGCTACCGTAATAGAATCTCCAGTATGAATGCCCATAGGGTCAATGTTTTCAATACTACAAACAATAATACAGTTATCTTTGCAGTCTCTTACAACTTCTAGTTCAAATTCTTTCCAGCCAATTACTGATTGATCTATCATGAGCTCAGATGTTGGTGAATGAGAAAACCCCTGGGTACATATTTCTACTAAATCTTCACTATTATATGCAATACCACCACCGGCGCCACCTAAAGTAAAGCAGGGCCTTATAATCGCAGGATAGCCAACCTCAGCAACTATTTCTCGTGCCTGCTCAATATTATGCGCTAACCCACAACGTGGTACTTTAAGGCCAATCTCTTGCATCGCTTTTTGAAATAGCTGGCGGTCTTCTGCCATATCAATTGCAGCTTTTTTTGCACCAATCATTTCAACATTATATAAACTTAAAATACCTTGTTTCTCTAAATCTAAGGCGCAATTTAAAGCAGTTTGCCCACCCATGGTAGGCAATATTGCACAAGGCTTCTCTTTAGCTATGATGTTGGCCACAATTTGCCATGTAATAGGCTCTATATAAGTGGCATCAGCAAACTCTGGGTCTGTCATTATAGTTGCTGGGTTTGAGTTGACTAACACTATCCTATAGCCTTCTTCTTTTAAAGCTAAACAAGCTTGAGTTCCAGAATAATCAAATTCACATGCCTGGCCTATTTTAATAGGACCTGCACCGAGTACTAAAATGGTTTTAAGGTCAGCGCGTTTTGGCATGTTATATCTCCATTTCAGCTTTATGCTCAGCTATTTCTTTGAAAAAGTCCTTAAACAAAATGTTGTTTTCAGTTGGGCCAGGCGATGCCTCAGGATGCCCTTGGAAACTAATGTTGCGGCTGTTTTTGTATTTGACGCCGGCGATAGTATTATCAAATAATGAGCGATAAGTTATGCTAATGTTTGCCGGCAAGTTATCGTCAGATATGACATAATTATGGTTTTGACTGCTAATAGATACTTCATTTGTGTCTATATTTAAAAGAGGGTGGTTAGCGCCATGATGGCCAAACTTCATTTGACTAATAGTCGCTTCTTGCGCAAGTCCCATTAGCTGATGCCCAAAGCATATGCCATAAATTGGAGTATTCGTTTTCATTAATTCTTGTGCTAATTTTATGCCATAATCACAAGTGCGTGGATCACCAGGCCCATTTGATAATAAAATCCCATCTGGTTTTAATGCCAGGATATCTGCAACACTGGAATTATTCGGTACGACAGTTACAGCAGCATCATTATTGACTAATTGACGCAGTATTTCGTGCTTTACGCCAAAGTCAACAACCACAACATTATAAGTAGTATCTTTCTGGGTTAAAAAATCATTGGCCGGCCAGCTACTTGTATTCCACCTATAGCTTTTTGTAGTTGAAGTCATGCCACTTAAATCAGCATCTGCTATCTCAGGAGCAAGCTGCGCTTTTTTTATTGCGCCATCAACGTCAGTTACATTTGTAGTGATATAAGCTGGCATAGCGCCATGCTGCCTAATATGCGTAGTTAATGCACGCGTATCAACGCCAGCTAGCCCAGTAATATTATGCTCACATAAATATTCATTTAAACTTTGTTTTGAACGCCAGTTTGAGGGAGCTTCGGCACAATCTTGCATTATGCAGCCGCCTACATAAGCTTTAACTGCTTCTTGATCATCATCATTTGTGCCCACAATTCCTATGTGCGGAAAAGTAAAGACTACAATCTGGCCACGATATGATTTGTCACTTAAAATTTCTTGATAACCTGTAGTAGCAGTATTAAATACCACTTCACCATATATATCTTGTTTAGCCCCAATAACATTCCCATGAAAAATTGTACCGTCTTTTAGTACAATCATGCCTGGCTGTTTTTTCATAAAGCTTTCCTAGTTATAGTGGTTATCCTAAGTTGTTAAAAAATTGTTTAATACCATTTATCCACTTGCTTGTCTGTGGTTGATGCTTCTGATTGCTCTCTAACAGCAATGAATCAAAATCTCTTAACACTTTTTTCTGCTTAGAGTTCAATTTTACTGGAGTCTCCACCATAACTCTGCAGAGCAAGTCACCAGCTCTGTTCTGCCTTGCAGGTTTTACACCTTGGCCTCTTAACCTAAAGGTACTGCCACTTTGAGTTTCTGCTGGAATTTTTAATTTAACTTTTTTGTCTATAGTAGGTACTTCTATTTCTCCACCTAAAGTAGCAACTACAAAACTTATTGGCACTTCACAAACCAAGTTGTTTTCTTCTCTTTGGAATATGTTATGTGGTTTAACCCTTATTTGTACATATAAATCACCACTAGGGCCACCCATACTGCCCGCTTCACCTTTACCAGTAAGTCTAATACGATCACCATTGTCGACTCCAGCTGGTATTTTTATAGCTACAGTTGTATTTTTCTTGGTTTGGCCATTACCATGGCATTTAACGCAACGATTTTTAATTGTCTTGCCTGCACCTCGGCAGCTAGGGCAAGGCTGAGACATGGAGATAAAACCTTGTTGAATATGAACCTGGCCGGCACCCCTACAAGTACTACAATTAGCAAAATCTGTGCCATTTTTAGCCCCACTACCACTACAGCTATCGCACGAGACTACTGTTGGGAATGATATCTTTTTATCGATACCAAATACCGCCTCTTCTAAGCTTAGCTCCAGGTTATATGCTAGATCACGACCTTTTTGTGCTCTACTACGCCCACCTCGGCCGCCACCACCATTGAAAATGTCGCCAAAAATATCACCAAAGATATCACCAATATCGCCCATATCAGAAAAGCCACCAGCCCCAGATCCGCCGCCTTGGCCCATGTTGGAATAAGCACTATGCCCCATTTGATCATAACGCTCACGCTTCTGCCCATCTGAGAGGACCTCATAAGCTTCAGTTATCTTTTTAAATTCTGCTTCTGAGCTTTTATTGCCCTCATTACGATCTGGGTGATGCTTCATAGCAAGACGTCTATATGCTTTTTTTACATCAGTATCATTAGCGCTCTTATTTATGCCGAGGGTTTTGTAGTAGTCTTGATTTCCACTCATATTTTTTTACCTTTGGTTGACGCACTAAGCGCAAGATATAATCTTGCGCCCGTGTTGTTTGAGTTTTTTTCTCTAGAATATTTAAGAAAAATTATTTTTTCTCATCTTCTACTTCTTCAAACTCAGCATCGACAGTATTGCTATTTTCTTCAGTTGCATTACCACCTGTGTTTTCTGCACTAGCTGCGTCTGCGCTTGGCGCTTCCTGATTTGCATTTTCAGCATATGCTTTTTGTGCAATAGCTTCAGCTGCTTTTGATAATGCTTCTGTTTTAGCTTTGATTTCATCTATGCTATCAGATTTAGATGCTTCTTTTAACTCTTCAATTGCAGCTTCTGTTGCAGTTTTTTCACTAGCATCAACTTTATCGCCAAGATCAGTAATCGCTTTTTCAGTTGCGTGAATTAGGTTGTGAGCCTCATTTCTGGCTGTAACTAACTCTTGGAATTGTTTGTCTGCATCTGCATTTTCTTCTGCATCTTGTACCATTTTATTAATTTCATCTTCTGATAAACCGCCAGATGATTTAATAACTATAGATTGAGCTTTACCTGTGGCTTTATCAGCAGCTGAAACATTTAAGATACCATTTGCATCAATGTCAAATGTAACTTCAATTTGAGGCATGCCACGTGGTGCAGGAGGGATATCCGCAAGATCAAATCTGCCTAGTGATTTATTGCCAGAAGCAACATCTCTTTCACCTTGTAACACATGAATTGTTACTGCAGTTTGATTGTTATCAGCAGTTGAGAATACTTGTGATTTTTTAGTTGGAATAGTAGTGTTTTTCTCTATCAACTTAGTCATTATGCCGCCCATGGTTTCTAATCCTAATGATAGCGGGGTTACGTCTAATAACAACACATCTTTAACATCACCAGTCAGTACAGCAGCCTGAATTGCAGCGCCCATGGCCACAGCTTCATCAGGATTTACGTCACGTTTTGGAGCTTTGCCAAATAATTTTTGAACTGTCTCTTGTACTAAAGGCATTCTTGTTTGGCCACCAACTAGAATAACGTCATTGACATCACTTGCTTTAAGATTTGCATCTTTTAGTGCAGTTTCACATGGCTTAGTACTTCTTTGTACTAAGTCTTTTACTAGTGACTCAAATTCAGATCTGGTAAGCTTAATGTTAAGATGCTTTGGACCATCCTGACCTGCAGTAATATAAGGCAAGTTTACTTCTGTTTGCATTGCTGAAGATAACTCTATTTTTGCTTTCTCTGCAGCTTCTTTTAATCTTTGCATCGCTAGAGGGTCTTTGCCTAAATCTATGCTTTGTTCTTTTTTAAAGGTTTTAATTAAGTGCTGAATTAAAGCTTCATCGAAATCTTCACCACCTAAAAATGTATCACCATTTGTTGCAAGAACTTCAAACTGATGATCGCCATCTACTTCAGCTATTTCTATGATAGATACATCAAAAGTACCACCACCTAAGTCATAAACGGCGATAGTGCGGTCACCTTGTTTTTTATCCATGCCATATGCAAGTGCTGCTGCAGTTGGTTCGTTAATAATACGTAGAACTTCAAGGCCTGCAATTTTACCTGCGTCTTTAGTCGCTTGGCGCTGCGCGTCATTGAAATATGCAGGAACTGTAATAACAGCTTTAGTTACTTTTTCACCTAAATAATCTTCAGCAGTTTGTTTCAGTTTTTGCAATATAATAGAAGCACACTCTTCAGGTGATACTTGTTTTTCTTTGCCGTCTTGAGTAATTGTAAATCTTACATCACCATTGCCAGCTTTTGTTATTTTATAAGAAACATTACAGTTCTTCACTACTGCATCAGAAGCTTTATGCCCCATAAAACGTTTGGTTGCATATAAAGTGTTGTTTGGGTCAGTTACAGACTGTCTTTTTGCAGCATTACCAACCATGTGTTTTTCAGCGCCATCTTTGAAACTAACGTATGATGGGGTTACGCGTGCACCCTCAGCATTTTCAATTATTTTAGTCGTGCCACTTTGTGGTATTGCAACACATGAGTTAGTTGTTCCTAAATCGATACCGATAATCATATTGTCATCTCCAGTTTTGTTGTTTATTTTGCTAACTATTACAGCTCTCCAAGTTAGCTTTGGTCTATTTTAGTTAGCTAATTTGGTTCATATATATTATGTGCGGGCATAACTATCATTTTTCAAGACCTAGTTATAAATTTTACGTTATTTCTTTTGCAACGATAACCCTAGCAGGTCTAATCAGCCTGTCTTTGAGCATGTAACCTTTTTGTAGAACGGTGATAATGCTATTGGGTTTATGGTCTTTACTAGGTTGCAGGGTCATCGCCTCATGGTATTGAGGGTCAAAGTTTTCATCAACTGGGTTTATTTGCTCAACCCCATGTTTGAGAATGGTTTTCATTAGCAGGTCTAAAGTTAAACTCATGCCGTCAGCGTGGCTTTTTTCAGCTTCAGTTGTTTGTGAATTTTCAATGCCTAATTCAAGACTGTCAATTACAGGAATTATATCTTCTAAGAGTTTTTGGCTGCCATAGGTTCTGGCTTTATCTATGTCGTTTTTTGTTCTGCGGAGCGTATTATCTAGTTCTGCTTTAGCACGTAGAGACATATCTTTAAATTGCTCTTTTTCTGCTTCTATTTCATCAGATTTGCTACTTAAGGCTGCTATTTGTTCTTCAAGCTCTGCTATTTTTGCTTTAAACTCACTGCCATCTTGCTTAAATTCAGTTGAGCTTGCTACAGTTTCATTTTTTTCAGACATTTACTTAGACTCCTATTTATTTATTTCCATTTTGGAAGTAGAATAATCATCATTATGGTCTCTTATCTGGATTAAGATTAGAGTTGCGTTATTCCATATATGGGGTCATTGTAGCGGGTTTTAAACCTGGGCGCAATATTTTCTTTGTAAGACACTGTTTAGCAAGGAGTTATTATGAGGGAGTGGTTTATGGGTGTTACTCGGAAACAGTTTGCATGGTTGCAGTTGTTTTTTTTATTTTTTATGCTGAGTGCTAGTTTTTTCTTTGAATATATAGTTAAGTTAACTCCTTGTGCATTATGTTTGGTGCAGCGCTGCTTTATTTTACTACTAATTTTACTTGCTTTTGTATCGCTTTGGTATCTTAGCAGAGGGGCTAAAGTTGGCGGTCTGCGTATTTGCTCTTTTATCGTTTGTGTTTTAGGTTTGTTAGTTTCATGGAGACACTTATGGTTGCAACAAAATGCTGCCCTTGTTGCTAATTCTGCGTGTTTGCCAGATATTAGTTTTATGCTTAAAATGATGCCATTGCCACAGGTTATAATGCAGTTGTTTAGTCATGGCGGCTCTGAATGTAGCAAAATAAAATGGGCCTTTCTAGGATTGACTATGCCTGCATGGGTAGCGGTTTCATATGTGTCTTATATGCTAAGCTTATTTGTGGCGAAGCATTATGATTCCTAGTCTAGAGTATTAAGTTTAGCATAGCTTGTGACTAACCATTTTGTGCCGTGCCCTCTAAATTTTATTTGTACTCTGCCATTGTCCTTATCACCTTCGTAATTTAAAACAACACCACTGCCAAATTTAGCATGTTGTACTTTCTGGCCTAAGCGATAGCTATTACTGTCTTTCCCATCGTCTTTAACTTTTGTTGGGCGGCTATATGATTTTGTGTTGTTTTGCTGTGATTGCCAATTTTGTGGCTTGCTTTTATAGCTGCTAGTTTGTTTTGATTTGATTTCTTGAATCAACTCATGGGGTAGTTCATATAAAAATCTAGATGGGGTCTGATAGGTTTCGCTGCCATGAAGGCGTCTTGTTGTGGCATGAGTTATGCATAGTTTTTCTTTTGCACGAGTTATGCCCACATAGCAAAGGCGTCTTTCTTCTTCAAGTCGATTACCATCTAGGAGTGACATTTTGTGTGGAAACAATCCTTCCTCTAGCCCAGTTAAAAATACGACTTTATATTCTAGACCTTTTGCAGAATGAAGCGTCATTAAATCTACTGCAGCTTGTATTTTTTTATCGCTTTCCTTGCTGCCAGTGGCAAGAATGCTATGTGCGAGGAACTCACTTAAAGTTGGGTCTTGTTCGCTATCATTTGGGTTTTTATATATCTGTGCTGCGTTAAGGAGCTCTTCTAAGTTTTCTATTTTTGTTAGGCTTTGCTCTTTTTTATCTTGTTTATAGAATTCTACTAGTTTACTTTGCTCTATAATAATAGATGCGGCTTCGCCTACTGTTTTAGCTTCAATATCTACGCGCATTTGACCGACTAAATTAATGAAGTTTGTAACTGCAGTACTAGCGCGTGCTGATAGCATCGATAGTGTTAGCATTTCTTCTGCTGCTTTGAATAGCGATATCTGTTTGCTGTTAGCAAATTCACGGATGTTATTTAGGGTTTGTTTTCCTATGCCTCTAGCAGGCTGATTTATAACTCTATCGAAGGCAGCGTTATCATCGTTGTTCGACACTATGCGCATATAAGCTAACGCATCTTTAATTTCAGCTCTGTCAAAAAAGCGTAAGCCACCATAAATGCGATAGGGTATTTGATGGTGGTTGAATATTTCTTCTAGCATTCGAGACTGTGCGTTTGATCGATATAAAACTGCAACATCTTGAAGTGAACCGCCGTTTTGTTGCCATGCTGTTATTTGGTTTGCAATGAATGTTGCTTCATCTGCTTCATTATTGCTGTGGTAAAGATAGAGTGGTGAGCCTTTATCGCCATCGGTCCATAAAGACTTGCCAAGGCGCCCACCATTTTTGGCAATAATAGCATTTGCAGCAGCAAGAATATTGCCGGTGGAGCGATAATTTTGCTCTAATCGTACTGTTTTCACATTGGGGAATTCTTTAGAAAAACTTAATATATGAGCTATTTCAGCGCCACGCCAACTATAGATTGATTGATCATCATCGCCAACTACCATTACTGTGTTAGTATTACTGCTATCATCCAGGAGCCCCGCAATTGCTTTTAGCCATAAGTACTGTATGTTATTTATATCCTGGAACTCATCAACTAAAAGAAATTTAAAACGATCGCGGTACTGGGCGCGTAGGTGATTATTGTTCTTTAACATTTTATATGTTTTTAAAAGTAGATCTGCAAAATCAATTAATCCGCTTATTTTGCACTGTTTTTCATAGCTTTGATAAACATTTAAGAGTGTTTGTTCTTGAGGGTTGTTTTCAGCAACAATATCTTTGCTTTCATAGCCGCTTTCTTTTTTTTGGTTTATATATGCACCAGACTTTTTCGGTGGCCATTTTGTTTCGTCAAGATCCATGGCTTTGTGAATTTTTTTAATAATTTTATTTTGATCATCCTGGTCCAGTATTTGAAAAGTCTCTGGTAGGCCCGCCTCAAGATAATGCTGTCTTAACATTCTGTGGCAAAGTCCGTGAAATGTTCCTATCCACATGCCGCCAATTGAGCTGCCTAGCATTTGCTCAACTCTCTCTTTCATCTCATTGGCTGCTTTATTTGTAAAAGTTACTGCCAAAATATTAAAAGTTGAAACTGGAAAGTTTTCTAGTATGTAAGCTATGCGATGGATTAGAACTTTGGTTTTGCCGCTGCCAGCACCTGCAATTACAAGGCTGTTTTCATCAGTTGTCGTTACTGCTGCTAGTTGGCGTTCATTAAGGCTGTCAGTCAGGTTCTTCATTTGCATATCCTAGGTATTTTTATCAATTGCAATCACTTTTTAGTGCTGTCATAAAAACAAATATTATAGACTAGCTTAAAATATAATGGAATAGTTTGCTCTGTTTAATGCAGCCAATTTTATATTTAAATTTGCGCTTTATTGAGTTTTTTCTTAAACTAAACAAATGAAGTTTTATCGTGAGAAATAATGTGTCAATCAGAAAAATTTTAAAAATAAGTGTATATGCATTGTTGTTAGCGCTTTCCATTAGTTATTTTAATATGCTTGAGTGGAATGTCGGTGATGTTGAGATAAAAAAAGAAGGATTAAATATTAGTAATGATGAAATTGTAAGTGCTATAGATCCTTTGCTAGAGCCAGGCTGGCTGTATCTGCACCTAAGTTCAATAAAAGAATCCTTGAGTGAGTTGCCATGGGTTGAGGATGTGCAGGTTTACCGTGTTTTTCCAGACAAAATAGCCCTCAATATTAAAGAGAAAATTCCGGTTGCTCATTACGGTGAAGATGGTTTAATTAGTTTGTCTGGGAAGCTATTTAGGCCAAGTAGAGAGTGCGTATCTGATGACTTGCCATACCTAGAAGCTCCAGAGAGCAATATTGAGTTGGTTTTTTCTGCTTTAGGATATTTGAAAAAAGCAGTTGCAAATAATAAAGTTTTGCCACAAAAAATTAAATATTTAAAATATAGTCATGATGCGGGCTGGGATGTTGCATTTTCAAACCCGCTTTTAGTGCATCTAGGCAGAGTAGATTTTAACACTGCAATTGACAAATTTAGTTATTATTATCCTAAGATAATCACGCGCAATAAAAATAAAGTTATAAAGACTATTGATATGCGCTACGCAAATGGAGCTGCAGTTAGTTAATTTTATTTGCAGCTTATTCAATAGGCCGCCTAAAAAGATAATGAAAATACACAATAACGCTCTTACTTTATTAGCTGCAAAAGGTTATACAGATAAATGTGGAGATGGGTTTGATCTTGCTGTTTCTTCATGTGATTTAATTAAAAAACTATTATACTTCCCTGAAATGAAAACTGAGATTAATTATCAGGAGCAGGGTTTGGGGCATACAGCATTGCATATGGCTTGTATTCGGAGAGATCTAGCTATGATTGTTTTGTTGCTAGGTAGAGGAGCTGATGCTGCAATAAAAAACCACAATGGCCAAGCTCCAAAAAGATTTGCTTGATGATCTGCATTATAAGGATGCGCGCAATGTCCTGGCCTTCCATACATCTCCTGATTCTCACCCTGATACTTTTAATCTAGATAAAGAAAGTTTCAATAACATTGAAAATTTAAATGATTGCCATAGATGCATTGATACTTCTTATGAAGTGGCTATTAGCTCGCGCATATAAATTTAGCACTGCTAGCTATAAAAAATACGCTATATTAGCTCTATAAATTTACATGGGTGTCGCAAACATTTTTCATTATTATCGTCTTGTTTAATATGTTGTTTACTTTTTTAATATGTTATTTCTGTAGAGAATTTACTATTTTTTTTGTTATTTCTACACCTTTTTCTTATTGCAATATACTCTCTATACGAATAAACTGTGTTTTTCAGGCAATCTTATTCGTTAACCCAACTTAAATATATTATGGTTAAAAAAATTCGTAAGAACGTGGTCGCTGCAATAGATATCGGCACAACAAAAGTAGTTACTCTAATTGCAGAGATGCCAGAAGAAGGTAACTCTGTTGAGATAATAGGCTATGGTGTTTGTCCATCACGAGGCTTAAAAAGAGGTATAGTTGTTAATATAGAAACTACTACCCATGCTATTAGCGAATCTGTAGAAGCCGCCGAAGAGATGGCTGGATGTCAAATTAAAGATGTGTATACCGGTGTTTCAGGCAGCCATATCCGTAGTTTTAATTCACATGGCATAGTTGCCATACGCCAGCAAGAAATAAATCAACCTGATATAGATCGTGTTTTAGATGCGGCTAAAGCAATTGCAATTCCAGCTGACCAAAGAATGCTGCATGTGATTCCGCAAGAATTTTTTATTGATAACCAGGCTGGGATAAAGGACCCTATAGGGATGTCTGGTGTGAGATTAGAAGCTAAAGCTCATATTGTAACTGGAGCTGTTAGTGCAGTACAAAATGTAGTCAAGTGCGTGCAGAAGTGCGGTTTTGGCGTAAATGACGTTATCCTGGAGCAATTGGCATCGAGTTTTGCGGTGCTCGATGAAGATGAAAAAGATTTAGGCGTCTGTTTAATAGATATCGGTGGTGGCACTACTGATATTGCTGTTTTTATAGATGGTGCAATTCGTCATTCGGCCGTTATCCCGATAGCTGGCGACCAAGTTACTAATGACATTGCTGTGGTTCTAAGGACTCCAACGCAATGTGCTGAAAAAATAAAAATGTCTAGTTCTTGTATGTTTAAAACTACTGAGGCTAAAGATGAGTTTATCGCGGTACCCAGCTCTTCAGGGAACTCCTCAAAGGAAGTGCCTGCAAATGTTTTGGTAGAGGTGATAGAGGCTAGGTATTCGGAGTTATTTTCCTTAGTTGCTGCAGAACTTAAGCGTAGTGGTTTTTTCCATTTAGTGCGCTCTGGTATAGTTATGACCGGTGGTGCTTCAATGGTAGATGGCGGCAGAGAGTTAGCAGAAAAAATATTTGATATGCCTGTAAGAGTTGCGAATCCTCTTAGGATAACAGGTAAAACAGAAGTTGTTGATAACCCTGTTTTTGCTACAGCAGTTGGATTACTGCATAGTGGTTTAGGTCAGGAAGTTAAAAATAATTCAGCTTTTTATGGTGGCCAAGAAGGAATGAAGGGCGCATGGGGTAGAATGAAGGAATGGTTTCAAGTAAATTTCTAAGTTACACTTTTAAAAAGTAATTTAGAGTTGTGGAGTAATGTTTATGTTTGAGTTTTCAGATCAAGATTTTTCATCAAAAGCAGTAATTAGGGTTGTTGGTGTTGGTGGCGCTGGTGGCAATATCGTCGACGATGTTGCAAAAGAAGTTGACGAAGTTGAGTATATACGCGCAAATACCGATGCCCAAGCTTTAGGAAACTCAACTACTGGAGTGGCTTTGCAGCTTGGTGAGCAATTAACTCGAGGTCTAGGTGCTGGTGCTAATCCTGATGTTGGAAAAGGCTCTGCTGAAGAGAATAGAGATAGAATATGTGAGCTTTTAAAAGGTGCAGATATGCTTTTTATAGCGGCAGGAATGGGTGGTGGCACAGGAACTGGTGCAGCTCCTGTGGTAGCGGAAATAGCTAAAGAGCTTAATATATTAACTGTTGCTGTAGTTACAAGGCCATTTGCTTTTGAAGGCCCAAAGCGTATGAAGGTTGCTCAACAAGGCATGGCTGAGCTATCTAGGCACGTAGACTCATTAATAACAATTCCAAATGATAAGCTACTTACTGTTCTTGGCAAACAAGCAACATTAGTTAGCGCTTTTAAAGAAGCTAATAGTGTTTTAAAAGGCGCAGTGAAAGGTATTGCTGATTTAATAACTAAGCCAGGGCTTATAAATGTTGATTTTGCTGATGTGCGTACTGTTATGTCTGAAAAAGGTATGGCAATGATGGGATCGGGAGAATCTGCTGGTGAAAATAGAGCTGAAGAAGCGGCTCAATCTGCAATTTCTAGTCCATTGTTGGAAGATGTTAATTTAAGTGGTGCAAAAGGTGTTTTAGTTAATGTCACAGGTGGCATTGATATGTCTATTGGTGAGTTTGAAGTTGTAGGAGATACAATTAAAAACTTTACTTCAGAAGAAGCTACAGTTGTTGTCGGAACAGTTATTGATACAGAAATGACCGACTCTATAAGAGTTACTGTTGTTGTAACAGGGCTTGAAAATGCTAGCACACCGCTCTTAAGAAAAACAGCGGCTCCTCAGCCATCTCAAGCGTATACAGATACGACAACAAAAGCTGCTAATCCTAGCGATAATGTTGTTGCAGCTAGCGCGCCTTCTCATCCCGCAGCTCCTACCACTAATTCTCATGCAGTAGCGCATAGCCCTCGTCCACAAAAAAGACAAGATACAGTCAATTATGATGCATATCATCGTTCTCCATTATTGCGTCAAGATGAAAGCAATCAAGTGGATAACGCTAGTGATGAAGATGAATTGCTAAATGTACCTGCTTTTTTGCGAAGAAATGAAGAAGAAACTGTTGATTAATATCATATTGGAAAATTAGATGACGAAGCAAAGAACAATTGGTAGTGAGATAAGCTGTAAAGGTATTGGTTTGCATACAGGATTACCTGTGTTAGTTAAGTTTATGCCTGCTGCAGAAAATACTGGCATTGTTTTTAGGCGGTCTGATTTGGATCCAGAAGTTGATGTTGCAGCTGATGTTTTTAATGTTGGTGATACTCGTTTATCTACATGCTTAATAAAAGATGGAGTGAGAGTTGCTACAATAGAGCATTTAATGTCTGCCATTTCAGCTCTTGGTATAGATAATTTGCTTATAAGCCTAAATGCTCCAGAGGTCCCTATTATGGACGGTAGCTCCGCTCCATTTATATTTCTATTGCAGTCCGCTGGCATAGCTGTGCAGAAAGATTTAAAAAGATTTATTAAAGTTACTAAAAAAATCAGTGTTACCGGTGAGAATGGTGAGTATGCATGCTTTGAACCGAGCAGTACATCTAAATTCAATATTTCTATGGAATTTTCTCATCCGCATAAATGTTTTTCTGCAGGAAACTGTAGCTTAGATTTTGACTTGTCATCAGTGGCTTTTCAAAAAGAGATAAGTCGCGCACGAACTTTTGGTTTTTTACATCAGTATGAAGAATTGCGGCGGAATAATTTGGCGTTAGGTGGTGGGCTTCATAATGCCATTGTATTTAATGATTATGATGTCATGAATAAAGATTCTTTGCGGTTTGCAAATGAACCTTTAAGGCATAAGTTGTTAGATGTAATAGGTGATATTTATTTAGCTGGTTGCCCTATAATTGGTAAGTTTACTGGGCATAAAACGGGACACTTTATGAACAATAAGTTACTTCGTAAATTAATTAATACGGTAGATGCTTGGGAAAGTGTTAATTATACAAAAAATATAGACATGCCCATACTTTTTGACTCTAGTATGGTTACTGTTTAATTACTTAGCATTTCTTGCTAATTTTAGTAGTGCTTCTTTTAGTTTTTCATGTTTCATGTTTATGGCAGCAGATTTAAGTAGGCTTGCGCTTTTTTCAGAAATAGATATATTATTTCTAGCCTTTATTTTGTTTGGCTTTGCATTTGGGTTAGAGCGCCATTTTATTTTGTTAATGCCGAACTCCATGTTTAACTGCTGTAGCAACATATTTTCATTGCCCTTTATCCACATTAGCCACAGGCTATTTACCTCTATTATTATGCATCCGTCTTTACAGTTAACTATGTTGTAAGATGATATGGCTTTTTGTGGGATGATCTTTTCTAGTGTTTTATTGATGGCACTGAATAAAGCTGCTTTTTTAGCAACATCTCTTTTAATTGTGCTAAAGCACGATTTTTTTAGCTGGTTTGATATAAGTTCCATTAATTGAGCATACATTCTATTTTTATTGTTGTGAAGAACTTAATTGTATTAGATAAAAGAATTATTGCTAACTACTTATATTATTTTTATAATAAGCACTTATGTTTTTTGCAAGAATCTTAAAATTATAGTAATTAAACGGTAGCTAGACATGTTAAAATTAGTATTCAGTAAAGTATTTGGGTCTCCCAACAGTAGATATATAAAAAAACTTCAAAAAATAACTGATAATGTTAATTCTTTTGAAGCAGAAGTTAAATCTCTTAAAGATGCAGAATTTCCTATTAAAACTGAAGAGTTAAAACAGCGCATAGCAAAAGGTGAGAGCCTAGAATCTATAATGCCACTGGCATTTGCACTAGTTAGGGAAGCCAGTTTAAGAACGGTTAAATTGCGCCATTATGATGTGCAAGTTGTCGGAGCTATTTCATTGCATAGAGGACATATATCACAAATGGGCACTGGTGAAGGAAAAACCTTGGTCGCTACCATGCCGGCATATTTAAATGCATTGACTGGGCATGGTGTTCATATAGTTACGGTGAATGATTATTTAGCAAAGAGGGATTCTCAGTGGATGAGTCCTGTGTATGAGTATCTAGGGTTAACCACTGCATCAGTAACTGCTGATTCTAGTTTGGCTGAGCGGCAAGAATCTTATTCTTGCGATGTTGTTTATGTTACAAACACTGAAATAGCATTTGATTTTTTGCGTGATAACATGGTCGTAAAGTCAATAGAAAAAGTCCAGGGCGAACTTAATTTTGTGATCGTTGATGAAGTTGATTCTGTGCTAATTGATAATGCTAGAACTCCTGTTGTGATATCAGGCCCTGTTGCCCAAGATGTAAAAATATATAGCATCATGAATGAAGTTTCCAAATCACTAGTGCCGCAGCAAGAAGGCGAAGACAATGGAGATTTTAAATTAGATGAAAAGCATAAGCAGGTGTTTTTAACAGAGACTGGTCACATTAATGCAGAAAAAGTTATGCAACAGCACGGTTTAATTGCTGCAAATAGTGGTTTATATGATTCAGATAATTTGTCTTTAATTCATTATTTAATGGCTTCATTGCGTGCTACATATCTCTTGAAAAGAGATATAGACTATGTTGTTAAAGATAGTCAGGTTGTAATTGTTGATGAACACTCTGGAAGGGCCATTCCTGGGAGGCGTTGGGGTGATGGCATGCATCAAGCTGTTGAGTCAAAAGAAGGCCTAGAAATACAAAATGAAAGTCAGACATTGGCATCTATTACCTTTCAAAACTTTTTCCGTCAATACGCTAAAATTTCAGGTATGACTGGGACAGCATTAACTGAGTCTCAAGAATTCTACGATGTGTATGGTTTATCAGTAGTTGTAATCCCTGCAAATAAAAAAGTAGTTCGTAGTGATATCTCAGATATAGTCTACATGCATAAAGATAAAAAATACGAAGCAATTATAAAAGACATTGCAGCATGCCATGAGAGAGGGCAGCCTGTGTTAGTCGGCACGGTATCTATTGAGAATTCAGAATTTATAGCTGATTTATTACAGCAGCAGAACATTCCTCACAATGTACTAAATGCTAAGCAGCATGAGATGGAAGCTGCAATTATAGCAAATGCAGGGCGTAAAGGAGCTGTTACTATTGCTACCAATATGGCTGGAAGAGGTACTGATATTGTTCTAGGTGGTAATCTAGATTTAGAGTTGATAGATGTTGAAGATTCTGCAGTTATAGCTGCAAAGAAGCAAGCATGGCAACAAGAAAATCAAGCTGTTATTAAAGCAGGTGGTTTAAAAATAATCGGAACAGAAAGGCATGAGTCACGCCGCATAGATAACCAATTACGCGGTCGATCAGGTCGTCAGGGTGACCCAGGTGCAACTTTATTTTATTTGTCTTTAGAGGATAATCTAATGCGTATATTTGCATCAGAAAAAGTTCAGGAATTTATGAAAAAGTTAGGGATGCAGCCTGATGATACTATTTCAGCCCCAATGTTAACTAGGGCTATAGAGAATGCGCAAAAGAAAGTAGAGGGGCATAATTATGATGTTAGAAAACAATTGTTGGAATTTGATGATATAGCAAATGATCAACGTAAAGTTATTTTTTCTCAAAGAAGTGAATTGTTAAATATAAGTGATATATCTGAGGTTATAATGGATATGCGTGCTACAGTAGTAAGCAGAACTGTAGGGTTGTACGTATCTGAAGATAGCATGCTTGAACAGTGGGATATCAATGGATTAATCACCGCTTTCACAGATGATTTTGGAGTGGAGTTACAAATTCAAACTTGGTTGGATGAAAATGATAATTTAAATAAAAATTTACTTGAAAGTTTAATTTTAGAGTTTCTTGTTACTAATTACCATGAAAAAGAGACTCAAGTTGGCTCGAATACCATGCGTGAATTTGAGAAAACACTAATGCTTCAAGTTATTGATATATTATGGAAAGAACATTTGGCTACTATGGATCATTTAAGGCATGGGATCCATTTAAGAGGATACGCACAAAGAAACCCACTGCAAGAATATAAGCGAGAATCATATGAGATATTTACTAAGATGCTCGATAATATTAAATTTGAGACAATTAAAAAACTCCATATAGTAGAAGTTATCAATAAGCCGCCAGTTAATAAAAATTCAGACTGGGAAAATAGTAATAATGATATTAGGCGTAATGATTCGTGTCCATGTGGATCTGAATTAAAGTATAAGCATTGTCATGGTAAAATATCAGTTTTATAAAGTGTATTTGATTTTGTTTTTTATTTTAGATATTATCTATTTATAATTTGTAAACAAGGAGTTTATGTTGCTAAATTTTATAAGGAAATTGCTTTTACTAAATACTGTAGTGTTTTGTGGTGTATTTGCTGTGGCTGCAGATACAAATGTAGGAACCACAGTAAAAGATGCTGCTTTTGATGTTAAATCTGTAATTGATGTCGGAAGCATAATAGCCCCCGATAATAAAGAAATAATAAGTGCTGGTTATATTTCAGGGGACGCACCCGCGTCATATAACATAGATGGCAAACTGTCGGGTCTTGCTGTTGAATTGTTCGATTCTATATCTAAACATCTGGGCCTTAAGGTTAATTATCATATTTATTATAGTCATAGCCAAGCTTTGCAAGCTTTGTCTGAAAACAAGATAAATATTTTAATTGGTGCTTTTGTTCATGATACTAAATATGAAAACATGGATATTGTCCATAGCCCTGCATTTTTTATTGATGAATATATTATTATTTCTCCAGTTTCTGATCTTTCCTTTGCTGCTGTGTATGAAATGATATGGACACCCCTATTGCAAAAGACAATATTATTTAGTTTTTTAGCTAGCATTACATTCTGGTTTTTACTGTTTTTATTCGAAGGATCTAGGCATCCAGACTTAAAAAACAAGAGTTTCTTTGAAAAATTAACCTATACATTTTTCCAAATATGGGCCTGTTTTTTAAGGGACTTACTATATGACCCTGTAACTAATGCGGGGCGCATATTAATGAGTCTGTGGATGTTTTTCTCCATAATAATGATAACTATTGTAACTTCAATTATGACTTCGACTATTATTCTGTTAAATGGTGGGCATAATAGTTTAGTT
Organism: Legionellales bacterium; assembly: GCA_018664045.1. Classification (GTDB taxonomy): domain Bacteria; phylum Pseudomonadota; class Gammaproteobacteria; order Comchoanobacterales; family Comchoanobacteraceae; genus JABJPE01. The sequence continues at coordinate 6,928 of JABJPE010000054.1, read as the reverse complement.
GGTAGTGTTAATGACCTGCATTACCAAAATGTTGGTTTTTTAGAAGGTCATCATTCTTCTGAATACTCTATTGCAGTTGTAGGTGGGCATACCAAGCCTTATGAGTATATTGGTGATTTACTAGCTGATTTATCTGCGAGAAAAAGTATAGATTATGGAGTTGTAAGTAAAACAATGCTTGATGACTACTTGCTTTATAAGCCTTCTTATAAAGAAAATATTGTAATATCAACTGTGGCTACTGGATATGAAGGGTGGGTTTTCTTATATAACAATAACTTTAGTGGTATTAGTGGGATAAATAATGAACTTGTGCATTTGGTTGAGAGTGGTGAGTTTTATGGAATATGTGCCAAGCACATATCTCATCCAGAGCATTGCCTAGTTATGTGATTATACTCCCTGTTATTGCGGGGAGTGTATAGCTCCAGTAGCGTTAGCGTAGGGTGGTAGCGACGTCGCAATCCATCTTTAAATAGTAACAATAACTTAAGCCCCTGTTCTAAGCACTGTATTTTATCAGGAGCAGTAAATGGACTGCCTTAATTATGCAGTACAGGTAGAGCAACAAATGGATTGCGACGTCACCTCGCTCCTCGCAATGATGGGGTTTGGTACAAAGCAATGATGAGTTGGGTCGCTAGGATCGTCGAAATAACGGGCGATGGTATGGATTGCGACGTCACTGCGTTTCTCGCAATGACGGTGGGGGAGCAATAAATGAACTTGCAGCAGCCTGAACTTCAATAAAATTGCAGGTCTAAATGATAACTACCCCACTTCCGTGCTACTCGCAATGACGGGGTTTGGCTCAAAGTAATGATGAGTTGGTTCGCAAGGATCGTCGAAATAACGGGGTGGCTGGATTGAGACGTCACTGTACTCCTCGCAATGACCCGCTGGGTGAGTTTAAACAAACATTTTACTCCCTTAGCCCAGTGGCCTTCACCAATAATTACCGGGGGTAATTGCGACCGGAGGTAATTGCGTTTTTATTTAGGCCATGAAGAGAATGGAAACGGGATGTCTTCGGTATTGAAGGTAACATAGGATACAATTTCATAAGTATATTGTGCAAGGCTGTGCCCAAAAACTAGTATAGTAGGGTGCTTGGATTTTTTTATAAGAACATGGAGATACTGCAAAACTGCAACGCCTATTACAACTGGGCGCAGAAAGGTATGAATAACGATAAGAATTACCATGTATATTGTTCTTGAAATCATATTGCTTTTATCCATTTGTAGCTCCATATTTGCACTTAATAACTTTAATTACCAGAATCGTCATTATAGATGTTTTTGCTTTCAAGTGGAAGATTTAAATCATTTTCAGCAATAGAATATTTTTCTTCAGCCCATGAGCCTAAGTCTCTATTCTGGCAGCGCTTGCTACAAAATGGGCGAAATATATTTTTTTTCGATAATTCTGTTTTATTTTGGCACGTAGGGCAATTATATTTATTCATGTTCTAGTAACAGCAAGCTAATTCAAAGTTTATATCTTTTTTATCTTCTTTCAACTCAATTTCGCTACTTATAAAGTATATTGCGAGTCTATGTCTGCCAACGCTTATTTCTGGCCATATATTGGCATCTAATGGTATTTTTACTCTCACTAGTTGAGTTATAGGATTAGAGTCTAGATTTATTTGGAAAAAACTAGATGAAGCAAGTTTTTTATTAAGAATCTGGCTATTTCTTGTTAAGCTAAGTAGCATAGTTACGGTTTTTTTTATTAGTTCAAATTCAGCTAGCCATTTTTTTAAATCTACTTTTTTTTGCTTATTATCTTGTTGCAGCCATAACATATAACGAGGGGTATTAAAGTTGGCTGCTCCCCCAGGAGAGCTAGAGTATTGTGAAATCACTTTTAAAATTTCATTGTCTCTCAATGCTTGACCAAATTTATTATTAGTTGAATGAAGCTGGTCAGAGATAGTGTCAATTTTACCAAGGATATTAGTTAGTTTTTTTTGATCCACCTGTGGATTACTTTCTAACTGTGATAGATTTATTGCTTGTTGTGTTAACGCTTTAGTTAGCTTGCCCTTCAAATCAGGCCTATCTACCACATTCATTAATTTTATTAAAGTGGTTATGGCTTGGTTGGATTGCGATTTTGTATTAATAATTTTAATATCATCATTGGCTTGGTTAAATAATTGTTCAAGCAGAAGGCACACTCTTATTGTTTCATTGAGTGGATGCTCAAAGACTATAAACTCAGGGTTTACATTGGCTTCTTCTATTTTCTGGTTTAATGATACTACATTTGACATTTTGCTACCGAATTTTATATATAATATATAACAATGAAGACAAAGTTTAACATATTATTTTTTTATAATACAAGTTTTTATAAGTGATCAGTATGAATTCTCTATCGGCAATTAATTCTGAATATTTTGTCATGTGTAATTACCTGTTTTTTTAAACTTTCAATTGAGCCATTATTTTCAATTTTATATTGGTCAAGAGCGCATGGTTTATTTTCTTGTTTTTGGCTTATAATTATTTTATGTACTATATCTTTGTTTATATGATCTCGTTGCATAACTCGATTTAATTGTGTTTCTCTATCACAAGAAATAGTTACAATAGAGCTTATAGAGTATAGGTCTATACTTTTATTTCTGACTATGGGCAGCACTATAATAGCATAAGGGGATTTAATGCTTAATATTTTCTGCTTTATTATTTGCTGGACCTTAGGATGGATTAATTGCTCTAACCAGAGTTTTTTTTCTTTATCATTAAAGATAATCTGCTGTAATTTTTTTCTATCTATTTGCAGCATATTATTTAGAATTTCTTGGCCAAAATAAGCTGTAATTGCAGTTGTTATATTTTTATTTGTAGTTGTAAGTTCCCTAGCAATTATATCTGCATCAATTATTTCAATGCCTAACTCGCCAAATAAATCAGATACGGTTGTTTTTCCCGTTCCAATAGTTCCTGTAAGCGCTACAATATAAGTCATGTATTATCCCCAGTAATATTATATTATAGTAATTATTTTTTAATAATTATAGCTAGGGATTAATAATTTTTATTCAGCACTTTTTTTTGAACTATATGTTTAAATTGCAGCAGCTTTTAAATGACTTTGTATATTATATTGCAAGTGGTGTTTCGAGAATTGGCAGGTATAGATTATATATTACAAATCCTATTATCATGCCAACTATAATTATTATGCAAGGTTCTATTAATAGCCTGTACCTATTAATTAATTCAGCTATTTCTTTATCTGAATTTTCAGCTAGATTCTCTAGGGTTGGTGCTAAATTGTTTGCTTGTTCAGCCACTTCTAGTTGTATTATTATGTTTGGGTGTAGAATACTGGATTTTTTACATGCTTTAGCAATATTGTTACCTTTCTTTATTGCTGATTTTGTTTGGCTTAATTTTCTTTTTGTTATTAAGCAGCTTGTATTATCTAGCATAAAGTTGAGGCTTTTGATAATATCAAGCTCACTTTTTATTAATATTGCCAATGTTTCACAAAAGTATTGGTTAAAATATAATTTTCTAAAGCGCTTTGCTACAGGCAAATATTTAAGCAAAGGTTTAAATGTTAATTTTATGCTAGTGCTATAAGGCCAAATTAGGTTTAAAGTTAAGATTAGAAATGGCGATGCGATAAAAAAAATAATATTAGTTTGTAGAAAAATGGCTAAACTTATTAAGTTTTTTGTATTACTAGGTATGCTAGTACCAATGTCGACTAAAATTTCGGCAAAAACTGGAATGATAAAATAGAGAAAAAATATTATAACTAGGAGTGATATTGTAAGTAGCAGTAAAGGGTAGCTACAACTTGATTTTATTTTTTTAATATTTTCAGATAAGCTATTTTGAGTTTTAACTATTTTTGGTAAAACCAAATTAAGCCTCTGAGCTTTTTCACCAAGGCTAATTAATTGAATGCTAATTGGACTAAAGTATTCTTTATGTTCTAGCATGGCAATACTCAAAGTATTGCCGGCAGAGATTTTTTGCGCCATTTTAAATAAGACATATCGGAAACTTGGATTATTATGGGTTTGTAAATACACCTTTAATGCAGTTACTATTGAATTATCTATGTTTAGTAACGAATTTAAACTGTTAAAGAATTCAGTAGTTATATTTGTATTATAATTGCAGTTAAAAATAATTCTTATTAGCTTGTTGTCTGGCATTAATTTTATTTTATACACTTGTTCTTGCTGTAGTTGTAATATTTGTTGATAATAGCTCTTATTTTTGCATATGCCACTTAATAGCTTATTTTCATTATACCCAAACCAGCGCAGTTGCCAGCATAATGCTTGGCAGATAAAAAACACATACTTGTTTGCTTTATTCTCCCAAAACACGTGTTATTTCCTCATGGTTAGTTATGTTGTTATTGATCAAGTGTGAAGCTATATCAGATAGTTGAGGTGTTGCTTTGATACTTTCTATAGTTGCGCTGTTTAATTTATGTTTATTTAGCTCTAATAACTCATAAATACCAATAACCCCATGGTAGCCATCGAGACAAAAGTTACAATCTGGCTGTTTTTGAGAGCATGATTTACATGTTTTTCTTACCAAGCGTTGTGCTAGAATTAAATTTATACTGCTTTTTATGGTTTTGGTGTCTAGCCCTAGGTAGCAGAGCCTATTAATCGCGCTCGGAGCATTTGAAGTGTGAATGCTAGATAAGACAAGATGTCCTGTGGTTGCAGCTTGAATTGCAATTTTTAAAGTTTTTTCATCGCGTATTTCACCTATCATAATAACATCTGGGTCTTGGCGGAGAAAAGTACGTAGAATTTCTGGGTAGTCTAAATTAATTTCAGTTTTAACTGCTGTTTGGCTAATGTCTGCTAAATGTATTTCTACTGGGTCGCAGGCGGTCATAATATTAAGCCCACTTTTTTTCAAGTGAGCTAATAAACTATATAGAGTTACTGTTTTGCCACTACCTGTTGGGCCAACGGTAAGAATAAGTCCTTGTTTTCTTTTTAAGGTATTAATTAGTATTTCTATTTGGTCGCTTAACAAACCTAATTTAGCTAAATCTAGGCCTTGTATTTCTTTTATAAGTCTAATTACAGCTCTTTGGCCAAATATGGTTGGGCATAAATTTACCCGACAATTAGTTTTTTTTGGTTTGGCAATAATAAAACTACCGTCTTGCGGTTTATTTGTTATGGTTATGTCTAAATTAGCTAGCACTTTTATATGGACAATTAGTTGTAGGTATAGTGCTTGTTCTATTACAGTTAGAGTGTGTATTATGCCATCTATGCGAAACTTTATACTGACACTATTATTTTGTTGTGGGCACAGGTGAATGTCAGAGGCTGCAAGTCCAATTGCAGCATTAATAATAGTTTGCATTAAGTCGCGTATTGTTTTTTTTGCGCTTTGCTTTATTAAAGTAGCTGTGGTGATAAGTAAGCCCATTAGTGGCTGTATCCTGCTTGTACGCCGCCGCCACTACTATGCCATGTAAGTCCGGCTTTACTTGCTTTTGGGGTTAGGAAATAATCTTGTTTTTGAGTTATGCCATATTTATTATTTGGAATTATGTGGATGACACCATTAGCCAGAACTTCGTTGGTATTTACTAAAGTTGCGCTCATATTATGATTAGCATTTGGTATGCCATGTGCTCCAGATACGCAGCCACTTAAATCACTCATAATTTCGTAACACTCAACCACAGCGAGTTTTAGTGGCGCGGTTGCTTGAATGACTTCCATGTAATGAGCTCTTTTAGTATATTTTTGATATGAGGGCAGGGCTGTTGCTATTAAAATAGCAATAATAGCAATTACAATCATTACTTCTATTAAACTAAAGCCTGATATTTTTTTTAACATGAATTATGCTCCATAATGTTTTATATTATGAGCACAGCTGGCATAGCAATTACAATACAGGGAGCGCGTGTGCAACATGCGTAATGCATGTTTGTTTTGTTGGGGGGTTATAGTTGTGTACAGCTGAGCCCTGCATCTAATGTCTTTAGCATTAACATCAATTCCCTCAACCGCTAAAAGACGATTGACTATATCTAGGTGACCGTTTGCAATAGCCCTGTGCAACGGGGTGCTGTTGGTATATTTATCTTTAATATTAACATCAGCGCCTCCCGATATAAGGGCTTTGACTATATCTAGGCTGCCTTTTTCTGCAGCCAAGTGCAGTGGGGGTGTACCAAACACACCTTTATCATTAACATCAGCTCCATTCTCTATAAGAACTTTGGCTATGTCTGTGCGGTCTTTTTCTATGGCAAAGTTTAATATTGGCATGTAATCTATTTTAACATCTATAGGACAAGCAATATTATTTGTAGTTAAAAATTCAAGTAATTGCATTTGGTTGTTTTTTACAACAAAAAACCAGGCCTTGTTATCATCTATTTCATCAGGTTTTATTTTACTAATTACCTTGCCAAATAATTCAGAATTAGTAATATTATTTTCAAGCATGATATCTAAAAGTTCGTGCGCTGGATAATCTGTATCGGCTAATTTACTTATTAGCTGTAATGATGGGTCGCCAGCATAAGTAATGCTATTGTCATCTTCCCTAGACACACTCTTAAATTCTTCTATTTTACCATTAATAAACTCGCTACTTTTGTCAGGTTCAATACACTTAGCAAACTCAGAAAATTCAACACACAGAGCCCCTCCATACTCAAACCAACTGCTATCTTTATTTTTTGGCTTAACAGAAAACTCATCCATATGATCTGAAACACGCACTATGGAATAATTAGTGCTAAACTCTTTTTTTATAGCAGCAATGTCAGCTGGTGATACTGCAACAATTAACTTATTTGTTTCTAAAAATTTTATAATTGCATTTTCAACATCACCAGCAGAGCTCAAAGTAGTTTTTACTGTTGCAGCGAGGTTTTCAGACATATTTTGATTATT